>CAJXQE010000283.1 GCA_913058215.1 uncultured Verrucomicrobiales bacterium
GCAGCGTCAGATGTGTATAAGAGACAGACCCAACAGGGATCAATCGAACGCGTCAATGAGCCGACATTACCCAAGCCTGCAGAATCACCTTCCTCAGAACCCGAAGAACAGGCACTTCCTCAAGCTTCAGACGAGCCGGATCGGCTCAAAGCAGAAGACTACCGCTTGATCGGCGTCATCGGAAAACTCTACGTCATTCTCGAAAGTAAAGAGGGACTGGTTCTGATGGATCAACACGCCGCCCACGAGCGTGTTTTGTTTGAAGAAATGCGACTTCGCATGGAAACGGAGGGAGTTCCCTCTCAGGGCTTGCTAACCCCGATCATGGTCGAGCTTCCGCCGCGGGACTTCGATCTCATTTCTCAGAATCTCGAGACCTTGTCCAAACTCGGATTGTCAGCCGAACCTTTCGGAGGACACACATTGAAGATCGACTCGATTCCGAACTTTCTAAAAAGCGACGATCCGGAAACCTTCATCCACCAGGTCATTGAAGAAATCCGGACCGCCAGCGATCGCATGTCAAAAATGCGCCTCGGTGAAGACATGGTCGCGACGACCGTTTGCCGTCATGCGGTAAAAGCGAATGACCCCCTTCGCCCTCAGGAATTGCAGAAGCTTCTCGAAGATTTGCTTATCTGCGAAATGCCCTATTGCTGTCCTCACGGACGTCCAACTTTAATTCAGATTTCCTATGCGGAACTGGATCGAAAATTTGGCCGCAGGACCTAGAGGAAACATCAATCCCCACCTTGACCGAAACCCCGGCCCGATAGATCATTTGGGCAATGAAATCCGGTTTCCTGTTCCTTATTCTGGCGTTCTCTCTGAGCACACTTTCCGCTGCCGAGCGCAACGTCATTTTCTTTATCACCGACGATGAGTCTCCCACTCTCGGATGCTACGGCGATCCAGTCGCAGTGACCCCTGCCATCGACGAAATCGCAGCCGACGGCACTTTGTTTCTCAATGCCTTCGCGACCACGGCAAGCTGCTCGGCGAGCCGGTCCGTGGTGATGTCAGGACTGCACAATCACCTCAACGGGCAGTATGGTCACCAGCATTCCTACCACAAATTTGAATCCTTCAAAAACGTGGCCAGCTTATCTTTGCCGCGCGTCATGGCCAATGCAGGATACCGCACCGGTCATATTGGAAAATATCATGTCGCTCCGGAACAGGTTTATCGTTACGAGAACTATTTCAAAGCGAACAGTCGCAATGCCGTCGAGATGGCGGATAAGGTCAAAGACTTCATCACTGCCGACGACGAAAAGCCTTTCTTCCTCTATTTCGGAACCTCCGATCCCCACCGCGGCGGGGGAAATGACAAGACTTCCAAACTCGAATTGAAAGCGAACCTTTTCGGCAACAAACCCAATAAGGAATCCTTCCCGGGTGTCGATGAAGTGTTCTATGATCCGGCAAAAGTTACCATCCCCCACTTCCTGACTGACACCCCGGAGACTCGCGAGGAGCTGGTTCAATACTACCAGAGCTGCTCACGAATTGATCGTGGAGTCGGTCGCCTCATGAAAATCCTCAAGGAGTCGGGCCAATGGGAGAAAACGCTGTTCGTCTTTACCTCGGATCACGGCATGGCCTTTGCCGGCGGAAAGACGACCGTGTATGAAGGCGGGCTCCGCGTCCCTTTTGTCGTGCGAAATCCCTACGAAGAGAATCGCGGAGTTAAGCACAATGGGATGATCAGTCACGTCGACATCACACCCAGCCTGCTCGACTTCGCCGGTGGACTGAACCCAAAATCGAATGCGCCGAATCAAATGGTCGACGCGAAGAAATTCTGGAAAGATTTTCCTGAAGTCGCCAAAGACAATCTGGGACCGGCCATTAAAAAATACCATGGGAAATCATGGATCTCGATTCTAGGAAAGCCAGATGCGGAACACTGGCCATCGATTTTTGCCTCCCACACTTTCCACGAAATTCAGATGTATTACCCAATGAGAGTCATTCGGGACAAAGAATACAAACTCATCTGGAACATCGCCCACGGACTCCCCTACCCCTTCGCATCAGACCTCTGGGCGGCCAGCTCCTTTCAGGCGCAATTTCAAAAATCACTCGACGCACCCTACGGACAAAAAACTGTCGGCGAATACATCAACCGGCCGAAATTTGAGTTCTACAAAATCGGCGAAGATCCTCACGAAGCCTCCAATCTGGCCAGCGATCCAGCCTATGCCGAAAAACTGGCTGAGTATCAGGAGAAACTTAAGGAGTTTCAGAAGAAGATGAAGGACCCCTGGGTCATGAAATGGGATTACGAGTAATCAGACCTGACATGCCGGAGCAAGCGAGTGGAATTTGCACGAAGAGCCTGCTTGCCGCGCTGTCGATAAAGCTTTTGTCGGGCTTCCTAATAGGGAAGCGTCGCAGTTTTCAGAATCCCGGAGAAAGGCGGCGCTATGATTCTCTTTTCTGCCCAGTCCGGAGGAGGATCAGTTACTTCTTGTGCAGCAATCGTCGAGGAAGCATCGGCACAAGGCCACAGCCATGATTAAGCAGTCCTGCGTCGCCCACGGTCTGACTCTGCACTGTCCCCGGTCAAGAAAATGACTGCACACCGATTACCGTTTCCCTGATTGCACCGGAAACGGTCTCATCCTGAAACAAGCTCACCGGACTTTTAGTTTTGAAATAGTCAGTCGAAAGTCGGGTTTCACTTTCGGGGTCAAATACGAAAAACTCGGCCCGGCGCCCCTCTTCCCAGGAAAGCTTTTCCTTACCGATCAGTGTCCGGGGATTGTCTGAGTATTTTCGAATCAGAAAGTTCCAACCACATTTGCCGGTCTTGATAAAGCGATCATGGAAAACCAACACGGTCGTCTCCAAAGAGGAACTTCCGGAAGGAGCGCTTCCAAAGTCCGTGGATTTCTCAAAAGGAGTATGCGGAGAGTGATCGCTGGTAATGAGATCAATGGTATCATCGAGGAGCGCATCCCACAAAGCAGCACAATCTTCCGGCAAGCGCAGAGGAGGATCGAATTTAAATCGGCTGTCGTAGTCGGTAACCATTTCCTCATTGAAAAGTAAATGGTGCAAGGCCACTTCGCTGGACACGGCTGCGCCATCCTCTTTCGCTCGACGCAGAGACCGGGCACCCACAGCCGTGGAGGGCAATTGAATATGAATCCGGGCCCCGGTGTTTTGCGCGACCCGCAGATTTCGATCGATCGCTATTTCCTGGGAAATTGCCGGAGCCCCCGGTAGCCCAAGGCGATAGGAAGCCCGGCCTTCGTTGATCACACCACCACGGGTCAATGCAGGAGTGTCGCAGAAGCAGGCGACAAGAATATCGAAGTCATGAGCGTACTCCATGGCCCGGCGCAAAAGATCAGGACAGGGAACATCGCGTCCGGAATCTGTCAGGAGAGGCGAGCCTTGTGTGACCATTCCGGAATAGCCCGCCAGCTTTTCGCCGCTCCGACCTTTGGTCAGGCATCCTGATTGCAAAATATCAAGAGAACCGATGCCTTCAGCTCGCTCGTGAATATTTTTTACCTGATTACCGGAATCGATGGGTGGATCCGTATCGGGCATCAATACCATTCCTGTTACTCCGCCATGAAGAGCAGCCGCGGCACAAGTGTCGAGAGTCTCTTTGTGCTCTCCCCCCGGGTCACGGGAATGGACATGAAGATCGAACATTCCGGGGACCAGAATGCATCCCCCGCAATCGATGATTTCAGTCGACTCGTCCGCTTCAAGCTCCCTGCCAGTTGCACGGATCAGTCCATCATCATCCACAAGGACATCAGCCGATTCCAGGTCGGCACTGTTTCCAATCGCAAGGGATCCATTTTTGAAGAGCTTCATCTTTTCTCCTTATTCCATTCCGGTCTTTGGTTTTAACCAGTGAAGGACTGACATTCTAACAGCTATTCCGTTTTCAACCTGGGTGCCGATAAGGCTCTTCTCATACCCCATCGCTTCGTCAGTGACCTCCACCCCCCGATTGACAGGTCCCGGGTGCATTAAGTAGGTGCCGCGCTCCCGCATCACCTTGAGACGCTCGCTGTTGAGACCATACATCCGATGATACTCCGCTATCCCCGGGAAAAACTGACCATTTTGGCGCTCCAATTGTACGCGAAGAAGATAGACCGCGTCGGGTTTCCAATCGAAAACGTCCTCCCAGCTGGAGAGACGTTGCATAAATTCCGGTCGCCCTTCAGGAACGAGCGAACTGGGACCTAACACGGCCACCTCCACCCCCAGTTTTTGAAAAATCGTGCTCGTTGAACGTGCCACCCGTGAGTGGAGAATGTCCCCGACAATCACAATCTTCTTACCTTTTAGATCAGGGAATTTCTCGCGAAAGGTAAAGGCATCCAGCAGAGCCTGAGTCGGGTGGGCGTGAAATCCATCCCCCGCATTGAGAACAGAAGCACGGGTATGTTTTGCCAGCAGCGCCGGAACACCGGCTGACTGATGGCGAATCACAATGTAATCCGACCGCATCGCCTGGAGCGTTTCAATCGTGTCGAGAAGAGATTCCCCCTTGGTGATCGAGGAAGTGGAAACAGAAAAGTTAGTAACGTCAGCCGACAGGCGATTCGCCGCGACTTCAAAAGACGAACTGGTTCGGGTGGAGGCCTCGTAAAAGAGACTGAGAACTGTTTTTCCTCGCAGAGTCGGGACTTTCTTCACCGATCGCTGGAACAACTCCTTAAACGGTCCTGCATTGGACAACACGTGTTCAATTTCCTCCAACGAAAGGCTTTCGATATCGAGAAGATCCTTACGTGGTTTCATTTTACTCATGATTCCGTGACCAGAAAAACGCCCTCCTGATTGTCGTCTTCATCAAAACGAACCTTCACATATTGATTCATCTTCGTTTCGACTTTCAAGCCAACGTAATCGGGCTGAATAGGAATCTCCCGGTGCCCTCGATCGACGAGAACAGCTAGTTCTACCTTGGAAGGCCGGCCATAATCCATCAAACCGTCAAGAGCGGCCCGAATGGTTCGACCGGTAAAAATGACTTCGTCAAAGAGAATTACCCGCGTTCCTTCAAGACCGAACGGGATATCCGTGCTTTCCAACTTGGGAAAATCAGTCCCTGCATTGTCGAAGTCGTCCCGATAGAGTGAAATGTCGAGGGTGCCGAGAGGAAAGTGATGGCCCTTTTCGCCGAGAACCCTAACGACGCGTTTCGCCAGGGTGACTCCTCGCGTATAAATTCCGACAAAAGCGATTGGAGTTTCACCGCACGACGAGAGAATTTTTTCGGCCAACTCAGCCACAGTGGATTCAATTTCCCCGGGGCTCAGAATTTCTTCAGTCGCGATGTAGGTGTCCTGCGTCAAACAGATTTCCTTTTCTCAATTCGTCGGTCCCCACTATCTAAGGGATATTCTACGTTCTTCCATCAAAAATTTCGAGTTCCGATGTCCGTTCGGCGCTGCATACCATCAAAACTGACCTTTTCACTTTCGCGATAGACCTTTTCCACGGCATCTTGGCGGGTATCGCCTTTTGCCACGACGACATAAACCCTGCCTCCGGCAGTTTCAAAATTCCCATCCGCGTTCTTCCTTGTTCCTGCATGGAAAACCCGCGCATCTTCGACCGCATCAAATCCGCTGATCACATCACCGCTACGCGAAGACTCGGGATATCCGGCAGAAGCCGAAACGAGGCAGATGCTCCAACCGGAGTTGAATTGTATCAGGTCAGGAGAAAGGTTCCCACTGGCCCCTTCAAAAACATATTTCGCAAAATCGCCGCCAATCATGGGAAGAACGGCTTGAGCTTCTGGATCACCGAAGCGGCAATTGTATTCGAGGATCTTCGGTCCTTCTGCTGTCAGCATGATTCCAAAATAAAGGAATCCAGTGTAGGGCAGTCCGTCTTTACCGAGCCCTTCGACCGTCGGCTGAATGATGGTGCGATCGACCACTTCCTTGAGATCTCCCTCAAACATGTCGAGTGAACTGACGGCACCCATTCCACCGGTATTGGGACCTTCGTCACCATCTCCGATTCTTTTGTAATCACGAGCCGGTGCGAGAATCTGATATTCGTCATTCACAACGGACGCGAAAATGGAGATCTCAGGTCCATCAAGAAATTCCTCTACAAGAAGTCGCCCTTCCCCGAATTTTCTTTCGACGAGAACTTCATTGAGAAATTCTTCGGCCGACGCTTCATCAGGGCAAACCGCCACGCCTTTCCCCGCCGCCAATCCATCGAATTTGAGGACAGTTGGATACTTCCCGCCAATCGCAAGCCGGGCATCATCAATATTTTCGACAGCAGCGTATCCTCCTGTTGGAATGGCATGACGCACCATAAATTCCTTGGCGAATTCCTTACTCGCTTCCAATTGAGCCGCCTCTTTCGGCGGTCCCCAACACGGTATGCCGGCAACTTCACAGGCGTTGGCAAGCCCTTCGTCTCTCACCAGATAGCTTTCCTCCCCCGCTACGCAGAGGTCAATCTGATTTGATTTCATGAACTCAATCAAATCCGGCAGGCCGCTGGCTTCGACCGCCCGGGCGATTTCAAAAATGGCATCGGACCCGGGAAAGGAATAAATCTCCGTCTCCGTAGGCGACTCATGAAGGGCGGTAATAATGGCGTGCTCGCGACCGCCTTTTCCAACGACAAGAATTTTCATCGTCTAGGACTTATCAGATCGGGAGAACATTTCCACTATAGAATTTCAGTAAGCTTCACTCTTCGATCCCCAAAGACGGTCGACACAACCCTGTCAGGCCTACAATCACACCGTGTTGTTTTGTTTTTTAAGCTTGGCAAACCCGCTGATTTTAAGAACCTCAAGGGATCTATGGCCACCTTTAAAGAACGCACCCGCTATCGTTTTGATAACTTTATGGCGAAAGGAGGCAAATCGATCTTCATCAGCTTGTTTGTCGTTTTTCTGCTAGGCCTGCTTTTTGTCGCATCCATTAGACTGGGAATTTTTGGAGTAGCCCAGGGTGGCGATGAAAGAGAAAGTGGATTTTTTAATCACATCTACATCACCTTTCTCCAGATGACGGATCCGGGCAACATGGCTCAGGACATCAAATCGACGGCGGGTTATAAGATTGCCGCGATTCTGGCCGGTGCTGTAGGGGTTGTGATTTTCTCGATGCTGATCGGTCTGATCACGACATCTCTGGACCTCAAGTTGGCTGCCCTTCGAAAAGGGCATTCGAGAGTGATCGAGAATAAGCACACTCTGATCCTGGGGTGGAATGATCAACGAATTGTGGAAATACTTCGAGAACTGGTCATGGCCAACGAAAGCGAGGACAATCCTTCGGTTGTGATTCTCGCGGATAAAGACAAGGAGGAGATGGATGAATACCTCGCCCTAATCAGTCCGGACACTGAAAACACCCGCGTCATCACACGTTCAGGTTCTCCATCGTCGATTGCGAACCTGAAAATTGCGGCAGTCGACAAGTGCCGTTCTGTCATTGTCCTGGGAACCGCAACCGATGCGTCGAGCGCAGATGACAAAGCAACCAGCGACGCCAGGGTCATCAAGACCATCATGGCGATTACCAGCGCGAGGGAAGAGGCCGACGAGTTGAATGTCGTGGCCGAAATTTTCGACGACCAGCGCAGGGACATTATCCAGGACAACTGCCCCTTTAAAATCTCGGTCGTCGACAGTGCGGATATTCTTGCGAAAATCATGGTTCAGACCAGTCGTTCTGTCGGTCTTTCCACGGTGTATTCCGAACTGCTTTCCTTCGACGGATGCGAAATGTATTTCCACGGAGATCCGACCTGGGGAGGCCGAACTTTTGAGGAACTCTCCTACCACTTTCCTGATGGCGTTCCCATGGGGATCCGCACTTCCGATGATGAGATCATCCTCCGACCAGACAGCGATCGTGTCGTGATGGCCGATGATGAGATCCTCATTGTAGCCGACGACGACTCCACCATCGAATTCAAAAAGAAGCCAGTTGCAGCCCCGACCGGAAGCCTTTCCATCCCTCAGAAGCGTCTCGAACAGAGAGTGGAACAGGAACTCTTTATTGGCTGGAACCCGAAAGGGAAGATTATGGTTTCGGAGTACGCCGAGTATGTCACTGCCGGTTCGAAAATCGACGTCATCACCTCGGAAGTCACTCCTGAAACCCGCGCGGATATCGAGGAGCTCAACGCTGAAATCGACACTCTGGAACTGCGTCTCATCGAGGCCAACCCTTTACTCGTTGAGAATCTGGCCGCACTTCACCCGGAGACGCGCGACAACATTATTCTCCTCAGTGAGGCCGGCAAGAATGCCGACCCTGAGGAAGTAGACTCCCGCACCGTTATGATCCTTCTGCAGCTCCGGAGAATTTTCCGGGACACGACAGGGAAAGATGAGGCCTCCCGGAAAAGCCAGCTCATCACTGAGGTCATGGATTCTTCGAACCAGGCTCTTGTATCATCAGCCGGCGTGAAAGACTTCATTATCAGTGACCGATTCATCAGTATGCTGCTCGCTCAGATGAGTGAGGAAGCAGAGATTAAGCGCGTCTACGACGATCTTTTCCAGGAGGACGGCTCAGAGATTTATCTGAAGCCTTTATCCCTGTATCAGGAAAACCTCCCTGTTGATCTGAGTTTTGCCGACTGCATGGCGCTCGCGCAACTTCGCGACGAAATCTGCATCGGCATTAAACTCTACGCGGACGAAGGAGATCATTCCAGGAACTACGGCGTTACTCTGATTCCTGAGAAAAATGAGCGCTTCACTTTCGGGCCTCACGATTGCCTGGTCGTCCTCGCCGAAGACGAAACCTAATATCTACAGTCAGAAAAACCGATCAAGGGTTCTCAAAACAGCATATCGTAAGGGCGCTCTTTTCGCTTCTCGACGTAGCCGATGAAAGCTTGATTCACCACTTTATAGCCACCCGCAGTCGGATAGTCACCGGTAAAATACCAATCACCATTGTGGACCGGGATCGCCTCATGCATATCCTCGACCTTCTGGTAGATCACTTCGATCTCCCCATTCCAGGTTGAATCAACCGGGCGGACCAGTTCACTGATCATTTTAGAAAGATCTTCGTTGGAAAACGATTCGTAGATCATTTTCACCGGATTTGTCATCTCCCCGACCGGTTTGATCAATTCAGCAAGACAACGCTCATAAACCTCGTCGATCAATTTAGTCCTGCCGGAACGCTTCAATAATTTTACGGCCGCCTGGAAAACAATGAATTTTCCGAGTTCCGACATATCAATTCCGTAACAATCCGGATAACGAATCTGTGGAGCTGTCGATACGACGATGATCTTTTTCGGATTTAGACGGGAAAGAATCTTGATCAAAGAATCCTTCAAGGTGGTTCCGCGCACGATCGAATCATCGATGACGACCAGGGTTTCATGAGATCCCACTAATCCATAGGTCACATCATAGACATGGGACACCATCTGATCCCGGCCTTTTTCCTGACTGATAAATGTCCGGAGCTTGATGTCTTTATGAGCGATCTTCCGCCCCCGCGGCCAGTTGCTGAGAATCAATTCATCCAGTTTTTCCTCATCGAGATCCCCTTCCGCGGCAGCAGCCATGATACTCTGCTTCACTTGATCACGACGCCTCTTGCGAAGCCCCTCCATCATCCCGTAGTAGGCGATCTCCGCAGTATTCGGAACAAAACTAAAAACCGTATTCTCGTAGTCGTCGTTGATAGACTCGCAGATTCCGGGAACGAGCATTTCCCCAAGCTTCATTCGCTCCTTGTAAATGTCAGGATCATTTCCCCGGGAGAAGTAGATGCGCTCGAAGGCGCAGGGCTTTTTCTCTTTGGGCTCAGTGAAGGGAAGTATTTCCAGCCCGCCCGAATTTTTCATCACCCCAACGTGACCGGGATCCAGCTCCTTCACCTGATCGGCAGAAGCATTGAAAACCGTCATCAAAGGCACACGCTCGCTCGCGAAAGAAATCACCTCGTCGTCTTCGTAGTAAAAACACGGACGGATTCCACTGGGATCACGAAACACGAAACCGTCTCCGTTTCCAATGACGCCGGCGATGGAATACCCTCCATCCCAGCTTTTGGCACACTTGCTGAGAATTCGATCAATCTCCAACTCGCGGGAAATGATCCCGGGAATTTCTCTACCGGGCGTCCCTTTGTCCCTCTCCCGGCGATAAATGAAATCGTGAGCCTCGTCGAGATGATATCCAATTTCCTCCAGAACTGTCTGCGTATCGGTGTCGAAAACCGGATGCTGTCCGCGATCAATCAAATGATGATTGAGATCACGCGCATTGGTCATATTGAAATTACCCAGGACCATCAAGGTCTTCGTCTGTCTCTTATACACATCTCCGAGCCCACGAGACCGAGGCTGATCTCGT
>CAJXQE010000284.1 GCA_913058215.1 uncultured Verrucomicrobiales bacterium
GGCAGCGTCAGATGTGTATAAGAGACAGGGAAGAAAGTATGCGGGATGGTGCTGAACTCCTCGAGCAAACCGCAGTAAAATACGCCTCCGATCTTTTTTCCTGATGCCTGATCCTGACATTCTACCCGGCCTCGAGATTCCCCCGGTCTATACCACGGAGTTTCATTTACATCACCGTGACTGTGTCGAAGGAATGAAAAAAATGGATGCGGAGTCTGTTGATCTCGTGGTCACCTCTCCGCCCTACAATCTGGGAATCAAATATCAATCCTACGACGATAATCTTTCTACCAGTGAATATCTGCAGTGGTCACTGGAGTGGGCCGGGGAAGTCAATCGGGTCCTGAAACCGGAAGGATCCTTTTTTCTGAATGTCGGATCCATTCCCGCAAATCCATGGATGCCGCACGAATTGGCCCTGTCACTGCGTGACCTTTTCCACCTCCAGAATACGATTCACTGGATCAAATCAATTTCCGTTACCCCAAAGGGAAGCGCTGAACCGGTTTCGGTCGGGCATTTTAAACCGATCAATTCCAAGCGCTTTGTGAACGATTGCCACGAATTCGTGTTTCATTTTACGAAAAGTGGAAAGGTTCCGGTCGATCGCAAGGCTGTCGGCGTTCCCTACGTTCACAAGAGTAATATCAGTCGCTGGTCTCACACCGAAGGCGATGACCGTCGCTGTCGCGGCAACAATTGGTTCATCCCCTACGAGACGATTGTTTCAAGAAACAAAGAACGACCGCATCCGGCGACCTTTCCCGTTGAGTTGGCACGAAAGTGTATCGACTTGCATGGAGTTGATCCCTTGGAGGCGACCATGATGGATCCATTTCTCGGCATCGGCCACGCGGCCATCGCTGCCGGGGATCGCAGCATCAGTCAGTTTATCGGTTTCGAGATCGACGAAGACTATCTGGCGGAAGCGAAAAATCGGGTGGAATGATTTTCATTGATCCGAAAATTTTGGCTCCAGTCCTTTGAGAATTGAATCAATTGCAGCGAACTCTTTTCCAGAGTGATCTTCGCAGAATTCCCCGGCCAACTCCTCAATCCTCGCGGCAGCCGCGTCAATTTCGCGCTGATTCCCGGTCTGAAGACTGAGCCCGCGAAGAACGACCAGTGCTTCTGTGTATTGTGGGATACTCGTCTTTTGCTGCACCGTATCGAAATCCTTTTTCAATTTCTCCACAACCAGGGCATGCTGCACGGCATAGGTGTATTGCCCGTTCTCCAGCCTGACAAATTTTCCCTCACGATCGACCGGCGCATCCTTCGCCCTGGCAATTGCTTTCAAGGTATGGGCAAGATGGTGAAGCTTCCCTGAGAGATAGAGCATCCGCTTTCGAGTTTGAGGAATTTCCTGCGGATCGGAAGAGTGAGACTTCGTTTTCTTCCCGGCCTTCTGAACGAGAAAATTGTGTTTCACTTCCCCACTGTACCAGGAGAGAAACTCAAAATCATCACTGATCGCTGGATGCCCTGCCATATTGACCAGCTGCTCGTCATCGACAACATGACACTCATAACAAGTCTTCGTGATCTTGTGAATCGAATCCGGGTGAGCCATTCCGAGACGCGTAGAATAATCTACCCGCTCACTCCGGCTCAATGACTTTCGACTGTGTTCCTCAATCCATCCGGCGCTACTGCCATGACAACTCTCGCAACTGACACCGGCGGTCGTCTGGGCCACTGATGCAAGAGTCTCCTGCGTGTAGTGACAGCGAACGCAGCTCACCGTAGTGGGAATCGCCGACGGCTTGATACTCAAGATCTCGGCCATCTTTTTCGTGGCATCCCCTTTTGCCAATTCCTCAAAGGAAGTGGCATGGGCACTCTTTTCCCAGGCGAATGACATCTCCTCATGGCAGTCGCGACATGACTCGGCACCGACATTCTCTACCGGATTTTGCGGAGCTCGTTGGCCAAGACTCAAAGACAAATTTCCGGTGAGGATCACCAGCAGGATGGAAAAGCACTTCATTTCACGAATTTTCAGAAAAATTAACTATCTGGCTTAATAAAACTTGAATTAACGTTAAATACAATAAATATTATAATTTAAATAATGTTGAAACGAATTCTTTCAACTCAATGCATTTCTACTTCTTCCATCTCCAAAACCTGAAACGTCTGGCGCTTTTGTGCCTGTGCGGACTCGTATTTGCTCTTGTCCAGACTCAAGCAGAGGATTTGAAGGAGGAGGAATCCGAAGCCGACAAGGCTCACCGGACCTATCTCGAACTGCTTCGGGAGGAAAACAAATACCCTTCAGCGGTGAGTTGTTCGCAGTGTCATCCTGATCATTTTGAAGAGTGGTCGGTCTCTCCGCATTCCTACGCCATGCTCAGTCCGGTGTTTCAATCGATGCATACCTTCATTACCCAGCGAACCGGCGGAACCAACGGCGATTTCTGTATTCGCTGCCACACACCTGTCGGAATGGAGCGTGAAGAGGACATGTTTACCAGCACCCTCCTGCGTTCCCCCTCTGCCTCGGAAGGTGTCACCTGTATCGCCTGCCACCGGATCAGTGATGATTTCGGAACTACCAGCGGACGAATCTCCCTGAACTCCGGTCCACTAACGGACCCAATCTACGGGCCTGGAGGAAATGAAGACCTGAAGGCGGCAATCAACAGTGATGACTATGGTTTGATTACCGATCCTGAAGAACGTGGCAAACTGGTTCACCGCGAGGCACGCAAGTCACCGGTCATTTCGCGATCAGCCCAGTGCTCCATGTGCCACGACGTGAATTCGCCCATCGGACTCCGACTGGAGTCAGCCTCCACGGAATTCAAGCACTCCCCCGCTGCCAAAGACGGGACCAGCTGTCAGGACTGCCATATGAATCTGACTCCCGGCGTCGTACCACCAAAGAATCATCGCTACGCCGAAGATGGTCGTGATTTGAATTATGCTTTTGAGCCGGCTGCCCGGGTCCGCAATTCCCCTCATGATCCGGGTGAAGGAAAAGCAACTCCGCCGGGAAAACGTTCCAATCACATGTTTATCGGCCCCGACTACAGCATCGTGCATCCGGGTCTTTTCCCCCACTCTCTGGAAACGGTGAACTTCACTTACAGCAGCCGCTTTCGCGATGTTCTCTCTGACGAAGCAAAGGAATTGGTAAAATATCTGAAAACGCTTCCTCCGGGAACTGACACTGCGGCCAAACAGAAAGAGGCCGAAAAAAACCATCTTCATCTTGCCGAAGCCAGCGCCCGGAAACATGCCAAAGCGGACTGGCTGGATTTTCAATGGTGGAAAGGGTGGGGAACTGAAGCCTTTGAAGACAAGCTTTCCGCCAAAGAAAAAGAAAACAGGCTGAAAGGAGTCAATTTTCCGTGGGCAGACACCGACGATCCGGACGCTGCAACCGCCCGACGGAAAACAGCTCGTCTGATTCTCAGCAAGCAATTCAATCTGCTCAACCGCGCTCATATTGAGAGGACCCGGCTTCTACGCCGCGGACTTCAACTCGGAGATTTCGAGATCAGCAAAGACGACCAACGCGGTATCGATTTCGCCATAGATGTGCGTAACCCCATGACCGGACACGCCGTTCCCACAGGATTCGACGCGGAACGGATCATGTATCTCGAAGTAAGCGTGACTGATGTCCAGGGCCGGACTCTTTTCCAATCAGGTGATCGCGATCCAAATGGAGACTTGCGGGACCTCCACTCCGCTTATGTTCATGAGAGCGCTTCAAAGACCGGGGAGTGGCTCGCCGTAAGCGATTGGAAAGAGCCGCTTGGTCTCAAACGCAGCAAAGAGGATCTCTACTGGAGACCCGACCCTTATCTCTTCTCTCTGCAGTCGAAATTCATTGCCCGTAATCTGGGCGGTGGTGAGCGGGAACAAGTCCTCGCACTGAATACTTCAATCGATCCCATCCCATTTGTAAGACCTCCGAGTCGGGCCAATGTCCACACCGGCAGAGGTGGTAATGTTCGAAAATTCTTTCGGACGATTCCCCCTCTCGGCAAAAAGACGGCTAAGTATCGGATTGATTCCAATCAACTGAGTGGAGAAAGGCCCTATCGGCTTGAGATCAAACTGATCGCCCAAATGGTGCCGGTTAATCTCGTTAAAGAGATTTCGCCGGTAGGATTCGATATGAACCTTTCGGCCCGCGAAGTTGGAAAACGGGTCGCATTCGGACACGAGGTCGACGCCTCCGGAAACCGCCGGGGTGGCGCTGTCACGATCTGGAACAAATCACTAATCCTGGAACAACCATCCAAAGGATTGCACCTGAATTTTTCGCCCGAAGAGCCGGAAATTCTCGATGTTCCTGTGGTGGCATTCCCATTCCCCCACACCTCAGCAGAGGAACTCGCCGCCCGCGAAGCGGCCCTACGCGGATCCCTCGATGTCGAAGAATTCATGATTCAAACCCTCGGGCCTCTCAAACCGGAACTTTGGCCCGGCGGCATTCCTGAAGGACTCCCACTACTTCCTGAGAACTCCATCGACATGACGAAAGTCAAAGCGGAGAAAAAGCCGCAGGCCGAGGCCAGAAAGACGAGCAGCAATTCATGACGGGCGGAAAATTCATCCGGCGAACCCGCTTTTCAAAATGGTTCGCTCTTATCGTGTCGGTGCACTTGGCAACCGGAATGGAATCGATTTTTGCCGAAGATACCGAAAGGACGCCCGCCATTGGAAAGAAATTTCGACTGAGCAGCAGGGCAAAGGATAAAAAAGAGGAGCACTCCGGACCCACTGAAGCCCGGGAAGAACATCAAGCTCACTCCGAAGGCGATTCTCTTGAGTTGAGCGATACGGTCATCAATTTCCGTGATTTCGGTCGCGACATCCCCGGACGCCCCCGCACGCTTACTGAAGTAATCGAGGATAGAATCTATCCGGAAAACGTGGCCCGAAGCGAAATGCTTGCAAACCGCGAACCGGACGATGTGGAAACGGAAGTGCCTGAACGAAAAAGTATTTTCGGGAAGGACCGCTTTCTCAGCCCCGGCCCGATCGATCCCGGCATCAAATCCCCCACCGGTGCAACATGGCGCCCGAGTTTTCTGATTTTTGGAAATATTCGAACTGCGGTCCAAAGTTACGAAGCTCCCGGGGGTGAACGGACAAGCGAATGGGCCAACCGCCTCGACATCTTCGGTAACCTTTCGCTCAACAGCACCGAGCGTTTCGTCTTCGGCTTTCGTCCACTCGATGAGGAGGGAGATTTCACGGGTGTCGCCTACGGTCGCGGAGTTCGTGATGAAGGCTTCGTCAACGGATTCGATCCGGAACCCCACACTTTTTTCTTTGAAGGATATCTCGACGAGCTGTTTCCCAATTTTGATCCGACAGACAGCCGCGGAATCGACATCGGATATTCACTCGGTCGTCAGCCAATCATTTTGCAGGACGGAATCCTCGCAAATGATAACATGGATGCTCTCGGCTTGACCAAACACAACATGTTCCTCCTTGGCTCTTCCAACGCGAGGCTGTCGGCCTATGCCGGCTTCAATGAGATTCATCGGGGCGACAACATTCGCGACTCGCGCGCCCGGCTCTTCGCGATCAACAGTCAGTTTGATTATCCTGACATGACCATTGAGGCCGACGCTGCTTTTGTAAAAGGATCCAGCTCCCTCGGTGGTGACGGGCTCTACTTCGGTCTCGGGCATATTCAGCAATTCGGCTACTGGAATTCGGCACTGCGTCTCAATACCTCGATCGCCCTGGATAAACGCTCTTCAGCAATCTCAGACGGCTGGCTGATAAGTCATGCACTGGCGAGAAAAATGAAACACAGTGACGATGTTTTGACCTTGAGCAGTTTCGGAGAAATCGACAACTACACCTCTGCCGCACGAGGTCCGGCTACCGGTGGACCTCTTGGCGGAATCAGCCTTTTGCAACGCGCTGTCGGAATCGGATCCTACGGCTCCCCAATTGAGGTGGCCGACGGTGACCTCCTTGGCTTCGAGATTTCCTACCAACACTTTCTCGATAGCGAGGAAAAACGTCAAATCCTGATCTCTGCGGGAGGTGCCGGAACCTACGATCCCATCCCCGGGCGGGACGACTTCACTGCCGCGATCGCCCTTCAGTATCAGCATGCACTTTCCAGCAACCTGGTCTGGTCACTGGGAAGCTTCGGAAGTATTACCGACGATGACGAGAAAGGGTTCGGTCTGAGGACGGAACTACAGCGGAAGTTTTAGAGTATTCCTCTCCGTCTACTTCCCGGTCTTCTTTTTCAAATCATCCCAGAAGGCGTCGACCTTGTCTTTTCGAATCTGACGCGCAGGAATGTCGATAAATTTGCTCTCAGGAATCACCGACAGATCCCCTTTATCGATCGCAGCCAGGACTTCGATCGATTTCTTTCCATACATGTAAGGATTTTGCACCACAGTACCGTGGACGGTTCCTGCCTGAATTCCGGCAAGCGTTTCGGAGTCTTCATCAAAAGCGATCACCTGGACAATATTCAGCTTACCCGCTTGCTCCAGAGCCTGGAGAATTGCCGGAGGGTTGTAGGCGAATAAACCGACCATGGCATCTACATCCGGATATCGTGACAAGGTATCTTCAGCATTCGCCTTCGCCTTGGCACGGTCGAATTGATCTGTCAGCGTTCCCAGAACCGTGAATTTATCTCCAGTAATTTTCTCCCCGGGAGGGTCAAACCTTGTCGAATCGACAGAACGTTCCATCAAAGAATCAATGACCCCCTGACGACGGCGCTTGGCATTATCCTGTTCCATTCGTCCGATCATGATCATGATCTCGCCTCCGTCCGGAAGCACCTCTTTGACCAGGTCCCCACACATGCGACCCGCAGTGTAGTTGTCCATTCCAATGTAAAGCAGCCGCTTCGAATCCGGCGCATCTGAATCGTGAGTGATCATCGGCATCACTTCCGCAGCCCGGTTCAAGATTCCCGTCTGATTTGCAGGATCAATCGGACTGACGGCAATGCCATCCACGCCACGAGTCACCAGATCTTCCAGCATTTGCTTTTGGTCAGTGATCCCACCGGCCGGCATCAGAACAGTTGCTTCGACTCCTGCTTCCGCCGCGCCCGCATTGGCACCAGCTTCAGCAATCGTCCAAAAATCCGCGACTCCATTGGTAACGAAAGCGAAACGCTTTTTCGCGGCTTTGTTGGACTCTGCATTTTCTCCATCGGGCTTTTCGCCACAGGAAGTAAACACAAGTCCGAAAATTGGAATCAGGGCTATAGACCAAAACGATTTCTTCATCATATCGCGAAGCTATCCGAATCCGGTATGATGCAAAAGAATTTTTCGAACAAACTTACCAACCAAACATTCTATAGAATCAGAAACTTTCGGAGCTACCGGTTTTCCTATGGACACGAAATCCCATTGTGCCCATATTTACCGGAGTTACGTCTGTTCACTCCAGCCTTCGACTTGTCCTAACGAAAACTGACGATAGGACTCTGAGCCCCTTCTACAATCTGATTGTTTTCGACCTGCTAGCGGCGTGGCACACAATCGCACAGCACGATAAAGCAGTTGTGCTTGCATTCGCTTCAATGCTACAATCTGTGATTATGCCTGAAAGCTATTTGGATAAGCTTCCCACTGATCTAAAGAGAAACGGCGATCACTCTGCCGGAGAAATTGAAATTATTGAATTGTCTGATGTAGACGATCCAAGAAAATTTGGGGTCCTCTATGAAGATGCCTTCATCGTGTTGATTCGCGACAAAGTCCGTTTCCCGAACGGCAAAACAGGAGGATATATTCGAGTATTGAATCGAAGTCAGCTCGAACACCCGGATTCAGGGGGAACCGTAATGGTCCCAATTTGGAACGGCAAATTGATCTTCATTCGTGTGTTCCGTCACAGTACACGGCAGTGGGAATGGGAATTGCCCAGGGGCTTTCAAGAGCCGGACATTAGTAAAGAAGAAAACGCTGAAAAAGAAATCAAAGAAGAGCTCGGAGTAGGAGTTCGAAAAATTCAGGCTATTGGAAATGTGAAACCGAACACAGGGATTTTAGCCAGTTCAGCCACATGTTATCGAGTGGACCTTGAAGGCGATCCACTCGATAACCGTTCCCGCGACAAAGAAGAAGCAATCGGCGAAGTGAAGGCAGTGGCACTCGAAGAGTTGGATTCGTTTATCCGTGAGCAACCTGTCACTTGCGGATTTAGCCTTTCAGCAATTCTCCTCGCAAGAGCACACGGGCTGATTTGAAAGAGGATGGAGCATTCGATTTCTTCTTTACAATATTCATGCCACTAAAAGTATTTCTTTCCGGCGTTTCAAGTGAATTCGAAGATGTACGGATTCGACTTGCTGATCATTTAACACGTCTGGGTATCGATGCAATTCGTCAGGATATTTTGCCTGAGCCCGGTCTACTAACCTGCGGAACAGTAGGAAAGTTGATAAGAAGCGTTTCAGGTGCCGATATGGTCGTTTGCCTGATTGGCAAGTCCCCTGGATATCCAGGGGGTTTGAAACAACGAAAAACGATCGTCGATTTGGCAAAGGATGAACTGAGGCGCGAGAATAGCATTGATGATCCGGGCGACCTTTGGAAGGTCTGGTGTGCTCAGGGTCACGGGATGACCTACACGCAACTGGAGCTCCTCCTTGTCGCGTCAGCTTTCTGGAGGCGTGATCGAAGACAACGGCTTTTTGTCTATTTAATTGATGATTCGGAAAACGATTCAATTCCCTCTCATCAACTAGCGTTCCTTAGAACAATCCGAGACCACAGAGATTTTCTAATTTGGGGCAAATTTGCCGATCAATGGGAATCGAGAGTGCTAGTTGACATTTTGGCATTTTCTCAGAGTCGCTATGGCACTGACTACTTGCTTTCTTCGGGTGTAAAAACAAATGAAGCTCTCAGACGAAGCCTTGAGATCGCAAACATTGACCTGAAGGAACAACGACTATCAAGAAGTTCCTACGCCTCTTTCTACCATGTCGTTCAACATCGAATGGCAGACACGGTCAACATTCTGGAAGATCAATCGGCGAGCCAGGATATCGAGAATCGAATTCCCGGAGCTGGAGTTGTTGGAATAATCAACGAAAGAGAGCTTACAATAGTGCTGCGAACAAGTTCCGCTCTTAGATTGATGACATTCGATCTGGATACGCTTGTGCCGCTGCGATCAGAGCTTCTTAGAAATTCAAAAGACTGTTATCCATTCAGCTTGGAACCGGGAGGAAATTCCTTGCTAGCTTTCAAAACAGGAAGGCCCTACCTTTTCAAAAATGGGGAGCCCCCCCTCGAAGTTTCGATTGAATATGCACCGGATTCCTTCTCGTCGGGACTGCCGCGGATGATTAGGGATAAATCCGGCGAAGTCCACATCCGCATTCCAGACGACGAGCTTTGGAAAACGATCAAGCAGGATGGATCTACCGTTACCCGGAAATGCCCGGATGATATCTCGCAAAGTGAAAGCCCTGCCCCGATAATACTGCTTTTTCAAACGGCATCAACACGCAACCTCGCTGAAAGTGAGGAACGTTCCATCTCTCTCCGTGTATCGCATCCCACCGTCTTCCTACCTTGCCCTCACGAACGGACGACCTTGACTTGCATTGCAGGCTCTACCATGCCGGAGTCACTTGTGTTGCGCCGCTATTCAACGATTCCAATCCTTCAGATATTTGAGTGCGATTACCTGAACGTGGAAAACGGCGGAATGCTATCTCTTTCAATAGAAAAAACCCCAAAGGGAGAACTTTATTGCATCATAAATCACAATGGCGAAAAGGATCCCAATAGCGAAACCAGACTTAAACTAGCTACCAATTACCCTGCCAAAATTCCCGATAATTGGAACGAAAGGCGGAAGGGTGATTCGTCGAAGAGCGGGAAGGATACAGCGTTTCTCATCAAAGGACCACTGTCCGAAATGGAACAGGTTGAGTTTCCATACAAATGTAAATACTGCTGGTTTAAAAAGGAAAATTTTGGAGAATTTCTAATAACCATCGAGCATAATACGGACGCTGACGGCTTTGCCGCAAAAGCGTATCGATTTCCCAGCCCGACTTCGCTTGTTTCCGAATTCATACCCCGTCTGGAAAAACGAATTGGCTGCGACACTCAATGGGATCGAGAGAAGTGGCAAGCCTTCCTCCAAAGTTTGTGACTAAATCAATCGCCCCCCCTTTCTTTCCAGCAACGTGAAGAAATACAGATTTAGATAGCTTCATCCGGCGCTTCTGCCTTTAAACCTCCTGCTCCGCACCAATTCGTTCTTCGGCACCTTTGCATTCTGTTAATTCCTGTCTCTTATACACATCTCCGAGCCCACGAGACCGAGGCTGATCT
>CAJXQE010000285.1 GCA_913058215.1 uncultured Verrucomicrobiales bacterium
AGATCAGCCTCGGTCTCGTGGGCTCGGAGATGTGTATAAGAGACAGTCCCCATTCCCCACTAGCAAAACACCACCTGAGACGGCAACACTGCCCCCAAATCCCGAAACTACTTCTTCGTCTTCAGATCTGATTAGTTGTGTTTCTGTCCATCCCAGCCAGGCATTCCGATAAATGTGAACAGCACCGCTGTTAGCCTGCCCTCCATTTCCAGTGCCCACTGCAATTGTATCCCCTGAAATAACGAGTCCTCCAGACCCAAAACCCGGATAACTGGTCGTAGTTAACTCGATAGGTTTCAGATAGGAAACCTGGTCCCAACCGCCAGCGCCACGTGAAAAAACATAAATTGCCCCTGGTGGATCCAGTTCTCCGGAATTGTCGCTTTGATCTCCTCCGATACCTGTGCTCAAACTGCTCTCTCCCGGTGCGGAAACGACAATGGTGTCACCATGGATTGAAACCCATTTCCCAAAGTAGTCAGAAGATTCAGCATTCGATGCCTTCAAGAGTCCATCAAATACCCATTCGCTTCCATTATATTCGTAAACGTATGCGGCTCCCACTCCAGATTCTATGTCACTCGGATTTCCTTTTGGCCTACTTGCCTCGAATTCAGCTCCAATCACAATGGTATTCCCATCAATCGCAACATCGGTTCCAAAAAAATCACCGGCATTCCCGTTATGTGCTTCTAAGACAGCTTCCAAGCGCCAACCACCCTCGCTTCTCCTCAAAACGTAGGCCTTTCCAGTTTCTCCCCGTCCCGTCGTCTCTAAAGGCGCCCCTACTACAATGACATCACCCGATATATCAACAGCCGATCCAAATGCAGAATACTCACCGACACGCGTGGGAGGCTGGAAGGTAGATACGTGGTCCCACTGAGAGTTGTTTCGCTCATAAATATACACGCTCACCTCCAACATCTCCCCCCCAAAACCATCGCCTTGACCACCTACAACCGCATAATTTCCACTTATCGCAACGCCATCACCAAATCCCTCATATAGTTTGGGTACAGGAGCCTTCAAATATGTGCGTTGGTCGAAGGGTTCATCGCCTCCGATTGCACACGAAAGAACCAAAATTGAAATAGAAAACACGATTTTCATAGATTGATCAATATTCTGGAGATTGGAGAAACACTAATATAGATTTGAATTTCTCGAATCAAAAGGTCCTTCAGAACTAATTAGTGGGTTTTTACAAGGTATTTGAGATGATAGCGGGAAGCCCGAAACCTAGATTAGTTTCTGATTGGAATTTGCTTTTTCAAGAGTTTATATCGGAGCGTCGATCCTGAAGCGATTTATGGGATGCAAATATGGCCTCGATGAATTTTATGCGATTAAAGAGGATAGAGCTCAGGGGCTGGCTACGATTTTTTTAGGCGGGAACCATTTGTTCATCAAATAACGAATTATCACAATGGATCGCGCCTGTAAATAGCGTTTTAAGGACAAGAGTAAGCGGACCCTGCAGATATCGACCTGCGACCCGCCTTTGATGCTATATGTGGTGGAGCCTATGGAAATTCAGAAAATAGCGCGGAAGTTCACGCGACCCTGTATGAGGCATACGGACCCAGAAGGACCCGCTTTATCTGAGAGGTAAGCAAGTCCCTATCGACCAACTTGACGAAAGATCGATATTTCAATAGCGTTCCACCATGTGCTATAACAATTGTCTTTTCCCGCTTTTAACTTTCCTTTTCTTTGGCATCGTCGCTTCCACCCTGGCTGTCGATCCGCCAGGGATTCTCAATCACCAAGGCCGCATTGCGGTTGATGGTATTAACTTCGACGGAGCAGGACAGTTCAAGTTCTCCCTCGTCAATGAAGCAGGCAGCGCAAGCTACTGGAGCAATGACGGAACCGGCGCAGGCGGGACCGAACCAACCGCGGGAGTCCCTGTCACAGTCAGCAAGGGCCATTACGCTGTGCTGCTGGGAGATACCCCGATGGGAGCGATTCCCGGCTCTGTGTTTTCGGACAACACCGATGTGCGCTTGCGCATCTGGTTCAGCGCGGATGGCGGAACGACCTTTGAGCAGTTGTCGCCGGATCGGCGGATTGCGGCGGTCGGGTATGCACTTAATGCCACTGCCGGCCCAGCGGGTCCGCAGGGCGAAACGGGAATGACCGGATTAACTGGACCTGCTGGTCCAGCCGGTCCCAACGGACCATTCGGACCGCAGGGTGAAACTGGAATGACCGGATTAACTGGACCTGCTGGACTCCAAGGACCTGCTGGCACACCTCCGCCTGTGATCTTCTGGGCAGGTGGGCCGGCCGCCGATAACGCCGTGAATGGAACGCCGATCGATATTCCACTGGATGTTGTTGAAACTGATACAGCCTCTGAACACCTTACCGTAAATGCTTCCGGCCTGGTGACCGTTCTTGAAGCCGGGTGGTATGAAATCGAAGCGAAAACCTTTCAAAACCATGGTGGTATAGGGAATCTGTATTTCTATAAAAACGGCGCTCTTGTCGAAGATGTGTATTCTCAACATAGCAGCACTAATTGGGAAACGAAGCGACTTCATCGAATAGAATACCTTCCGGTAGACGACACATTCAAGTTCGTCGCCAAGATCCAGTTCGGTGGCTCCAATTTTCGAAAAACGACTGATGCATTTGGTACCCGCATTCAAATTCGATACCTGGGAAATGCTCCAGTTCCTGACTAGCGTTATTTCGAATTTGGGATGTCTCAAATTTCTTGGCTCGGCAGCCCGACTGCAAAACTACAGATAGGAGAACGAATCGAATTTACTGCCCCCCCCTCCCGGGGTCGCCCGCATTGGTTCTCTCTCCTCACTCCACAACATTATGGTGCGAACAGAGGGGAGTATAAACGTTACTTACCCATTCAAGCGATAGGAAGTCATCACCTCCCCCTTAAGAGCTAACCAGCCTCAAAGCCTTTCAATGCATTCCCTCAAAAGTAAACATTTTGAGGTCTTTTGTGGAGATTGTATCATTTCTCATTAATCCCCTTCATTTTCCATCATTGAAGGCGGATAAACCTTGTCATTTCTTATCATTCCTAAATTCATTGAAGAAGTGGCGATATTGAAAACAGCGCGTCAATTCGCCAAGTAATGCCCCCAGAAAACTTACCAGATACTTACCAGATAAGTCGACCGAATGGCAATGCACAGAATCGCATAAGGCTGCAACTCCCTTTATATAACGGTTGAAGCCCGACAGCTCAACGATCAGTTACGGACTTCTAATCCGTAGCAAGGGTGTTTCGGACAGTGCCAGAAAGCCCCTTGATTTACAGGCAGTTATCTGATTATTAGCCAGTTACACCGATCTGCCGATTTTTGTCATTCTCACGTAAGATGACGTAAAATCACGGGTTTTCACGGTAATTCTTGGCAATAGTTTGGCTGCGCTCAATTTCATTCGAAGGTATACCCGGCGTAAGCGATAGCCTATTACGAGCACGCTTAAACTGTAAATCTGCAGGCTATGCCTTCAGAGGCTCGAATCTCATCCCACCCAACTTCTTTACAATCAGGGAGTTATGAAACTTTCGTGACTCCTTTTTTGTGGCCTCTTGGTCTGGGGTTGCATTCGGGTTGCACTTTTTGTGTTTCATCGAGACTTTCCTGAATCCTTGCGAAGAGTCGGAATTTTCTCCGCTACAATGGGCGCAGGAGAGCCTTTTAGGACTAAGATTCCGGACGGATTACTTTAAATTTGCCGTATTCCTTCTTCGGAGGCATTGAAGTGATCGTGAGGAGTCCCGAAAAACTAAAGCGAAATGAGGTGCTTCAATATCAGGAAAGCAATGACCGAAGATAACTCGCCAATTCATTGGTTACGTCCCATCCTGCGAAATCGGAAAGTCTCCGCGCCTTCTCCAATCTCTTTCGGGTAACTGCCGAATGGGGCCGGAATGCACTCACCATGATCCCACGGGCCTCAATGCCGCCATAGTTCCTCACGCATTGCTGCAGTTTATAGACATATTCACTTGTCACTGATCCCGCCTTGCACTCCAAAATAAAGAGACGGCGACCATCAGTCAAAACTATGTCAAACTCCTGAATGGGGTCATCTCTTTCTTCCTCTTCTGAAGCCTGCCAACCTACCGTTAGTCCAATTCTGAGGTCCCGAACAACACCCTGCCTCAATAAGGGGGCCAGAAGCAAATAGGTGTATTCCTCCAGCCATCCTCCCATGAGGTATTGCCCAAAATCTGGGCAATCTTGACATTCGAATTCTTCACCATCGATATTGATATATCCCCTCATCGAGGTGTTCATCGAAGCTCTAATCACCTTCCTATTTCCGCGGTCATGATATGACGCCTCAACTTGAAAGGGGCGAAACCCATCTCGATGATTATACTGTCTGAGATCGTTATAGAGTTTCGCGACTGCCCTCCGCTCTTTCCACAAATACCGGGAAAGTTTCGCTCGCTTCTCTCGCAGAGGATTGTCTTCCCACTTCCCTTGCTGAAGAACGGAAAAGCCGTTTGCTTTGAAAAACAGATCAAGATCGTCTACCCCCTGAATCGCCATCGTCCGATAGTCATGTAGGAAAACCAGGTTGTGTTTCCGAGTTTCCAGATAGAAGGGAATCGCTCCAATTTTCTTGCAGGCAGCCAGAGCCCCGGCGAACATTAATTTTGTCCCTCCCGTCAAATTGAATCCGACCCGTGTTCCATCTGGCAATGAGGACACTTCTTTCAATGCCTCTATTTTGGCACTCATGGGATCGAATGGATTGACCTGAATTTCCTTCCATCCGCCTTCCGGAAGAAACTGCTGCATGCAATCGGAGGAATACTCCCGACTTGTGAGGAAAATATGCTGTCTGGCAGGGAACTGGAGTATGCAAAATAAGGACGGGATCCGCTGTTCGCCAAAGAGATGAAATACGATGTCAAATTCAGGCTGGTTCGACTGGCCCATCTTCTTCAGTTGTCTACTCGAGGGCGCAAGCAGTTCATAGGGGAGGCTCACTTCGACTGGCGGCTTTTGCGGTTCCGAACTCGAGATGATTCGGATGCTGAGTTCCGGATTTACTAAGGAGACAAAAGACCAAGTGAAAGCCATAACCGGAGTTCCCGGACTCACGAAGAAGGTAATCTCTTTGTCTCCAGGCTTCTCTGTCACAATTTCAAGAGCCTCAATCGCCGCATCATAGATCCCCTTCGAATCGTTCAGGGAGGCCAATTTCTTCGTGCAAATGCGAACCGTGGTGGAAAGGCCGACTTCTTTGATCTCGCGCTTGAGCCAGTTCTTGAAAAACTGATGTGCCGAAGGGGAATTAGCGAACCAATCCACAAGGTCAAATTCCTCTGTGCGCGACAAAACCTTTCGATCCCCTGGAGCAGCAGATAGCCACCCCTCCCATTTTGCCTTCCCACCCTTGGCACTCATACTGCCCTTTGCTGGGTTGGTGTAGGCCAAAATCATCACATTTGTGTAGTTACCGGACCGGAGCGCCCCAAGCACAGGACCCTTGCCCTTTTCAAAGCCAAGTGAGGCTCGCAGATCTGTGAGTCCATACCAAGTTAAGAGAAACGATTTCGCTTCCGCAGTATCACTGTTTTCGGTTTCTTTATTCATCTTCATCAATCCCGCTCACTTGAATTGCCCTGGCACCTGAATCCCCAGTCAAGTATAGGCGGAGGGCGTAGAGTAAATCGGGCGTCTTTCTTAGAGCTTCAGGCTTTGCTAATTTGAGAGAGAGGCGAGACCTAAATGGAACCTTTGCCTTATTGATCTTTTGATCGATTTCGGAAATCACCTCAGAAAATTCGCGAGAAAGCCGATCGTCGGGATCGAAAATTGTTTTCTTGTCCTTATCTTCTGATTGCCGTGTTCGCAAAAGACCAAGGCATAACTCGAGTTTGCTAATGACGTAAGGGGAGAGAAACTCATCGCCTGTCTCGCGGTCAATCCGAATGACTCTACTGAGTTCACTTTTAAGCACAATGAGGAGTTGTTCCGAAATCGCTCGAGCTTGCCTTGGCGATATCAACTCCACCACCCCTTCTTCACGCCAAACCGCAATGCCCAAAATCTGAAGCCAAACAGGTTCGCCTTTTTCGGATTCACCTATTGCTCTCTCAAACAACTGTCGTTGAAATGATTCCCTAGCATCTCCGATCGCATATGCGATGCGTCGCCAATGGCGCATCACGAGGGAACCCGTCATTTTGCCGATCATTTGATAAGTTTCATCCGGGGCATCGCGATGCAGAGCGCAAAGAAAGTAAAATGCGGAATCCGCTGCCTCATCAAAACTCACTTTCAGCGGATCGGTAGCGGGCAGCGTTGCCGTTCTTTTGATTAGGTCCAAACACTGATTCTTTGCAATTTCGATAAAGTCGCGCAATTCGCCAGGAGCCTCGGATTCATCCAGAGAATGTCCGTGGGACCAGGATGTTAGAACTGCGAAACGAATTCTCCTTGCATCCTCGGCGGCACGAATCGCAGCTTCAATTGGTTCGTGTAGCCTCGCCCGGTCAAGTTCAGGAGGTTCCTCTTCTGAGACAGAGACATTTTTGGCTGCAAAGCGACCATCTTGTCCGCGCTCAAGATCAAAAAACAGAGTTGTGCCGACTTTTAAATCTTTGGTATCAACCGGTTCGCATAAGTCGCTTATGTGACAAAATATATCTTCACCACTAGTCTTTAGAAAGCAGAACCCCTTCTCCCATGGCTCCATTCCTACAGAATCCTTGATCTCTCCGTCTGAGCGTGGGGGGAATTCGCTTTGGCTCGAAGATTCATATTTATCGAGCTCATTTAGGGCCTTTTTCACACTGACTATTCTCTGAATCTCAATGAGAAGATTTCGGCTACTTCCTTCCCCGTTTGAGAATGACCTCAACTCACTCCACTGATGCCGAGGAGGAAAGGGTGGCCAACCCAGAGAGTCGTTGTCCTTCGTCGAAGTTGGCTCCCAGCGCACATTAATTGATGAGAATCCTGCTGCTTGTGAGTCAACGGGAATGAAGCGAAGGCGGTATGGTTTATCATCTCCATAGGTGAAGGTCATCTCGAGTTTGCAGGGAACACTTTCCTTGAGGGGAAAGGCCCGGGACTTCAACAAGGCCAAATACTGCAGTTGGTTCCCTTCCTCCCCTCGATAAAGAGGGAACTCGTAGAATTCCTCACCTGGCGGGAGATAGAATGTCTCTTGAATTGGAATCCTTATCGCTCGCCCAAGTCTTGGAGTTATAGTCGCATCCTTGACTAGAAAGAATTTTACTTCACGCGCCTTCTTTAGGTGGTGAATTCGAACGCTTAACTCGGGCAGACGATCTCTCCAAAGCGCGATATCGCCGGCGCGGCTCTGCCACTGGTGAAGAATTATCCCGCCGTTTGGGAGAGTATCGAAATCAGATATCCAGGCAGATCTGTGACCACCGAAAATTGAATGTGGCGGGTTTCCCAGGGATTTCCGCAGGCTTTCGTTGCCAACCGGCAGAAGGAATACAGTTGCGCCCTTACGGAGTTCGCGGACTGGTTGTTCCAACCGTTGAGCGTTTTCGTGCCAGCACTCGCGTCCCGGATTGAAAGCCACCGCTAACTCACCCTCGGCTTCGGGGGGAATTGTGAACCAATCGCCATCTTTCCCGAGAATACTGAGATTCCCCGCTTCATCCGAGAGGCCCTGGGGACCACATAATGCTGCCAACTCACTTGAAAAAGGGCACTCGTGCTGCTTCAGAACGTCAACGGAAGCGGTCGTCGGAGACCCTCCCGTGCTCAAATGAATGACAGGGCACCGCTCCCAATAAATTCCTCGAGTTTGCGGAAGAACCGCCTCAAGCTCATTTTTGTAAACGGCGATGAGAGGGACGATCGAAAGACCGGAACCGGTATCATCAACTACCCAAACCGAATCTCCTTCAGCGATCTCTGTTTGCAAAAACGATTTTGACGACTGCCAGGCAAACACAGCCGCGATACTTCGGGGCAGCGGTTCCGCCTTCGAAAACTGGAAGTTCAGACTTTTCCGGAGGATCTCCAAACTGAAGTCATCAACCGAGTCCGGAACAAGATACGTTACGGAGTCTGTGCCGAGAAATTGTCCGACCTGAGCGGCATAGGATTTGGAGGCTTGGCTCAGAATGGAGGCATCGATGGAGTTATTATCTTCCTGTCCAAGAAGATTCAGAATGCTTACCGTTATTGCATCTTCGGTTAGGGAAATTGCATTGCTATGGGGCAGCGCGATCTCTACAGGGCTTTTGCCAGACTGTCGCCAAAGTTGCCAGAGGAGGCGAAATGGCATGACCCCGTGCCCATGGCCGGCTGCGAACCGTGGATACAGAGTAGTGAAATCGACAACGCCATGATCGGTTGATCGTGCCTGGTCAATGACGACGTTTGAAGTTTCAGGAAAGACATCAGTCCTACTTGGAACCGCCTGAGCGACAAGGCGGCTTGCAATCTCCAAGGGACTGCGTGGAACCTCAAGCGTCGAGACTGTCTCTCTGCCGAATGAAACCCCTAGTTTGTCGCTTTCGAGAATCGATGTTCGAGCTGCAATCTTTTGAGCTCCAAAAGTGAAATGGAGGTTCAAATCATGATCCAATTTAACTTTCACCTCCTGGGCGCAGTCACCAATTACTACATTTCGTGCATTCCAGCCTTTGTTGGTTTTCTCTATCGAAAATTCGAGTATCGCCCCTTCTTGGAGATTCTCGAATACTCGATAATTCCTAAAATCATTGCTATGAAAAAATACCCGCTTCTCATCCGTTTGAGCAAAACCGAAACTATTGTCTACAATTCCAACTACTTTTCCTTGGTATCGATCAGAGGCTAACGGAGGAACCCAATAGCCGTTGGCAACTGCCATTGGCTCAGCAGGTGTTAAGCCGGGAAGCAGTTCAAAATTGTCGTAGCTGAAATAGCACGGTTGCTCTGCAAACCGGACTCCGTAACCTTCTCGGAGCTCTGAAACCACAGTCCAAAACAAAACCATTGAAAAGTGGTGATCACGTTTTCTCCAATCTAGATCGATGTCTTGATCGATTGACTGCACCCACATCCAAGCGTCCCAGATTGGCCGGTAATTGCGATGCTGGAGAAGCGCATTGTTCGGAGCATGATTGTCCCATCGAGAAATCTCGCTGGCCTCTTCGGTAGTCAGCCAAGATTCAATTGCGTAGAGCAATTCCGTATTTTGTGGGCTCTCGCCGGAACCGAAACACTCATTTCGCAAAGAGAGAAGTTCTGCAAGACGCGCCGCCACCGATTTCAATAATCGATTTTCCGTCGTGTCGTAGGTGCCACGCCGCCGAATGGCTTGCATATATGGCTTGCCTGCCAGTTTCTCACGAACCGTCCGCCCCGGCCGTCTACTGAGCGCCATGAAGCTACCCGTGTCGAGTTCACGAACCGCACGGAGGGGAAGCATTGCCCGTTCACGAACCAGTCGTTCGATCAAGCGTCGAGTCAGTTCGAAAATCGGTTCGTTACAATGCTCAAGAATGCGATGCAGTCGATCTTTGTGATAAACATGCGGCGCCTCTATCCTGAGTTTACGCAAGCGTTCCAGAACCGCCGTCATCGATCGGGGCAGCGCTTCTCCGGTGCCGCGATCAAATTCTGCAAGTTCGTGGAACCAGTGCCGGAGGGCGACCAGCAAGGCGGCCGCGGAAGTATGGGAACTCCCATGGCCAATCGCCTCGTATATTCCCTCGATTGATTGAATCGGGGAATCATTTTCCACTGGTGGCTCCGCCATGAACTTGCTTAGCATCTATGCTACTTCTTATATAGCTTCTTTTGTTTAGGGCTGAGATTCTCCCAGACGCTCATCCGATCGGCTTCGCCAGACTTAAAATCCTCGGGAGGCTCAGACAAATATTTGTGATCGTTTGCATCCGGATTCCCCGAACTCTTGGACTCAATCCCACCATCATTAGTTGTCTCGTGCTTTCCGTTGTCCCCCTCACCGGTCTGGTCCGCCGAGTCTCTATCAGGCTCTTCCGCTTCACGGAGATAGTCCGCTGACTGCCAAATGAACTGCCCATGTCCGAACTTGCATGCTAGGTCGAAGTCTCCCAGGATGGGATAATCGGCCTCAACGATTTGCGCCCGAATTTTGTCGAGACATTCGCTTCTACTTCGTCCTCGCGTTTCGATTCCCCGAAGCTTCGGCATGACCTTTTGCACCAACTGATCTTCAAAGGCAATTCGCATCGCCTGCCGAAGTTGCTTGGCGTCACCTGTCTTACGCGCCACCCTGACATCGGGGTAATTTGCGAGGTAATACTCGATGGACTGTCTCTTATACACATCTCCGAGCCCACGAGACCGAGGCTGATCTC
>CAJXQE010000286.1 GCA_913058215.1 uncultured Verrucomicrobiales bacterium
GGCTCGGAGATGTGTATAAGAGACAGGGGGAAATTCTCCATGGCAGAGCTGACTCACTTGGAAGGAACAGCTCTGAAAACCTTGAGCTTTGGAAGAAAGCAGTCGGGACCAACGAGGGAGCTCTGGAAAGAAAGCCCACATTCCGTATCTCCGGGAAAATCTCCAGCACTCCCAGTCGCAGCAATGGCGACAAGTGGAGAGTTTCGTTTGAAGCGATCAACATTGCCCCGCATCCGACTGAAGTAACCGCTGAACTTTATATTTTCGGAATTACCGAAGAGAAAAACGAAATCTTTATCATGAGAAAAATCAGCGTTCCCGTGAAGCTGAGAAAGAGCGAGTCTTTTGAGCGTGACCTTTACACTGGTCCCCGAAGCGACTACGCGGAAATGGCAACGCGGATCGATCAAAACAAACCCACAGGGAAAATCAAACCCTTAGTCAAATCGGTCAACATGCGAGGCTGGGCAATCGTGGTGAAACACCAGGACAGTATCGCCGGTCAGGCCGCATCCCTGCCGATGATGATGGAATACGTCGAACGTTCGGGATCTCTTCCCGGTACCAAAAAATAGTCGCCCCGGGGGCAGTGGATGGGCCATCAATGATATTGCTTTCATCTTGACTCGAAAACGCGATTTGTGGGAGGGTAAATAATTCCACCCCGATGACCACCTATCGTTTTACCCTTTTTGTCGCGACCCTTTCTCTTTTGCTGCTCCCGGCCACTCCGGCTCCCGGCGAAGTCAACAAAGCGGTGAAAGGGTTTCTGCCAATCGTCAGACCGATCAATGGAAGTGACAAAGCAAGCCCGGGAGATCTTGGCGCATTGAACAAGCAGATGATTTCTGCGATGAATTACCTGGGGAAGCACCACGATTCGTACGGGAAAGACGGTAGCGATATCATCGAGCTGGCAATTCAGAACTACGGCGACGAAATGTTCAGCTCCCTCCGGGCGTCCCTCTTGCGGACATCCCTGACCAGAACCTGGGAGCAGGCACAGGCCCTTGGCCTGTTCACCAAGGGAGGAAACTTTAGACTCATCATCACTAAAGGTCCGGAAAAAGGGAAGAATGCCAGCTTTGAATACATTGTCCTTCCCAAAGATTTTCCCCATTATTCCAGAGACCTTACCAACCTTCGCCTCGTCACACCGGCCACTCGTCGCGCAAGAGGTGAGGAACGACTGACCACTCTTGAAAAGATTCACGCAAAATCTCTCGACCGGATCGAAGGCGAAATCCTCTATGGCAGAGCCGATGCACTTGGCAGGACCAGTGCTGACAATTTCACTCTCTGGAAAAGGGACGTCGGAACCAACGAAGCCGTCCTCGAAAAACAACCTACGTTTCACCTCACCGGAAAAATCACCGCCACTCCCAGCGGGAGCAATGGCGACAAATGGAGGGTTTCTTTTGAGGCGATTAATATTTCCACGCATCCCACAGAAGTGATCGTGACTCTCTATATTTTCGGGATTACGGAAAAGAAAAACGAGATCTTCCTGCTGAGGAAGACAAGCGTTCCCCAGAGGCTGCGTAAAAATCAATTTTTCAAAAAAGAGCTTTTTACGGGTTCCCGCAGCAGCTACGCGGATTTGGCAACCCGGATCGATCAGAACAAACCCAAAGGGTATATCAAACCTCTGATTAGCTCCGTCAACATGCGCGGCTGGGCGATTGAAGTGACGCACAGGGACAAGGTCATCGCTCAGGCCGCATCCCAACCGATGATGCTGGACTACGTCGAACGTTCGGGAGTTCTTCCCGGGAAAAGGAACTGATTTCAGTTCCTTCAATGCAGGGCCTCAGGGAATAGGAAAGCGCTTGATCCTCTCCTGATATTCAGCGACCCGCTTTTGCGCGTCAGGAACAAGCTGATCGAGAGCATAAACAAAAGTCTTCCCGCCTTTTTCAAAGAGGCACTTCCCGTCCTTTGACGCAATCAATCTCGCCGCCATCTTCTTACCGTCGACGTTTTCCCACTCCTGCTCTCTCGCCCAGGAAGGATAAGCCACCGAGAGAAAGGGAATTTCCTTTGTCGCAATTCCCATATCGAAGGTGTGAGAGCCTCGCTTGTAGGCGATCACGTCCACTGGCGCCCCTTCCCCGCGAGGCATATCGCGTGGAAGATCTTTGATCAAAACAAGGCCGCTTGTCAAAATTCGCGCACCCTTGGTAAATTTCAAATCTGGCGCATCTTCCTGTGAGACCTGAATGACAAATCCGTCTTTACTGACATTGAAAATCGATCCCTTCACCAGATAAGCGTCATAAACCGCATTCATCATCCCCTCTTTGAAACGAGCCTTCAATACGGAGGTCTGCGCCTCACTGAGTGACTCCCAGGGAAGAACCACGTACTCACCTTCCTCAGTCTTGTAAACAGCACCATCGCTGCAGACTTCGACCATTTCCGAATTCAGATATTCCATTCCGTCGACGGTGATCGTTTCACCCGCATTGGCAAAGCTTCCAGCCAAAACAAGAACAATGGGAAAGACCGCGCGAAAGAATACAGAAAGTCTCATATCGATTGTTGCTTGCTCAATTCAAAACCGGACCAAAAAATAGTCAATCAACGGAATGCTCAATAGCCTGCGCCCGCAGCAGGTGCAGGTGTGTTGAACTGAGCTGGAACTTCACCGGAAGAAGCAGGACGAAGGTTTTTTGTCTGAATGACACCGCTGGAGCCACTCTGTAGTTGGACAGTTGCCCAATCAGCCCCCGGCTTCGTTAGCTTTACGACCACGCCTGCAGGAAGCGCCCTGACTTCCGACTCCATCTGAGATTCCCCGTATTGCATGAACTGGGCCTGACTCGCAACCACATAATACCCTGTCCCCAGACTCGGACCGGACGACGGCTTCGAAGAACGGCTACCTTCATTGCTGCTGTTGCCACCGCCAATTTTAGGAATCGAAAGGTTCGGCTTCGGAATCGAAAAGCGCTTTTTCTTTTCAATCGTTCCACCCGGCAAATCGATGTCCCCGGTGGATGAAACAGTCATATCTTCCGCCGGAACGGAATTCGCAGAATAGTTGCCGGAGAGACTTCCCCCCGTTGGAGTGGAGTTTACGGCATTTTCCGGGAACAAACCGGCGTCAATTCCACCACCATTGTCTACCGATGTCTTCTTCGAACCAAAACCTCTCTTCGGACGATCTGATTTGAACTTCGAAAAAAGCCCTTTTTTCTGTGATGAGGTGTTCGAACTGAAAGAGGGAACCTCAGCCTGAACTGTCGGCTGCCTGACTTGTTCAGTAGGTGGAGAAGAGGATCGTCCTGATGAAGAGCCCACATTCACAGACCCGCGTCCGTCCACCAGAGCAGCGCCGGAAATCTGAGGAACGCTCCCCGGCTTCGTTACTTTAATCGAAGAGTTTTGCGGAGCCGCTGCAGGACGGGAAGTCGGTGAGCTCACCTGGGGCGCCTCTTCATAGCTGTCGCCGCCACCTCGACCAACAAAAGGAAGCCGGGGCGGACGAATATTACTCATAAACCCACCACCGGAACTCTCTTCGTATTCCGACTCGGAATCTCTTCCACTGAATGGACGCCAGGAAAGCATTCTTTTGGTTGCCTGGATCGGCCCCCCCCTTCGATTTTCGCCTTCTTCCGCATCGCGGGCCGCAATAGCTGCCTCTTCCGCCCTGAGCTGAAGAAGAAATTCATTGGGAACATTTCTTTCCACCCGGACATTCCCGGCCGTATCTTTCCAGGTAGACATTTGGTCCGCACTGACACGATTATAAGCGTTCTGAGCTTTCTCCCATTTCATGCGGTCCGCAGCTTCCCGCTTCAATCGTTTCGTTTCCCGCGCTGAAGTCAGGGCCGCTTGCCGATTTCGCTCTTCAATAGCGCGATCAGCTGAAATAGCCATGGTTGCAGCCGCCGCATCATGTTGGGCACCCTGAGCGGCCGAGCGGATCTGCATCATGTTGATTTCCCGCTGTGTCATTCCCCCACTCAATCCGGGGCCGGTCCCGGGAGCAGCCGTCGAAGTTGAAGGCGAAGTGTAGGTCGCAGCAGGCACAGTTGTGTCCTGCGCTATCGCAACGCCCGAAAGAAAAAGGGAAAAAATCAGCAGCAGGGAAAGCCCCGTTTTTGCTTGATCAGTTCCTGTACTAGAACCAGAGAAAAAATCAGACATGTGTCTCGCGTGTGAAAACTTTTTAGAGTTTACCCCGAAAACAGGGCTCCGTCCAACCTTACACGGGGTTAATTTTAAAACTTTCATACCTTTTAGAATCACCAAAGAAACCTTCCATTCGATGAGACAATGTTGATTAGAGTAACGTATTTGCGTTTACACCTCTTAGAACATTTGGTATCGTATTCACCAGTGACCGGACTTTCCCGGCAAGGGGTGTGTCCGGTCGCGACCAGAATCCCAACGATGATCGGTGACGTTTTCCTTCTCCGGATTGCTGCCTTCATAGAAGGGACGAGTAACAAACCTCCTAACTTATATTGGAAATCCCTATGAAAAATCGATTCAAAATTCTCGCCATAACCGTTTTCGCGGCCATTGGTTTTCTCGCTGTTCCCGCACACGCGCAACAAGATGCATTCAATGAAGGCGTTCGCCTCTTTAATGCCAAGCAATACACGGATGCGCTCCAGATGTTTGAAGTCGTCCTTAGGTCGAAACCCGGCTTTGTCTACGCCCGCAGTTACTCAAACAAATGCAGAACCGCAATTGCCCAGGGAGCCGGAGCCAAAAAAGATTTGAGAGCGGACCTTGCAAAAATCATCCTTCCGAAAGTAACTTTTGAAGATGCTCCCATCGGCGATGTCATGGCTTATCTAAGCCAAAGAGCGGAAGAACTCTCTGCCGGCAAGACGGTCCCGAATTTCATTTACAAAGGAACCGCCGAGCAACGAACCAACGTTACCCTCAGCTTGAATCTACGAAACGTTCCAATGACCGAAGCAATTCGCTACATCGGACAACTTTCCAATTCGAGAATCGATTATGAAGAACATGCCGTGGTCGTCAATCCGAGCAGAGGGGCGTCTTCCATCAGCGCGGCTCCAGTGACGAACCCAGCTTCAAATGAGGCAAGCGGTAGCATTCCCTTCAAGTCGAATCCTGCCAAAGATCCCTTCGCCAATTGATCTGCGGAAGAGGAAAAGTTAAGAGGTTTCATCTGCACGGAAAGTAAAGGTTCCAATCGGTAGCCTTTATTCAGGCAGTTCCATTTCACAAAACCGGGAAAAGTCTTCGCGAGAAGCTCTTCCCGGTTTTCTTTTTTCAATCTTCCCCTTTTCCCACTGCTTTGAGCCGTCCTGTCGCAGTCATCACCGGAGGTGAAGGGGATCTCGCTTCGGCGATCCGTGAAAGCCTGGAAGCTGCGGGATACGAAGTCCACGCCCCCGGTCGGAGTGAGCTCGACGTAAGTAAGAGCAGTTCCGTCGCCTCCTTTTTTAACGAAATCCAGCAACTCGATCTTCTCATCAATGCTGCAGGCACTGTGCGGGATGGGCCCTTTCTGAAAATGTCAGAGGATTCCTGGAACGAAGTGATCAAGGTAAATTTGAAAGGAACGTTTCTCTGCTGTCAGGCTGCTGCAAAGATCATGGCGAAACAAAGGAGCGGCCATCTCATCCAGATCGGTTCCTATTCTGCGATTCATCCTCCTGCGGGTCAGGCCAACTATGCCGCCGCCAAAGCCGGTGTCATCGGCCTGACAAAATCCCTCGCCAAAGAATTTGGTAAACGAAACATTCGGGCCAATTGTGTCCTGCCCGGATTCCTCGAAACGAAAATGACGGCTGAAATGTCGCAAGCTGCCATCGACACAGCCAAAGAGAAACATTCCCTGGGCCGATTCAATACGCTTGAAGAAGCAGCAAAATTCATCACCTTCCTCGCAGACACCGGTCACATTTCCGGGCAGGTATTTCAGCTCGACTCGAGGTCTTGAGTCCACTCAATCAATGCTTGAGTGACCATTCCAGCACGGTCTCCGCATCGGTCCAGACGTCTTCAAACTTGCTCCCGAGAATGACAGCAAGCACCGTCCTTTCTCCGCGAGTCGCCGCGGCAACGAGACAGCGCCCTGCGGCTTCCGTGTAACCCGTCTTCATTCCGACACAGGGAGCATAGGTGTGAAGCAGCTCGTTGCTATTTTTCACCTGAATCGTCTTGGCCCCCTCGTAGGTGAAATCAATTCCCTTCAGTTGAACAATTCTCCTGACCTCCGGATTCATCCACGCCGCCGCCGCTAGAAGGATCATATCATGGGCAGTGGAATACTGCCCCTCCTCAGTAAGGCCATGAGCATTCACAAAATGAGAATCTTTCATTCCCAGCTTCTCTGCCCGGGCGTTCATCGTCCGGGCAAATTCAGCCTGACTTCCCGAGTGAGTTCTCGCCAGGCATTTTGCGGAATCGTTAAAGCTTCGCACCAACATCGCTTCGAGAAGAGTTCCCCGCCTGTAGGAACTCCCTTCGGTGAGCCAGAGATTTCGAGGCGAAACTTTCCGGTCGGTTGAGGCAACCGGGATTCGTTCATCGAGATTTCCCCCCTCGGCAATGATCAAGCCGGTAAGGAGTTTTTGCGTACTCGCGACGGGACGTTTCTCAGAAATATTTTTGCTGTAAATCACTCGTCCATTGGAGGCATCAACAGAGTAGACACTTGCGGCAGTGACCGCCGGTTGCTCAAGCCGGACCGGTTGGGCTCTTAATGCCGGTTTTACCAAAGCTTCCTGCGAATGGACCGGGAATACAAAAATAGCGCAGCAGGTAATGACAAACAAAAATAGGAATACGCTGCGTGGTGGAAAAATCATGAGCAGAATCAACAAACACAAGACACCGGATTCTATCAATCGAATTGTCCCGCGCAACGGCATTCATTTCGAAACGAATGCGTTTCCATTCAAGATGGATTGTCGGGGTAAAATCTGCACTCGATGTTTCATAGATTGCGCCGGGGGAACGTCTTCCTCAAAAGGAAAGCTCGTGATATAAAATTTCAGATCCCGAAAACCCTACAATCAACCGCCACAACAACATGATTCCACTTATCGCCTGGCTCTGCAGTGTCCTCGGAATAGCAATCGCATGGGTCGTCATACTCGGAAACGCCATGAGCACTGCGCCATCAAAGCTCACCGTGGGGGTCGCAATCTTACTTTCTTTTCTCCCCGTAATAGCCATCTGCGCTGTAGTCGCAGGTTTCTCGAAAAGCATTCCTGTGAGCCAGCAGGGCAAAGCCATCCTGATATACTCGATCCCATTGATCATCTCACTATTCAGCCTCGGAAGCACAGTCATCTCAATGGAACACAAATGGCTGAAAAAAATTCGCCCGAACTCTTCCGGTAGTTCATCAAGTATAGTCGAAACCTTTCAAAGGAATCGAATCGATCCCGATTTCCGCCTGGAGTTTCGACAAATTATCGAAGATTCAGAATCCGACTCCACCGAAGAAAGAGCAACAAGCTCTGACAATCCGCTCCAAATGGGAGACGAAGTGCTTCTTAGCAATCAGGATGTGGATTTCACCTCGGTGCGAGGGCCCTACTCGGTGAGTGGCTTTGCGATAGGCATTACTTTCACTCTCGAAGGCGGAAAAAAACTGAATGAATTTTCCCGAAGAGACATCGGAAAAAGGTGGGCGGTGTTGATCAATGGCAAGGTAGTCGCCACGCCGGAGATAAAGTTCCCCTTCAGGAAAGAAGTGGCGATAGAAAACCACTTCGACAAAGACACCGCCCTTTCCTATGCGCGGGGAATTGTCCAGGGAACTCAATAGTCTTTTTGAATACGCGAACTGCATTTTCCGGGACTTTTTGCTTCGGCCAAACCTTGCTCTCGCCGGGCCTGAGCGGCGGCGGGTGAAGGCGGCTGCCTCGTCCGCGAAATAGCACCCCGCCCGATCCTACCGCGCGGCTGTTCCTTACTTGGTTCCCGGATGGAAAAGGGAATCGAGATACTCCTCAATCCAGGTATAGCCACTGGGTGCCCTGCCGTTTCGATCGTCGGCATTGTCAGGATCGAGACCGTGTTCCTTTTCCCATTGATCCGGCATGCCGTCGTGGTCGGTATCTGCAGGGGGCTTACCGGAATCGAGGGTCGGCCAACCGCCCACGTCTGACGGGTCATCGATACAGCGTCCGGCTTTGTTGCGAACGTCGGCGATCACCCGATTGTCGACGGCGTCTCTCCGGGGAACCGTCACCCCGACTTGTTCAAGCACGAGTTCATAGGCCTGTCCGGCTGGATGGATCGTGACAGGGATGGCCGAAGCGGGCCACGGGTCCTGCCGTTGAATCTCTTTTGCCGCGGGAACGCGCATCTGGTTTTCCCCCAACCCGGTGGACCCGTCGCCAATCAATGCCCATTCGTCGCCGGTGGCGTCAGGACGATGGGGGCCCAGGTTGTCGCGGACGTAAAACAACGGCCGCTTCGGGTAACCACTGAGCAGCACTTCGTAACGTACCGTGCGGGTGTCCGGACCGGCCCGGTAGGTGTTGCCGATGAGGTTCACCTTCGGGGCCTGCTTTTCAGGCTTCGTGAACTGGCTGCCAAAATACATCCAGTTGTAAATCACGTTGTTGATGATGTGGGCGGGGCCCCCGTCACTGGCAAATTGCGGATTGCGGGCGACGTTGTGGGCCAGCAGATTGTGATGATAGGAAACCCGCTTTACGTCCGCTCCCATCAGGGTCCCCTTGCTGTGCGGTCCCTTGGGGTGGCTGCTGTTGTGCAGCGCCTCGGAAATGACGCACCACTGGATCGTGATGTCGCTGGCGGAATACCAGGCGTCAAGGTTCTCGTCCGTCCCCCAGCTGATCGAGCAGTGGTCGATCACAATACGCCGGGGAGCTTCATCCTTATTGTGAATGCTCATCGCGTCGCCGCTGACGGACTTCTCGCGGGATGCACCGCGGCGAATCCGCAGACCGCGAATGACGACGTCGTGGGTGGCGACCTGCACGACTGCCTGGCGCATTTTCGGAGCTGCCTTCAGGGTGATCCCGTCTCCCGGCGCCGTTTGCCCGGCGATCGTGAGGAATGGTTCGAGGATGGTGATGGCGGACTGAACCTCGATCATTCCACCGGTTCGAAACACAATGATCCGGGGGCCCTTCGCTTCACAAGCAGCGCGGAAACTGCCGGGCCCGGCATCGTCGAGAGTGGTCACTTCCATGACCTGACCACCCCGACCACCGGGTGTATCCGCGCCAAACCCTTCGGCACCGGGAAAGGCCGGCAATTCGCCTTCTGCTGCAAGAGGTCCTGGCGAAACTACGAGGAGAAGGGCGAGGAGAAGGACGGCACGAGTAAATGGGATCTTCATCGACTGGCAGTCTGTCACACGCTTGGATCACATCCTAGTAATCCGTATGTGATTTTCGGTCGCACAGGGCTGTGCTAAAAGATGACCTGCGATACCGAAAATGAATCAAGGGCATTTTCCGTTTTCGTTCGGAGAATTTCAAGCTTGTGAATATCTGGACAAGACGAAGCGACAGGGCCTAAACTCCGATCAAACAGCCTTGTCTCCAACCGTTTCATCAAAATGACGAAAATTGTTCCTCAGGATATCCAAGCAGCGAACAAACTTCTGCAGAACATTTTTCTCGTTTTCGGTGTGGTATTTTTTCTTGTTGGGTCAGCTGTCAGTTTCTGGGGATTCAAGGCAGTCGCAGAAGCTAATGCGACCGAAAAATGGCCGCAAGTTGAAGGCAAAGTGACTGCTTCGGAAACCACCAGTAAGCGAACGCGCAGTCGGAGCGGCGGCACCTCCAAAACTTCGAGAAAGAGAAAGAATTCGACAAGTTATCGTGCCGGGATTTCTTACGACTATGCGGTTGAAGACGAAGCTTTCACTTCGGATCGTTTTTCCTTCGGAAGTTACGGCAGTAGCAACAGGGAGCACGCGGATAGCATTGTTGCTGAATTTCCCGCAGGGAAAATAGTTCCCGTTTTCTACGACCCTGAGAATCCGGAGTCTGCAGTGCTGAAAACCGGAGGCACTTTTTTCACCTATCTCCCGATCTTAATCGGGAGCATTTTTGTATTGGTCGGGGGCTCGATCGCACTCAAGGGGTTTCTTCGAATGAGGAAATCTTGAGCCAGCGATCAGGGCACGGGTTCCGGGGAGGCGGAGTGAATAATTGGTATTTGTTACCTGATCCGAATGGCACTCAGTTGAGCCCGGTTTCATCAACCGGGTGAGGATCACGGCGCGATTTGATGGCGCGCTTCCTCTGTCGCAGCTTGCGCGGCACAGCAATTTTGGTTTCCGCAGCAAATTGTAGGGCAGGCGCTCCGCCTGCCGTAGTGGACGATCAAGGTT
>CAJXQE010000287.1 GCA_913058215.1 uncultured Verrucomicrobiales bacterium
TCTACACTATCCTCTTCGTCGGCAGCGTCAGATGTGTATAAGAGACAGAACTGGAGAACTTTCTCTTCGGGCATTTCACAGGGCTTCAAAATATCTGACCGGTCTGTTTGATAAAAATTAAGACTGATAAAGTCCTCTCCACCGAGTTCTTCAGCGTAGATTTTTACAGACTTCCCAAGATTGTGCACGGATTTAGTCACACCGTATTTCTTTCCCCGGAACTTGCAGATCGAGTATCCCAAAGGAACTGCCGCAATATCAGATAGTAGTGTGTTGGCCACCTTACTTTTTCTTCGCCTCCAACATTTCCTCACAAATCTGCCAGCACGTCAGCATCATCCTTGGCGTATGAAATGGACCTTTCCATAGAGTCCCTTTCACGGGGCTCGAGACAGATCCGTCCCGCCGCAGATATCCATACCACTCACCAAATTCAGGATCTGGAAAATGCGCCCAGGTCCAGTCGTGCACCTTTTGGTGCAGCTCAGCGTAACGGGAATCTCCAGTTAGCTGATAAGCTAGAAGCGTTGCGATAATCGCCTCGTCATGCGGCCACCAGAATTTCATATCGTGCCAGTATTCCTGAACCGGACGGCCATCCACACCGACAAAGTAGAGCAAGCCCCCAAACTCAGTATCCCATCCGCGCGCCCACATCCAGTCGAGCATTTTTGTGCCAAGACTGATCAAGTCCGCGTCATTCCCTCTGCACTTCGCTTCTTGCAAAATGAACCAGGCCGCTTCAATCGCGTGACCGGGATTCAAGGTTCGGCCGTCAAAATGATCGTCAATCCGCGAGCCGTCCACTGCCACAGTTTCCATTACGCACCCGATGTCGTCATGAACAAAGTCAGCAACAATCTCCGAAATCGCTTCATCAATCTTCGCGTTCCAGTCCACGCCTCCGATTCCTGCCTCACGACAAACCTGTGCCATGTTGATCGCAATCATGGGAGCCCCAATTCCTTTGGAAGGCCGCGTCCCGGTGAACTTGGGTGGAAAAGGTGAAAGAGAAGGATCTCTCCAGTGTGCCTCAAACGTTTTGAAAAGCGCCACCGCCTTTTCTGAATACTCTTCATCGCCAGTGGCCTGGAAATAGGCCGCGTTCGCAATGCAGGCGAATGATTCAGAAAATCGGTAGCGGCGTTTCCGAATGGGTTTGCCCTCAGCAGTTACGTTGAACCACATCAGCCCATCTTCCGGATCGAAACAATGATCGTCGATAAACTTCAATCCTGACCCTGCCAAGCTGAGCCATTCTTCATTCGGTCCGAAGGCATTGTGGGTAGCGGCCAGCAACCAGGAAAACCGCCCTTGCAGCCAGACGCTTTTGTCCGAGTCAAGAAGTGTTCCATCCCGGTCCACTGCATTGAAAAACCCACCATTGTCCTGATCGATTCCATGCTTCTTCCAAAAGGGAAGAATGTCGCCCACCAATGCGTCGCGATAGATGTCCCTTAGCGATTCTATTTTTGAACTGTCCATCACAGGGAAAAATCTCCGCTTACGATTTCCTTACCAAACCCTGTTTCATCGAGCCACCTTTTTGACTGATCGATCGCCCCCTGGTTCATTTTCGGCTGAGGGAGCCGCAAGCCACCCACATCAAAGCCTAACATCGGCCAAATGACTTGTTTCACACAGGCTTGAAAGGGACCCGGATCTCCCGCAACCAAGCGAACCAGCCGCGCCGCTTTGCGCATCCACGCCTGAGCTTCTTCGATTTCGCCAGCCTCAAATGACTCAATGATTTTCAACCAAAGCGGAGCGGCAAACCCATAACAACTTCCCACAGCCCCCTTGGCTCCAGTTGCCAGGGCCCCCAGAATCATTTCATCAGATCCAAAAAGAATATCGAAGCGACCATCGTCGAATTCCTGACAGGCCATCATCTCGGCGAGAAAAAAGTCACTGAACTTAATTCCTGCAAAGCTCGGAACTTGCTCTTTCGCCAGCTGCAGCAGGTTCACAGTATCAAAAGCAACCCCGCTGAGACGGGGAATGTGATAATAGTAATAAGGCAAATCAGGCGCACATCCTGCCACCTTGGCGATGTAATCCATCAGTAGCTCCGGTGTCGATGGCTTGAAATAAGTTGGGGGTAGAGTTGAGATTGCATCCGCCCCGATCTCGCCAGCGTGTCGCGCCAACTCGCAAGCGGAATCGATCGAGTTGTGACCGGCCTGCACAACCACAGGAACACGACTTCGGGCCGCAGAAACGGTCGTCTCAGCGACCAGCTTTCTTTCTTCCATGGTCAGCGACTCCCCTTCCCCTGTGCTGCCACAAATATAAAATCCGGAAACACCACGGCTGATCATGTGATCAATCATTGGGCCAATGAGATCGGCATTGAGTGAGCCGTCTTCATGAAACGGAGTGTAAGTGGCGGCAATGAGTCCTGTGAGTTTCATAGAGATGGAAGATCGATAGATGATGAGTGTGACCGATTTCAAAACTCCCTCACCGAATCACGGAGAAAAAACAGATGACAAGAGCCACAAATCCGTTACAAAGTGTTATAACATAATCGAACATGCAATACTTTTGTTTAAATTAGGAAATTTATGTCCGTCGTTTCACTCAGCGAAAAAGCCTACGATCACATCAGGCAAAGAGTTTTCTCCGGGGAGCTTCCTCCGGGCACCCGGCTCGTAAATCGGAAGCTGGCCAGCGATCTGGGGACCAGTTTCATTCCTGTCCGCGAAGCCATCAGCCGCCTCGCCAGCGAAGGTATTGTTGAACAAGTTGCCGGCGCGGGTGCTTTTGTGCGGCAATTCGATCGTCAGGAAATTTCCGAAATTTACGATGTTCGTGAGCTGTTTGAACCCTTTGCTGCCAGCGAAGCCGCCCGACTGATTACAAGCCACGAACTCAGTGAGCTTCGAGCCCTACTCGACGAATGGAAATCTCTGGGAGACAAAATCCTGACTAGAAAACGAGGCGCGGCTGAAGCAGATCTGGATCGGTGGTTAGTGATCAATGAAAGGTTTCACCAGATCATGATTACCGCTTCGAGAAATCGCGTCCTTACGAAAATCACCAATGAGCTGCATGTGCTCTCGCAATGCTTCGCCGCACATCGAGGATCCCCAAAACTGCTATCTGAAGAACTGGTTCGATCGACAATTAAGTCTCACTCCGAACTATTGGAACACCTTGAAAGCCGTTCCTCCAAAAAGGCCGAAGCTCTGCTCAGAGACCAACTGCGCTTTGGCCGGCAAACCGTATTGAGTTTCTTTGATCAAACAAGATGAACACGTATCGAAAGACATCCGCCACTCTGGGTCTTCTCGCCATTTTGGCGTCAGGCTCTCTGCAAGCTCAGCTGCAACTGATCGACCTGAATGATCAGGAACAACGACAGACGATTATTGATCGCGAGAAGGGCCAATACCTAGGTCACCCGACAACCTGTTTGCTTGAGGATGGAAAAACCATTCTTTGCGTTTACCCCAAAGGCCATGGAAAGGGCGGGATCGTTTACAAGCGGAGCTACGACGGAGGGCTCAGTTGGAGTGACAGGATTCCAACACCGGAAAACTGGTCGACCAGCAAAGAGGTTCCGACTCTACACCGCGTCATCGATGCCGAAGGCAAAAAACGAATCATCATGTGGTCAGGGTTGTACCCGGCGCGACTGGCGGTGACCGAAGACGATGGCGAAAACTGGAGTGCTTTGAAGCCAGTTGGCGACTGGGGCGGAATCGTTGTCATGGGAACCGTGATCGAATTAAAAACCGGACCCGGTCACTACATGGCCTTTTTCCACGACGACGGTCGCTTTATGACTCCCGAACCGAAACAGGAGAAGCCGATCGTATTTACCCTCTTCACCACTACATCGACCGATGGCGGTTTGACATGGAGTTATCCGGAAGGCATCTACAAATCCAGTGACGTTCACCTTTGCGAGCCGGGCGCCCTGCGCTCTCCTGACGGAAAGCAGATCGCAGTCCTTCTCAGAGAAAACGCACGTCGCAAGAACACTCACATCATCTTCTCAAATGACGAAGGGAAAAGCTGGACGGAGCCCCGCGAAGTCCCAATCTCCCTGAACGGTGATCGGCACACTGCCAAATACACCAAAGACGGACGCCTCTTCATTTCCTTTCGAAGCAATTCTCCCAAGGGAACGAAGGCTGCTTACGAAGACGACTGGGTCGCCTGGGTCGGCACTTATGAGGACCTCGTCGAAAACCGCCCCGGCCAATACCATCTTCGGCTGAAGGACAACCACAAGGGCGCCGACTGCGCCTATCCCGGCGTCGAACTTCTTCCTGACGATACCATTGTCACGACAACTTATGGTCATTGGGTAAAAGGAGAGGAGCCCTATATTCTCAGCGTTCGATTGAAACTTGACGAGTTGGACAAAATCGCTGCAAATTCGTCGAGCGCCGAGAGTTCTATCCAGCCTTTCATCAGGGATCCTGCGATGAGCATTCAATCTATCTTCGATGGTGAACGCTTTCCTAACATTGTCGTCACAAACAAAGGAACCGTTCTCGCCACCTGGGGAAACAAACAAGTCCGCACCCGTCGCAGTGAAGACGGTGGAAAAACCTGGGGCGAGGAAATCGTGATCGCGAAACCCGGATTTCAGGGCGGCGGCACAACGGTGGATGAAACGACCGGCGACATTCTGGCATTTGTAGAAGACAAACATCCGCCTGCGCCACTGACGATTTATCGCAGCAAAGACGACGGCAGAACATGGACGCCGGAGACCCCGGAGATCAAGCCTAACAGCCGGGGCGATTCGGTTTCGATGCACATGAACGAACATGGCATCACCCTTAGACACGGAAAGCACGCCGGGCGTCTCATTCGCCCAACACGATTTTACGGCGCTGGAAACCGTCCCGAATCGATCTGGCACACCCACTACACCAACGCGATGTTCTCAGACGACGGCGGAAAATCCTGGCAAGCCAGCGAGCCTTTCCCCGAAAACGGAACGGGCGAGGCAACACTCGCGGAGTTGAGCGATGGCCACATTTACTACAACAGCCGCGTCCATTGGCAGGATCGCCCGAAAAATACGCGGCGGCGCGAAGCGTGGAGCAACGACGGAGGGAAGACATGGACGGATTTCAAAGTGATCGACATTCTGCCAGACGGCCATCAGCACCGAAGTTACGGCTGCATGGGTGGGCTCGTCCGGCTACCGGTGGAGGGAAGAGACATTCTGATTTTTTCTAACATCGACACCAAAGAATCCAAGAGGGAGGACGCCACTGTTTGGGCCAGCTTCGATGGTGGAAAAACATGGCCAGTCAAACGTCTCGTGTTCAAGGGTTCCAGCGCCTACTCATCTTTGAACGCCGGGCGTCACGGAACTCCAAGCGAAGGTTTCATCTACCTGAATTTTGAAAGCGACGGGAAATCGAAAGTGGCACGATTCAATCTGAGCTGGTTGCTCGAAGGCGAAGATACCGGCAATGGCAAAATTCCATCTGACCTGAAATGAGTTTCACGAAGCCACAGGGTCTGTTCGCCAAACCACCCCTGTTGGTTCGACTCACCTTGTTCATTTCGGCTTCTGCAGTGGCATGCAGCATTTGTTTTTCGCAAACGAAACCCACTATCAAAGTCGCCTGCATCGGTGACTCCATTACGTTTGGGCATGGCATCAAAGATCGGGAAATGACCTACCCGGCGCAGCTCCAGAAACTTCTCGGTGAGGGCTATGAAGTTCAGAATTTTGGAAACTCCGGTCGTGGAATTTTGAAAAAATCGATGCGGGGAAAAGAGAAGCGCGCCTTCATTTCCATGAAAGAACATCAGGAGGCCCTCGCGTTTGAGCCTGACATCGTGATCTCGAATTTAGGGATCAATGACTTGATGGATTTTGAAAAATTCGGCGACGATTTTGTTCAAGATTACATCGAGCTTCTCACTGCTTATCAATCGCTCGATAGCAAACCGCGACTGATTGTATGGACTCCGCTGGCACCGCTGTTTGAAGGCCACGCGTTTTTTGAAGACGTCAGGATCAAAGAAATCAACAGAGCGATCGCCAAAGTCGCCAGGAAAATGGAAATTGAATCGATCGATCTCGAATCCGCGCTGAAACAAAGGGCATCTCTCTTCCCCGACAAGATTCACCCGAATGCTGAAGGAGCAGCAGTGATCGCAAAAGCGACTGCTGAATTTCTCGCACAAGAAGAATAAGACTCCCAAATCATCATGCAGCTTCGTATTTCCATCGCACTGTTTTTACTCGTTCAGATCGCTTTCAGCGCGGAGCCTCCGCGTGTAGTTGGCATCCCACTCGCTGACGCAGGCAGAGGACTCATTCGGGTGAGTGAGTCTGAGATTCGGTGCTATTCAGGGAAAGGCGCGACTCACTTTTTGCAGTCATTGGACAATGGTCTGACGTGGGAAAAAAATGCGCTGCCTTCTTCTTATCCGGACGCTACATGCATGGCCAAGGAAGCGCCTTCGATCACTCGAAACCCCATCACAGGGGAATTTCTTCGCGTGGAGCCCAAATACACGGGAACCAACCAGATGGATGGATTGTATATCAGTCAGGGCGGGCTGGATGGTGAGTGGAAATTGGTGAGTGGTCCCGACGGAAACGGTTTGAAGCCCGGAGGAATTTTGCGAACGCCGATTTGGGTTGATGGAGGAAAGCGCATCGTCCTTCCCGGACACGGGGGTGGCTGCTGGACCTGGTATTCTGACGATCAGGGATTGAGTTGGCAACGGTCAAACAAGATCAATTCGCCTCCCCATGAGATCGGTGGGGTTCATCGCGGAACCCGTTGGAATCATGGAATGGTGGAGGCGACGATTGTTGAACTGAAAAACGGCAAACTATGGTTGATTGCCCGAACAGCTCAGGATCAACATTACGAAAGTTATTCGGAAGACTTTGGCGAGACTTGGAGCGAAGCAAAGCCATCCCGGTTTTACGGCACAATCACGATGCCAACTTTCCATCGCCTGACTGATGGTAGGCTCTTGTTTTTCTGGTCGAATACAACATCTCTTCCTGAAGTCGAACGCGAAAAGAAAAGAGGAGGGGAAGATGTTTTTACCAATCGCGATGCGCTTCATGCGGCGATTTCAGAAGATGACGGAGAGACGTGGATTGGCTTTCGCGAATTGGTTCTCGATGAACACCGCAATGACGCTGACTACGCCGTCACGCCGGGATCAAATGATCGGGGGAAACATCAGTGCGAGGCTGTTCAGCTAGATGAAAATCGAGTCCTGTTCTCAACCGGCCAGCATCCCTTGCATCGTAAGCTGATGATTCTCGATGTGAGATGGCTCTATGAAAAAGAGCGATCTTCGGATTTGGCCAAGGATGGAACGGCCGATTGGTCGACTCATCAATACATCGATAAAATCGTTGGGCACTGCGGCTACAACCGGACTCCCGGAGCACAGATCGAGGACGGAGCGTTGCGATTGAGGCGTGTGGATGAATCTGCTTTGACGAATCCGAATCAAGGAGCCGTGTGGAATTTTCCGGCCGGTGCATCGGGCTCAGTGGTGATGAAAATACAGTTGGAAGATGAAAATTCCATCGCACGAATTTGTCTGACGGACCGGTGGTTTAATCCAACTGACAAAACCGTTCCGCAGTTCGCGCCTTACTCACTGGAACTCGGAAGTGAGCTCATGAATCCCGGAAGCATTCATAAAGTCGAAATGATTTGGTCGATCGGTAAACCTTTGGTTTTAAAAATAGATGGAGAAAAACAAAATGACAGCCTCCCTCCAATTCAAGGGTCGAATGGCAACGGCACTAGCTACCTGCATTTTTACAATCCTGCAGAGCTCACGGATCGCGCAGGATTTTCCATCTATTTCGTTTCAGCAACAGTTCACTAATTAATTGAAATGAAATTACAAACCTTCATCGCCCTTTTAAGCGGCGTCATCCTTTCAGCCACTGCTTTGGCAAACCAGCCAAACGTGCTCTTCATTGTCAGTGAGGACAACTCCGAGCAAATCGGTTGCTACGGCGACACCCGGGTTCACACCCCGGTCCTCGATACGCTAGCCAAATCGGGCGTTCGCTACTCCCGCGCCTACGTTCCGTATTCGGTTTGCAGCCCATCGCGTGCTGCTTTTTTGACGGGACTTTACACCCGGCAAACCGGTCACATTGGCCTGGCGACTCATCGCTTTGCTTTTTACAAGGATTTCAAAACGATGCCGCGATATCTTCAGGATGCTGGCTACTACACCGGTTTCATCGGAAAAACGCATGTGAACCCGGAATCGATCGTCGAGAACTACGTCGACTATCGCGGGATCAAGTCCGCGAATTTTAACAGCACCTTTTCGATCATCGAATACGCGGAGCAGGCTCGGACCATTTTTGAAAACGCACAGAAAGCCGACAAACCGTTTCTCGCGATCATCAATTATTCTGACGCCCACCGTGCGTTTATTGGAAAATCAAAAGCCGGATACCCAACCAAAATGGTCGAGGGCGACATCCCTCCCCTCCCCTGGATAGGCTGCGATACACCGCGGCTGCGGGATGAAATGCGGAATTATCTGAATTGCATGAATCGCCTCGACGAAGGCATAGGCTTGGTCCTCGCCGATCTCGAAGAGCTGGGTCAACGCGAAAACACGCTCGTAATTTACATGGCGGATCACGGTGGTGATTTCCCGCGCGGAAAAACGACCTGCTACGAAGGCGGCGTGAAGGTGCCCATGATCGTCAATTTCCCGAAGTCGTTTCAGAAAGGCCATGTCGAAGACGCAATGGTTTCTTCGATGGATATTCTGCCAAGCATTCTGAAAGAAGTTGGAATCGAGATTCCAAAAGAGCTTGTCGGAACGCCGTTGCAGGATTTGAAGGATCCCAAAACGCCCCGCCGAAAATACATTCACACCTTCAACACAGGTTCAGCCTCAGTGCTGCTCTATCTCACTTTTGGGATTCGAGATGAACAGTACAAATTCATCTACAACCCGGTCCGCATGAAAAACGGCGTAGCGATATCGCGCTACAACAATACGAAAATCCCAATGGCCGTTTGGGATCCCGCCTATGTCGATCCACCTGAATTCGAACTCTACGATTTGACTCAAGATCCCTACGAACTCAACAATATAGCCAACGATCCCGCTCACAAAGCGAAACGCGACGAGCTTTTCAAAGCTATGCGGGATTTTCAAAATGAGATCAACGACCCGTTTCTTGATCCGAAGAACGTTGATTATTATGTGAAGGAAGTGCAAGACCCGAAGCGGCATCCGAAAAAACGGAGCCGGGAAGTGTGGGGGCATTTAGAGAAATTTTACGGAAACTAAAATCATGAGCGAAACCTTGAACGCCAATTGGGCTGCAAACACTGAGTATTTCGAATACACCTCGGCGGTGAATCCGAGAATGCCGAAGATCGAGATCGAGTCATTCCCCGCAGCGATGCATCAGATCGACGAGACGCGTGTGATCCCGCTCGATTTGGCAGAACAAATGGGAACACCGTATCCCTGCACCGGACCGAGCTTGATGGCGAATTTCATTCATATCAATCCAGGTGAATCACTCGGAACCGAAGCGCAATCGGCCTCACAGGTATTCTTCTGTATCCGGGGAAATGGAGAAACCGAAACACCCGAGGGAACTGTAACATGGAAGACCGGCGATTATTTCGCGACCCCGGGCGGTTCAACTTTCAAACACACGGCTAAGGAGGACACTGCATTTTACTGGGTGAATGATGAGCCGCTGTTTCGATATCTCGGCGCAAAACCGGGCTCCTCACAATTCCGATCTGTGTTTTTCAGCTACGAATGTCTCGAAGATGAACTCGCCAAAGTCCGCGCCCAGAATGAAGGGCACGACAAAAACCGGAACGGAATACTACTGGCGAATGTCGACTGCCCGGTCACGAAAACGGTGACGCATACGATGTGGTCGCTCTATAATTTGCTCCCACGCCAAACTCGCCAAAAAGCTCATCGCCACAATTCCATTGCACTCGATCTGTGTGTCTCGGCCGGCCCTGACACCTACACCATGATCGGCCGCGATCTCGATACTGATGGAAACATCGTCAATCCATTCAAAGCAATGTGGACGCCAGGTTCGGTCTTCGTAACGCCTCCCGGATGGTGGCATTCGCATCACAATGAATCCGAAGAAGACGCCATCGTCTTGCCCGTTCAAGACGCGGCGCTTCACACCCAAATCCAGACTCTCGATATCCAGTTCGCGCGCGGCTACTAGATCCCCCTTCCCTTTCTTACGATGAAAAAACTCACACGGTTCATTTGCTCCTGTCTCTTATACACATCTCCGAGCCCACGAGACCGAGGCTGATCTC
>CAJXQE010000288.1 GCA_913058215.1 uncultured Verrucomicrobiales bacterium
ACGAGATCAGCCTCGGTCTCGTGGGCTCGGAGATGTGTATAAGAGACAGCCTGAACTCTGTCGTGGCTGCCCTCGACGGACAGGAGCGCGACACCGGACTCGATCTCAATGCGCTTAATGAGATGTCGGATTACTGGGAAGAGGTTCTTGAGTTTTACCGTCCTTTCAACACCAGCCCGCGGGCCGGCAGCGCTGAAGTCTACATCCACGAGATGCCGGGCGGTCAGTTCACCAATTTGAAAGAACAGGCCAACGCCATGGGGCTCGGTCACCGCTGGCCGGAGATTGCCCTCACTTATGCAGAGGTGAATCATCTTTTCGGCGACATCATCAAAGTGACACCGAGCTCGAAAGTAGTCGGCGACATGTGCATGTTCCTCATCACTCGTGGAATCAAACCTTCGGAAGTTTGTGATCTCGAACCGGGTTCACTCGATTTCCCGGAGTCTGTAATCGACATGCTTTCCGGCGGTCTCGGACAACCCGACGGCGGTTGGCCCAAAGATGTGCAGAAGGTGGTTCTCGGTGATCGCGAGCCGACCACGAAACGTCCCGGCGAACTCGCTGATCCAGTCGACCTCGAAGCGGTGCGCGCCGAAGTTGCAGAAAAACTGGGAAGACCTGCTGAAGATGACGATCTTTACAGTCACCTGATGTATCCCCAGGTGTTCGAGGATTTTCAGGCCTTTATCAAGGACTACGACCGCGTGACCGGAATGCCGTCGACTTCCTTTTTCTACGGACTCAATGTCGGAGAAGAAATCTCCATCGAGATCGATCCCGGGAAGATTCTCTTTATCAAAATGATCGGCATCAGTGAGGCCGACCTCGAAGGGAACCGCAACGTTTTCTACGAGCTCAACGGAATGCCGCGCGAGTCGCAGGTGAATGACAAATCCGCTACTCCGGCTGATCTGGTGACGAAACAGAAAGGAGATTCCAAAGATCCGCTTCAAGTCGTCGCGCCAATGCCCGGAATGGTCACAGAAGTGAACGCCGAAGTCGGAACCAAAGTGAAAGAGGGCGACCCCATCATCACTTTGGAAGCGATGAAAATGCTTACGACTGTTTCTGCCAACACCGACGGAATCGTTACCGAGATCATTGTGAGTAAAGGAGACTCGGTCGAATCCGAGGATCTGATGGCGAGGCTGGAATCTTAGCACGCCTGCACTCGACCCTCAGACTGTAGCGAAACTCGGCAGAGTTTCGAAGCACCTCTCGTTCAGTGTCCAGCATCCGCTGGACGCGGGTGAACCGGCGCTGCGATCGGAGAAAGTGTTCCCACTTTCGCCTATCACAAGCACCCCGACGCGAATGGCTAGACCGCTTCTTTTTTCACAATCTGCGACTCCCAGGTTCGCAAGGTTTTCATCATCAGCTGATATTCCTCAGCCGAGATTCCGGTAGGGATGATCGCTTTTCCAGTGCTGAGAGGAAGATGCAAATGGTTGGCAACTTCTTCGCGTCGCCCCTGTCTGCGCTTTCTTCCAGGGCGATTCATCCCGGGAACGGGCTGCTCCTGTCCGGGCTTACCACCCCGCTCTGGCAGAACCGGCTCCAGCTCCAGGTCTTCGAGTTGCGCCAGTTTACTGTTCTTCAGATAGATCGTACTACCGCGTTCGGCTCCGCCTTCCGTAAAGTTGCGGGCGAGCAGAAGATCATTCAACTCCTCCTGGGTCGCATGACGTGCATTTCTCCAGATCCGGCGGAAGGCCAGAGGGGAAAGCGCGGCCCTTTGCAAAGCAGCGAGCCTGGCTTCCGGTGATTCAGGATTCAGAATCGTCCTCCCGGTCGGTGAAATCGAGACGCCGTCTCCATCTTTTACAAGCAAGTCATAAGCACGCAGGGCACTCACAGTCTTGATGGCCGCACCGTGAAAGCTTGCATAGTCGAGGGCTTTCAAAAGATGCGGTCGGGTTAAAGGCCCCTCGGAATCTGCTGTCTCGAAGACAGCTATCTTGCGGAGGAGAACGATTGCCCGCTTCAGGGGCATGAATGGGAATTTTGGACTTCTTGAATTTTTCATGAGGCCACTATCCACGCTAAATCAGCTTTAATAAAGCTAAAATTATAATTTTAGCGTTTTTTATTCGCTTGGAAGCTCCTCAATGCGCTTTGCAGCGCGGAATAGCACAATAATCAAAATCAACACAACCAGAGCAATGGCGCCCCAGAGGAACCACTTATTATCCAGAATGCTCTGATCGGATTTCGGTAAGGATGCATCAAAAACACTGTTCGATTTTTCCGGTCCAGCTGCAAATGTCTCTGCTTTTACTCCCTTCTCCTTCGCCACCTTCAATGCCGAGACATCATAGGAGGGACGCTTCGCCTCGCTGCCCATTCCCCCGTAGTAGATCCGATACTTCTGATTGGCTTCCGAGAGAAATCTCAACTCGTAGCCTGGCCCGGAAGTCGAGACACCGGTAACTTTGAGAGGTGCGTTGTCTCTGTTCTCAATAATCAATCGATAGGCTGACTGGCGCTGCTCGCCTGTCTTCAAGGTCAGGCGCTCTTCATTTACCTTGCCAATATCATATCGAAGAAGGCTCCCACCACTGAGCGTGCGCCATTTGGTTTCGGCCAGGTTCTCCGAATATTCAGGAATCTGCAGATGAACCGCTCTCCTGAAATTCTTACTTTCCGTATGCAGCGTAAAATGCGTCAAGGGTTGTCGCAGGGAGAGAATCGTCACGACCGTCTGTTGATTCTCTTCGTCCTCAGAGACCTCGATTCCGCTGACCCGGTAATTTTCCCTTCCCGTCTCGACTTCGACGATTCGGTCAGGACTGAAGTGAAAGTTCAGTCGGTCAATTCGGAACGGTCGAGTTGAAAGATGAGAAGCGATCTCTTTCTCAGTAACTTCCCCACCTTCGATCGACTTCGAAATTTCGCGGTAAGGGGAAACCAGATTCTCAACAGCTCCGTCAATCACGACCCGCAGAAACTCGTGTGAATTCGGAGGAATCTCCACGCTCGTGCGACGGAAATCGAGGAAACGGGAATAATCGAAGATCAGAGCACTTTCAACAAGCTCAATCCAATTACTTCCATCGTCGCTGCCAAACACTTGCACCCGTCTTTCAAAATTGCTCAAGGGCGTCGCGATCGTAAGACGATTCGGTATCAATTTCTTGTCAGTCAATTTTACCGTAATCTCGAGCCGGTTTCCATTTCCTTCCGAGAATGAGACCTTCTCGGTCGAAATTTCGCGACGGCCCGGACGCTTCCTTATCTCGACACGCTCGAGATCCCAGGGAGTTTCCACGGGAGCAACCCCCTCGACATTCACGACCCGGACATCCGCAAAATCGTCATTCGACCTATCGAAGATTTCACTGTCGAGCAGAACGGAAGCAATCCCCTCTTCTGCTAAAGCAACCTTCACTTCTTTGTAGTGGGAAAAAGACGATTCTTCGAAAGCATGCAGCAATCCACTGCAGCTATAGACGAACAAAATAATATAGATACTTTTCATACTGACTGATTCTAATAACAATTTTCTTCCGCCTACTCACCGGCATCAAGCTTATCCCCCGTTTCGAACGACGAACGGTATTTGAGATAGATAAATGAGCAGACCAGAACAACGATTCCGAGAACAATAAAGGCAATAATTCTGAAGAGCTGATCCAAACCGGCCAGATCTATAAAGAATACTTTCAGCACAACACCGGAAAGCAGCAACAGCCCCACCCATCGCAGCGGGGTGACTTGTTTCAAGATACCTGCAAGCAATAAGCCCAGCGCGAACAGCGACCAGAATATTGAGATGCCGCCCATGCGGAAACCGCGCAGAAATTCAGACAACACAGTCCAAACCTCCTGAGAGGAATAGATAAACGCCAAAACCAGGCCGACATACCCGAAGGTTGCCGCCATCGCCCGACCGTCCCCCTGCTTTTTGTAGACCCTCCAGGCGAGTAGAACCAGAGCAATCACCGCTCCGTAATCCAGGAAGCGCATCCCGAAACCGCTGATCAGTTCGTTTTTGGTGAAAGCACTGTTGAAGTTTGGGTTCCAGAAGAAATGATCAACGAAAAAGACTTTGATGATTGTCGCTGCGGTAAAAATCCACAGAAATACTTTCGCTGCAGTTGCCGCTGTGCTGGTGAGCGATCGAAACAGGAGAGCCACACAAACCCCCAGCCACAGCAGTGTCATTGTCGGCAGCATCAGAGGTTTGTAGAAATGCCCAATGCTGTAAACCACCTCACGATTCAGGTAGAAGAATGCCAGGGCGACAACACCCCAGAAGAAAAACTTGGTCGCCTTCCCACTGCCGATCCATCCCTTCACATCATTCGCATCGACAACGGCGTATTCACTTTCCTCATCGGATTTCGGAATCGTAAAAAGCCGGGTCGCCGCCATAAATGAAATGATGGGGACTCCGAAGGCAATGAGACGCCCCAGCAGCCCCTTCAAGTATTCGCCCTCCACCGGACCGGCACTGCGAAACTGCGTTCCCAGATCGAAAGTGAGAAAGCGGAAAAAGACGATCCCGTAGAGGATGTAGGCGGTCTGCCGCAGAAACTCACTCTTGAGCCGTGAAGCTATCCAGATCATGACAAAAGCCTGCAGCGCCCAGCTCACCGTAATCCATGCATCGGACAGAACCAGCGGAAGAGTGATTGCCACAAAGAAGGAAGCGAGACCAATAAAGCTCAGAAGAATCCCACGATCAATGATCCGGCGGGAGAGAAAGAAGTAGATGTGGGCAATGTAGAACACCGCCAAACTCAAAGTGACCCACGCGACTGCCTCCTGACTATAGGTTTCTTTTACATAGTAGACACTGAAAGCAAAGAAGACTCCGCTGTTAAGAAACAAAAAGAGCAGCTCAAGAAGAGTGGACTTTTTCCTGTTCACTAGATGATAGATAAACGTAATCGTGGAAAACAGAATAAAAAAACCAACGATAAATGGCATGAACTCCTGGAAAAGGTCCGGCTTAAAGAGTTCCCGGGTGACTTTGGCAGTGATGCACCAGGTTGCGGCGAAGCTAAGATAGTGGAGCAGGCGCCAATCGCGTTTTGAAGCGATAAAGAGAACACCGCATCCAAGAAGGATCATATAGCTGAAGAGTATTACCGGACTGGTCGTAGTACCGGTGGAAATCATTATCGGAGTTCCGTAACCGCCAAGCAATCCGAGAATAGCAACAAGCAGAGAGTTGAAGCGAACCGCAATAAATCCGGCAGCCACCGTCACCAACGCCATCAGTGCAAAGGAGGGTATCGCCCCGAGAATTTCATACCCCTGCGACTGAGCCGTGTAGAAACTGAAATAGAGAGTGGCAAATCCAGCTCCGGCCAATCCCTGACCCAGCAATCCGTAGCGACCACCAAAAAGGCGCAGGCCGCCTACAATCAGACCAACGCCAGCCAGAACACTCAGCCCTACCCGGGCCATGGGTCCGAGATACCCCTGGGTGATGGAGTATTTCAGAAAGAATCCGATGCCGACGACCAGAATGAGAACACCGATACGCAGCAGCCAGTTCGTCGCGATGGCATACTCCATGGAAACGCCTTCGGGGCGATGCTCTTCGCCGACGACTATCCAGTTCCAGATTTTTCCAATGATCTCACTGGCAGCAGTTTCAAATTTACCGGGTTCTTTCAGAGGCTTCGGCGGAGCGACCGGTGTGGAGACTGCTGCTGCACTGTTGGGAATGGGAGGAGGAGCTGCGCCACTGTAGGCAGGCACTTCGACATTCGTGGTGTCCGGTTTTGGTTCCTCGACAGGCTCAGAATCTGGAGCCGGAGGGGTCTGATCCTGTTCCGTCTTAGCGGGTTGGGCACCCCCTCCTTGTAATTGGCCTCTGAGAAATTTGAGCTCTTTACTCAGCTCTTCGATCTTTTTCCGGGCTCCCCCGGCCTTTGCCAGCGAAATGATCATCAAAATGATGACAACGCCGATCATGAGAAAATTTAGTTCTTCCATTTCAAAAACAAGCTTGGTTCATTTTCAGAATAGCACGCTTGCTAAAGAAATCCGCATCGATAATCAGACTGGAAACATCATTTCTATCGATATTTGATTCTCCGAATTTGGAAAAACTATCAGAACAGGGTTGAATCGCTAAGCACACATTGTTCATTCGATAGAGGTGGAGATCAATTTTCCGGTTTAGAATGGTGGCGCATCTGAGGAAACCGGCTAAGATTGGCCGCCGACCTTTTTCAATGAAAGCTTCGCGTCATCAGACAGATAATATTGATCCGTCCCAGTTTGCTCCGGGACAACGCTGGATCAGTGAAATGCAGGCCGAATATGGCCTTGCACTGATCATCACTGCCACTCAGGCACAGGTGCAGGTGCATTATCCTGCGGTTGGTGAAACAATTACCTATGCGTCTCGCAATGCTCCGCTGCGGCGCGTTGCTTTTGAAGTCGGAGACACGGTGAAGGATCAGGACGGAAAAACGTTCGTCGTTGCCGAGGTTCGGGTAGAGGCAAAGGTTCTCATTTACATCGACAGCGAAGGCAACGAATTGGCTGAAAGCGCCCTCTCCGACACCATGAGTGTGCAGCGCCCTGAGCAGCGCTTGCTTTCCGGAGTCAATGATGACCCACGCCTCTGGAGTCTCCGCCAATCTGCTCTCCGGAACCGAAGCGAGGGTCGATCCAGCCAAGTCCGCGGTCTTGTCGGCGGACGCATTTCTTTGATCCCCCACCAGCTGTTCATTGCCGAGGAAGTCGCAAACAGGCATTCGCCACGGGTTTTGCTGGCAGACGAGGTTGGCCTGGGGAAAACGATTGAAGCCTGTTTGATTTTAAACCGTCTCCATCTGAGCGGTCGCGCCAACCGCATTCTCATTCTTGTTCCGGACGCGCTGGTGAATCAGTGGTTCGTCGAGCTTTATCGCCGCTTCGCAATGACTTTTGCAATCTACGATGAGGAACGTGCGGTTTCCATCGTGACCGGCGGTGAGGAAGAAGGTGAGAAGAAAGACATCAACCCGTTTTTCGACGACCAACTGATCCTTTGCGCGACTTCCTGGCTGGCGGGGAACCCGGAGCGGGCCAAACAGGCAGCTGAAGGAGGATGGGACCTTACCATTGTAGACGAAGCTCACCACCTCGAGTGGTCGTCGGAATCTTCCAGTCCCGAATACGAAGCGGTTGAGGCGATCGCAAAAAATTCGGAAGGCCTGCTTCTTTTGACAGCAACGCCTGAACAGCTCGGGCGCGAGGGGCACTTTGCGCGGCTGCGTTTGCTCGATCCTGCAAGATTTTCCGATCTCAAAGAATTCATCAAAGAATCAAAAGGCTATCACGAGGTTTCTGATCTCGCCGATTTACTGCGGAGTGAGAAGAAGCTCACCAAAAAGGCGCTCAAACAGGTCTCCGATTTGCTTGGAGAAGAGAAGGCAAAGAATCTGGAAGAAAATGACACTTCCACCATTCGGATGGCGGTATGTGCTGCCCTGACCGATCTCCACGGGCCCGGCCGGGTTCTTTTCCGTAACCGCCGACTGGTTCTGGGGAATTTCCCAAAACGACACGCTCAGCTTTCTCCACTCGATTCCACGGACAGCGACGAAGAAGCGTTTACCGCGAAGGTCGACTGGCTGGTCGAATTACTGAAAGATTTCCCCGAGGAGAAATTTCTCCTTATTGCCCACGCTCGCGAAATGGTGGAAAAGATTGAGGAGGCTCTCCGCGAACGGATCAGTTCGTCGGCTTCTCTTTTCCACGAAGGCTTGAGCCTTCTGCAACGCGACAAGAACGCTGCCTATTTCGCGATGGAGGAAATGGGAGCCCGAATCCTGCTCTGTTCTGAAATCGGATCTGAAGGGCGAAACTTCCAGTTTGCTCATCATCTCGTTCTTTTTGATCTGCCGGAAGACCCGGGCCTGCTCGAACAGCGAATCGGCCGCCTCGACCGGATCGGTCAGACCGAAGAAATTCACATCCATGTTCCCTTCATTGAAGGAAGTGAAGAGGAACTCAAAGCGCTCTGGTATCACAACGGGCTCGGAGCTTTTGAAAACACCCTCCACGGCGCCGGTGCTATCTGTCGGGAGTTTCGCGAAAAGATTAAACAACTCTCCAAAGCAGACGCGACAGAACGCGAGTCCGGCCTTCCCGACCTTCTCGACAATACCCGCGAGTTCAAAAAGAAAATCGATCGGGAGCTGGAAGAAGGTCGCGATCACCTTCTCGAAATGAGCTCCTTTGATCCGGATCAGGGACAGGCTCTCGTTTCCCAGATTCAGGATCTCGACGACGACAACCGCCTCGAGTTTCTGGTTCTGAAATTGTGTGATCATTTTGGAGTCACGGTCGAAGATCTCGATGATCGCAGTTACGTTCTTCTTCCCGAACATCTCTTTTCCGCCGAAGCCTTCCCCGGCCTTCCGGAAGAAGGGCTATCGGTCACTTTCGATCGAAATGTCGCCCTGACTCGTGAAGACATTACTTTTCTCTCCGCAGATCATCCCATGGTTTTCAGCGCGATTGAAAGCCTGCTGTCGACCGATCACGGAAACTCTGGATTTTTCCGTCTGGAGAAAGCTGGCGAGCAATTGCTCCTCATCGAAGCCGTTTCCGTTCTCGAATGCGTAGCTCCGCGGCATTTGCATGCCGACCGTTTTCTCCCGCCGCATCCGATCCGCCATATCATTGATCAAAAAGGCGGGAACCGGACCGAAGATTTCCCCGTCGAGCGCATCCGTGCGAACGGCCGCCCGGGTCCTTCCAATTTCCTTCGGGAAAAATCAAAAGCTCTCAAGGCGACAATTCCCCCGCTTCTTGATACCGCCACCGAGCATTGCGAAAAGCAGGCCGCCAAGCTTCGCAAAAAGGCTATCGAGGATATGTCAGAGCAACTCGGAACCGAAATTGATCGACTTGTTCGACTCAAAGAAATGGGGCACCCTGTCAGAGATTCCGAGATCACTCTCGCGAAAGAGGAGCGCGATGCGCTGGAAAGCTACATCGGTGAAGCCCGTCTCCGGGTCGACTCGGTTCGGCTGATTCTTACCTCCACCTGAGTTCTGCCACGCCACATGCCCCTAAAGAAAAAGAGCACATCGAAGCGACGTATCCCTAAAAAGACACAACCGGAGCCGATGACACTGAAGCGTTGGCTTTTACGCCATCCGGTGACGCGCTTCCTTTTTGTGCTTGCCGCTTTCTGGGCTGTTCTTGGAGGAATCCTCGCTCTGATGATTCTCTTTCATTACGAAAGGAAGGCCTCCGACTATGAGCTCTCTGTAGTCGGCCGAATCCCGATTGAATCCCGGGTTCTCGATGGAGCCGGGCAGTTGATGGGGTACCTCCACGGGGAGGAAGTCGGAATGCCGGTCCCGCTGGATCAAATCTCCCCTCACTTTCTGAACGCACTCATCGCGAGAGAGGATTCCCGTTTCAACACTCACGGTGGAGTTGACTATGTCGGGCTGGTCCGTGCCTGGATTCGTAACTTCAAAGAGAAACGCCTCGCCCAGGGAGCCAGCACCATCACCATGCAGCTCACCCGGATGACTTTCAATCTCACGGAAAAGAGCTACGAGCGGAAGCTTCTCGAAATGGCCCTCGCCCGACGGATTGAAAAGAATTTCACTAAAGAGGAAATTCTCTATCAGTACGTAAATCGCGTCTTTCTCGGAACAGGCATGAACGGAATCGAACAGGCCGCTCAGGGATATTTTGGAAAGCGAGCCGTCGAGATGAATCTCTCCGAGTCAGCTATGGTTGCCGGGATCATTCGGGCACCAAACGGATTCTCTCCCTTTCGCCATCCCAATGCTTCGGTTCGGGAAATGCGAACGACCCTCGCCCGAATGGTCAATGAGGGAACTATCACGGCCGAAGAGGCCGAAGCAGCGCGAGTCGTGGTCCCAAGGGTTCTTCCTCAGGCGCAATGGATGCAATACTTGCAGGCAAATTCGAAAGTCACCCGGCAGTCCTACATGTTCGCCATGATCGAACGAAAACTGAACGACCTGCTTCCCGCCTTCTCCACCACGGGAGGATTGACGGTGCGAACCACTTTTGATGCGCGTGTCCAGCAGGAGGCTGAAGCAGCAATGGAACGCGGTCTTCGCTCGATTGAAGCGCTGGATGGCTACACTCATCCGAAGTTCGGCAGCTACATCGACGGCGAACCGAAATATTTACAGGGAGCCAGTATCGTTCTCGAGAATGGATCCGGCGCGCTGCGTGCTGTCGTCGGAGGGAGAGAATACGGACACAGCGCCTTCAACCTGTCTCTTATACACAATCTCCGAGCCCACGAGACCGAGGCTGATCTCGTATGCCGTCTTCTGCTTGA
>CAJXQE010000289.1 GCA_913058215.1 uncultured Verrucomicrobiales bacterium
TCAGCCTCGGTCTCGTGGGCTCGGAGATGTGTATAAGAGACAGGTTCTGGTTCACCTGGCCAATTGCCGTGATTGCGACCCTTCCCGGTTTCCGCCAACTCGCCGACTTCGGATACCGCCTTATTGCAAAGAACCGGCATTGCATCAATGGGGCCTGCGCGATCGATTTTCACGAACATCGCCCGAAGCCCGCTAATCCCCTGTTCGCCTGGCTGGTCCTGATATTTCTGCTTACGGTCGCGATTGCCACCGGACTGATCTTTACGGAGATCCCCGCCTGGCTCTGGATGTGGATATTGGCGGGAAGTCTTTGGGTCAGTTTCAAATGGATGAACTTTATCCGTGAGGGCGGATTCAAGAGGGTCAGTAAGTTCTTCGCCTTTTGGATTGGGACCGATCCCGCCGCATTTCGTAAGGACCGGATCACTGAGGCGAAAGATGGCACAGCTTGGAAAAGCGGAGTTGCCTTCGTCATCATCGGACTCGTCTTGCTTCTGACTATCCTACCGGGAATTGATGGGCCGCTTGCAAGCGGATGGGTCGGGGTCAGCACGATGCTCTGCCTTTGTCACTTCGGGGCATTTGCACTCTTGGCCGTTCTCTGGCGAACCTTCGGGTTCGATGTGGAACCCATTATGAGGGAACCCTGGAAAGCCGACAGTCTTGCGGAATTCTGGGGGCCGCGCTGGAATCGAGCCTTCAGTGATTGGGGACGGCTCTGGATTTTCCGACCGCTCTTTCGAAAACTCGGACTCGTCTATGGGACGCTCGCCGGATTCTTTGCTTCGGGAATCGCCCACGAACTTGTCGTTTCTCTTCCGGCGGGTGGAGGATTCGGCCTCCCCACTGCTTACTTCATGCTTCAGGGAGTCGGAGTGTTGGTTCAGCGGAGAGTTCCAGCCCTCAGCAATCGATTCCTTACCCTGCTAATCGTCCTGATCCCGGCGCCGATCCTTTTCCACCCGCCGTTCATACGGGCTGTGTTCAATCCCATGACCGACGCACTACTCACCCTTCTCCACCTCAAAACACCATGAACTACCTTCTGATTGCCCTTTACCTCGCCGGGATCGCTCATTTTGGAATCCTCATTGCCAGCGCCAATGTTCCGAAGGCTCTCGACTGGAAAAACACTCTCGCGCCGCTCCCGAAAATGATGCAGCAAATGTTCTGGGTCTACGGCTGGTTCATTGTCATCATCATCATCTGCTTTGGAACCATCACCCTGGTTCATGCGGAATCCTTCGCCGCCGGAGGGAATCTCGGCCGGTGGATGACAGGTATGATCTTCGTCTTTTGGACAGTCCGACTGATCGTGCAGTTCTTCGTTTTTGACGCAAAGCCCTTCCTCACCACCACCTTCTACAAGATCGGGTACCAGTTGCTGACGCTGGTTTTCATCTTCATGATCGCAGTCTACGCGTGGGCGACATTCTTCCCCGGATTCCTAAGCAAATGAAACCTGACAAACGTAAAATAGTCCTCGCAGGAGGAAGTGGATTTCTCGGGCGGGAGCTCGCAGAGGTTCTCGAAGAACGGGGAGACGAAGCTGTAGTCCTTACCCGGAACCCCGATCTATACAAAGGGCCCGGCCGAGCCGTAGAATGGAACGGAAAAACGCTAGATGAGGCCTGGGTCGAAGAACTCAACGGAGCCGATGCCATCGTCAACCTGGCGGGAAAGAATGTGAACTGCCGTCAAACTGAGAGCAATCGGGCGGAAGTTCTCAACTCACGAGTCGACTCCGTTGCGATTATCGGGGAAGCCATTCGCCAAATTTCGAAGCCCCCGCCCATCTGGATTCAAACCAGTTCACTGGCTATTTACGGCGACGCCGGCGATCGAGTCTGCGACGAAAGCGCTCATGTCGCCAGCGGATATCCCGCCAATGTGTGCGTGGATTGGGAAAGTGAGCTCGGTCGCGCAATTATTCCCGGAAACCGGTGGGCGGTTCTGCGAATCAGTTTTGTTCTTGGAAAAGAGGACGGCGCGCTTCCGGTTCTAGCTCGACTCGTAAAGTTTGGGCTCGGCGGAAGTATCGGGAACGGCAAACAATGGATCAGCTGGATTCATCTCGACGACATGATGGCTGTCTTTCTGGATGCTCTGGACAATCCGGAGTTCGAAGGGATCTACAATGTGACCGCTCCGAATCCAGTAACGAACTCGGACTTCATGAAGACTCTTCGAAAGGTTCTCGGGCGGCCATGGAGCCCTCCCGCCCCATCATTTGCAGTTCGATTGGGGGCGCCCGTCCTCGGAAGTGATCCTGAGATTGCCCTGACAGGCCGCCGCTGTATTCCAGCCCGGTTGGAGTCTGCGGGATTTAATTTTCAACATCCTGAACTCAAACCCGCTCTTCAAACCATTTACTAAACACCACAAACCAAGGACAAAAGACCATGAACATCATCACCGAACACCTCGACAAAATCCTGATCGCTGCGGCGATCGGGCAACTCATCATCGCCTGCATCAATATGCGGCTCGATAGAATGCTGAACTGGAGAGAAGAACTGAGCGGTCTCAGTCGGCTCCTCTACGAAGTCTTCTACGTTCATAAATGGTACATCAGCATCACCCTTTTAATCTTTGGAGTGCTGACGATCCGTTTTGCCGGAGACATCGCCACAGGGGCCTACGAAATGGCTCGATGGCTCGCCGCCAGTATCGGGATTTTCTGGGGAATTCGCACATTGATCCAATGGGTTTTCTACAGTGGCGATCACTGGAAAGGGAAACGCAAAGAAACCGTGATCCACTGGATCCTGACATTTGCCTACGGCGGCTGTGCGGTCGCCTACCTTTACGCAGCATTCCGCCCCGCCGCCTGAGCGACTCAAGAGGGTTAACTATTCGACTCAACCGTATTAACGATGACAAATAACGACATCAATCCACAGTTCCTCTGGAATTTAAAAACCATCTGCCGCTGGTCTCTCGGGCTCGTCTGGATCTGGGAAGGACTTGTTCCCAAGATGCTACTCCCCTCCACCGTTCAGGCGGAGCTGGTCAAAAGGTCGGGAATCTACTGGCCCGATCCGGAAACCTGGTTGGTTATTCTCGGAGCCGGAATGATTCTTGCGGGGATCATTCTCTGCATCGGATTCATGGAAAGAGCAGCAGTCCTGACCGCATCCGTGACCATGACCATCCTGATATTCCTCGTGGTCGGAAACAATTATCCCGATTCACTCAGCGACATGCATGGAGGAATCGCCAAAGACGCCTGCTTGTATGCAGCTGCCTGGGTGGTTTGGAAGCTGGCTCCGGTCGTGCCGCAAAAGCCTGTCTTGGTTTGAAGGGCTATCCATCTCAATTCTAGAATACTCATCTCAGCCAAGTAACTGGCAACTGCTCAACAAGTTGAAAATCCCACTCAATAATCTCAGAAATATATCTATCTAGCCCTGACTCCGATGGATTGGTTGATTTGGAAAGGGAGTCAAAATCCGTCGATAGATATTCTTTCTCCTGACCGTTGGAAAACTTTGCTATCTCTAAATATCTCGTAGGGAGGCTTACATGAAATGCACCAGATTCCCCACCAAATTTGGCGAGTTCAAAGCAAATCTCCTTGTGTCGATTAAACAGCATTGTATCTCCCAAAAGGAACCAACAATTTTTGTGCGAGACTATACCAATTGATTCAACGCCGGAAAAAATTCTATCCTTGATATTCGGAAGCTGAGAATAATCTCCGAAACAGGCCGCAATTAGATCCTCTGGATACACGCCTCCCGTAATAATTGAATATCCGTCCATTTATCTGTTTTATGGTTGAATTTCCTCTCGAAACCGAAAGGAATACAGATCGGCATCTCTCAAGGAGAAGCGGATGCTGATTGGCTCTCCTGCCAACGCGCTGAGGTCCCGTTTTCAATCTATCAGCATTTTACCGGGCCATGTGACAAATCTTGAATTTGGATTTCACACTTCACAGTCGTCGTTGAACCTGACCAGAACGTGATTTAGATTTGAGCGATGTCCGAAGACGACAAATCATCCTCCTCCAACGCCTCCTCTCCCCGGGGCCCCTTTGCCTTCATTTCCAAGTCAATCAAAGTTGGCCGGAATCAATTGGTGGAAAAGAACGGGAAGAAGCGGTCAAAATTCCGGCGTTTCGTCATTCTTCCTCTCGTCATCTTCGGACTGATTGGGCTTCTATCCTTTTTTGGTGGCTCCGTGTATTTCTGGGTGAAGGCAATGTCTTTCGATCTGGATACACTGAAAGAGGTGCCGCAGCGCACTTTGGTATACGGTCGCGACAACAAAGTGATCGGACACGTCTCCGGTCATGGAGAAAACCGTCTCGTCGTTCCTGTTTCAGAGATTTCACAGAACTTCATCAAAGCTCTCCTCGCCCGGGAGGACAGTCGTTTTTATGAACACGGCGGAGTGGATTATCGAGGAGTAGCCCGTGCCGTCGTTGCCAACTTCAAAAAGGGCGGGATGGAACAGGGTGCCAGCACCCTGACAATGCAGCTGGCTCGAAATGCCAGTGGATTGCGCGACATGACGGTCTGGCGGAAGTGGCACGAAGTTGCGATAGCCCGGCGCATCGAGCGAAATTATACCAAGGACGAAATTCTGGGGTTTTACGTTAATCGAATCTATTTCGGCTCCGGTCTTTATGGAATCGAACGAGCTTCGCAGGGATTTTTTGAAAAGCCGGCGTCCGGGCTATCGCCAGGTGAAGGCGCCATGCTCGCAGGAATTATTCGGGGACCAAGTATCCTCAATCCCTTTCGAAATCTTGAGGATGCCAAGGCGACTCGTGACGAAGTGTTGGCCCGGATGGTGGACGAGGAGATCATCAATCAGGAGGCTTCCAATGCCGCAAAGGCCGAAAGCATTTCTCTCCGTCCTCCGAACAAGCGACTCGCGACGGGAAGCTATGTTCTTCAAACCGTTCACGATTTGATCAGTGACTTTCTCAGTGAGGTGGATATCGAGCAGGGCGGCCTCCGGATTTACACTTCCATTGATCCATCCTTGCAAAGCCGGGCCGAAAAAGCTCTCGACTCCCATCTTACTGGAATCGAAAAGCGCTCAGGATATTCTCATCCCAAGCGCAGCGCACACCAAGGTGTGGGAGCGACAACGACCAAGTATGTCCAGGGTGCCGTCGTCGCGATTGAAAATGCAACTGGAGCGATCCTGACTCTGGTCGGTGGTCGCGATTTTGGCGAGAGTCCCTACAACCGGGCACTTGAAGCAAAGCGTCAAACCGGCTCGACCTTCAAGCCATTCGTTTACGCGGTCGCTTTTGATCGTAGCGGACTCCTGCCCGGAGACTACGTCAGTGACAATGAAATCCGCATGGACGGAGGTAATGGAAAAATCTGGAGCCCGAAGAACAGCGACGGGACTTTCACGGGGCTGCAACCGGCAGCGATCGGATTGATCCGCTCACGAAACACGATGTCCATCCGCGTGGGCCAGATTGCCGGTATGAACAATGTATCCAGTCTCGCCCGGGCTTTGAAGTTTGGAGAAATTCCCAATTCGCCAGTTTCCTACCTCGGGGCTTTTGAAACCACTCCGATGACAATCACGAGCGCGTTTTCGACCTTTCCAGCGAAAGGAGTCAACCGGGCCCCATTCCTAATTGAACGCATCGAAAATTCCGACGGTGTCGTGCTTTTTCAGAATGAAATCCGAAGCACCAACATTTTTCCCGAATCCGTCTGCTGGGTCACAGGAGACATCATGGGAAAAGTCATGGACGAAGGAACCGGTGGAGGCGCAAGACGGGCCGGATACAAGGCTCCCGCCTATGGGAAGACCGGAACCACCAACGATTACAAAGACGCCTGGTTTGTAGGATACTCGGACAAAATCACCACAGGTGTCTGGGTTGGGCTCGACCAACCAAAGACCGTCATCAACAAGGGCTACGGAAGCACTCTGGCATTGCCTGTCTGGACCGAAGTAATGAAGGAAGCCGAGAAAGTCGGATTCGCTTCGGTAAAAATACCAAAGCCAGCGAACACGAACACTATGCTGATTTGTCGTGAGTGCGGAAATGTCGCAAACCGCAAAACCACTCATCCCTATCAAATGGAGGTGCCGGCAGATCTGGCGCCAAAGCGGGCTTGTATTGGTCACGGACTGGGAATTTTTTCCAGCCGGCGCCCCCGCGATCCCACCGCCTTCCCTATCCCAACTGATCAGGGATCCATTAATCAAGCGCCATCTCAAGCGCCGCGCCAGGAGGGTGGTATTCTCGAAGGGATCGGGCGTTGGCTTTTTGGTAGCGGAAGACGGTAAATGCTATATACTGGTTTGTGTCCGATTACGCAAACCCACTATGAGCACTTCAAAAGACGGTTTTTTCAGTCTCGTTCCTGATGACATGCCGCATCAGGTGGAAGGGGTTCGGGAGGTCATGCTTCCAGGTATGTCGCTCGAGATTTTGACGACCCGGAAGATTCGTTTGGAAAAATGGGAATTGAAAGGGCTCGTTGATCCATACTGGCGGCTCTATTGCCCGGTTTCCGGAAGCGCTGTCGTTGAGATCGACGGCGTCTCAACAAAGCTCACTCCCGAAAACATTTACCTCATTCCCCCAAGGACAAAATTCAGTTCCTCAAATCCGGAGACTTTCGCCAAATGGTATGTTCACTTTGTGCTCGGCCGGACAGATCTCATTTCGGTTCCGGGCGTCTATTCCTTTCCCCGCGACGAAATCGCGACGGCTCACCTCAAGAAGCTTGCCTCCATTGCTGATACACCTTATGCCTGGGAATCTGCGGGTCTGGTCATTCATGCTCTTAGTCATTTGCCCGAGAATGCCTGGTCCGACCAGAAGCTTGATCGACGGGTGGAGAAAGCGATCGAATTCCTGCAGACAAACCTTTCCCGGAAGGTTAATGCATCGGATGCGGCAAGAGCCTCAGGTGTCAGTGTCAGGAATTTGAATCACCTGTTTCGTTCCCAGGTCAAGATGGCTCCGATGACGGTACTGCTGAATTGCCGACTAGATCAAGCCTGCCATCAGTTGCGGCACACGGATTATTCCATCGAGCAGGTCGCCGAAAACTGCGGATTCCCCAATCGATACTACTTCAGCCGAATGCTGAAACAGCACCGCGGAATTTCCCCGGCAGCCTATCGCAAAGGGCAACTGTATTGATTAGTTGAGTAATGCCAGCACCGCCTCTCGAAGATCGCATCGCGGCAACAAAACGACCGGAGGGCCGCTTGCATGTAATGAACCAGGAATGGAGGGAACTCTTGTTCCTTCACTGGGAGATTGATCCGGAAGAGATTCAAAAAAGACTTCCGCCGGGACTAACGGTGGACACTTTTGAGGGAAAGGCTTATTTGGGCATCGTGCCTTTTTATATGTGCGGGATAGGGCCTTCTTTTACCCCGGGACTCCCCTGGTGTCACAACTTCCTGGAGATGAATGTCAGGACTTACGTCTACGATCGTCACGGGCTCCCCGGAGTATGGTTCTATTCATTAGAGGCGAACAATTCTCTGGCAGTGATTGTGGCGAGCCGTCTCTTTCACCTCCCCTACTACAATGCAGAAGTGGAGGCATCTTCCCCGAGAGTGAGGCTGCATAAGGAATTCGAAAGGACTCCTCTCAATTTTGGAGAGAAGGGAAGCGTTTCCTATTCCTGTCGTCGAACTCGCGAGCCAGCCACTGAAACGAAAACAACTTTTACCTATCAAGGAAAAGGGAATCCTGAAACTGCTGAGCCCGGTTCTCTGAATTATTTTCTGGGGGAACGCTACGTCTTGTTTGCTTACAACCGTAAAAAGAAGCGCCTCTACTCCGGTAAAGTTCACCACTCCCCTTATCCACTGGAAGAAGCGGATGTCTCTCAGTTTTCCTGCTCTGAAACGATCGCTCAGGCTGGTTTCAAAGAGTCAGTTCCTGAAAACACACCACCCTGCAGCGCCCTCTACTCAAGTGGCGTCAAAGTTCGCGTTTACGCTCTCGAAAGATTACCCTCCCCCTAATGGAAATAGCGGAAAATGGATTCACCACCGGATCACCCACTCACATCTTATGCTTGCTGGTGTCCCTTGCTCTGGCCTTCTGCATCGCCAGATCAGGGCGAAGATGGTCCACTGACTCTGCGGCATCAATCCGGCTCCGCTGGTTTCTCGTCGCCGGCAGCCTTCTGTCCTGGATAGGGAATGCCATCTGGTTCATGTTGCCGGCGAACCTGATTATTGAAGAAACGCTTCCTCTTCACTTTTGCAATTTCACCAATTTGTTTGCCGCAATAGCAATCGCGAAGCGGGTTCGTTTCTTTCAGGGCATCCTCTACTTTTGGACATTCGCCCTGACCAGTTGGGCTTTCCTGACACCTGCTTTAATGCATGGACCAGCCTCAGTGGAGTTCTGGGCTTTTTGGATCTACCATTTCTTCATTCTGGCTGCCGTCACCTTCGTTCTGACGACAGACAAGTTTCGGCCAGTCTGGCAGGATTTTCGCCGAACACTTCTTTTCACCACGATCTGCATGATCGCTCTTTTCATTCTAAATCGGATTGCAGGATGGAACTATGGCTTCGTCGGTGCCTCAGACCCGCAACAGCCCACTCTGATTGATTTTCTTGGAAATTATCCGATTCGGATTATCTGGATGTGGATGCTGGGAACCTTGCTCTTCGCTTTACTCATGATTCCCTGGAGGAAAAAAGGAAAGTCGAGCGAGCCGGTGATCTAAACAAACCAGCCTAGAAATTTGATGATCGCCGCGATGATTCCCACAAGACCGGCGATGACGGCAAAGGTGCTGGCGATTCCTCCTCGTTTGGCCGGAGAGAGGGCTATGATCACGCCGACGAGCCCGAAAAGGATCGCAACAAGGGCAAGAATCAGTCCGAAGATTGCACCCGCATAGAAGCTACCGACAGCAGCCAGAACAGCGAGGATGGATGCGATACTGAAGGAAGTCGAAGACCGGCGGGGTTCGATAGATTTACTTGGTTCACTCATATTGATTTGGTTCTACTGGTTCCAGCCAACATGAGCGACTGAATCCGCAATGCTTCACAATATCATAAATCCTGCTTTTGGGACTTTTCCTTTTCAGGGATGCTCACTACTGTGTCGGCATGTATTTGCGTATCAGCTTATTTCTTTTCCTGTTTTCGAGCATCAGCGTTTTCGCTGATGAGACTGCCAAAGGCATTCTGGAAACCACCGAAACCACCGGTGGGCTGATTGTCCATCTTGGGTCAGGCGATGGCAAACTTACTGCGGGACTTCGAATCGATGAGTCTTACATCGTCCATGGACTGGATCGCTCTGAGGAGAAAGTGGCTGTCGCACGGAAACACATTCAATCCCTTGGTGAATACGGCCCCGTTTCTGTAGAGCAGTTGAAAGGAAACCGCCTCCCCTATCTCGATGAGCTCGTGAATCTTCTCGTTTCCGAAGACCCGGGAGAAATCGAGACCGATGAAATGATGCGTGTGCTCCGCCCCGGAGGAAAACTCTATTCCAAAGACAGTGGCGGAAAATGGAAAATGGAGGAGAAACCGTGGCCAAATGAGATCGATGACTGGACACACTTCTTTCACAACTCCGGTGGAAATGCAGTCGCACAGGACACCGTAGTCGGACCGCCTCGCCATATGAAATGGGTCGGCAGTCCGCGCTGGTCCCGGCATCATGATCGCATGGCCAGCATGAGTGCCCTCGTATCCAATGAAGGTCGGCTTTTCTATATTATGGACGAAGGTTCCAGGGTCTCGATACAGCTTCCCCCGAAATGGGAGTTGGTGGGACGTGACGCCTTCAATGGAGTGATCTTGTGGAAACGTGACATTCCGGAATGGCACACCCACTTGTGGCCTTTGAAATCCGGCCCAACCCAATTGGCCCGTCGGCTTGTGTCTGTCGGAGATCATGTCTTTGCGACACTGGGAATCACTGCTCCAGTCACCATGATGAGCGCCGCCACCGGTGAGACTGTTCGCGAATTTGAAGGAAGCAAAGGAGCAGAAGAATTGATCGTTGATGGAGATACTCTCTACCTCATCGCAATGGACGGCGCTCATGAGTTGGCAGATTATCTTCCTGAAAGCGGGGCAGCGGGAGATCAGGGAATTGTTCGCGCCCGATGGAAATGGAATGAGCTGCCACGCAAGGTCATGGCATTTGACACCAAGTCAGGGGATTTGCTCTGGAGCGAAGTCAGCCGGGTTTCCCCACTGACCCTCACAGCAATGAACGGCCGCCTGTTTTATCATGATGGGAAAAAAGCTGTCTCTTATACACATCTCCGAGCCCACGAGACCGAGGCTGATCTC
>CAJXQE010000290.1 GCA_913058215.1 uncultured Verrucomicrobiales bacterium
GAGATCAGCCTCGGTCTCGTGGGCTCGGAGATGTGTATAAGAGACAGCATCAGGAGCCCGACCTCCCGTGATCGAAAGAGATTTCAGTAGAACAACTCCGCTTCCCCCGATTTCGAACACCCTGGAATCGTCGAGCGTGAATCCATCGTTTTCCTTATCACCCGAAATAGTAATTCCTGCGGGCAAATCCGACCCGTCGATCATCAGGGCTTTATCGATCAACAGGGGGTTCCCCTGGGGGGTCCCCTGCAGCCGGATTGTTTCCCCCGAGAGAGAGATGTCAAATCGAATCAGGCTTCCCGGTGGAGCGTCCGCGATTTCCTTCCGCAGAGACCCGTCCGATCCATCGTCCAACAAATTGCTTACCGTAATGCCGGGGGCGGCAAGCACTTTGATCATCTGAAAATTTCCAGCCGCGAAAGTCGCCCAGTTGCTACCATCGTCAGACGTGGCTCGAACATTCGGAAGTGCTCCAACACTGGAGGCGTCGATCGTGCTGTCACCGGAGTTACGCCAGTCAATATCTCCCGTAACATTTGTCACAGTTACCCAGTAACGGGTATTGGATTCGAGAACCGGTTGGGCAGCGGAAGTGAGAATGTAGTCAAAATCGTTTATCGAAATAATATTGGTGATTACGCCCAAATCCTCGATCAGCAATCCCGGCACATCCCCCGCTCCCGACCAAACCTGAACCCGGGCACTGCTACTGGGCCCACCCCCGGGAAAGTGCCGCAACCGGACAGTAACTTCATCCAGCCTTACCAGTTCGGAGCCGGTGACAAAAGCCTGAGCAGCGGATTTACCCGCAGAGCTCAGGACAATTTGAGCTGTTGACGGAATGTTGAGATTGTCGACAACAACCTCCGCACAAAGGGCATCAGTTAAAAGTGCAGCGACGACAATGAGATAAAAGGGTTTCATAGATAGAGTAAGTATGTCGATTTGATTTAAGGAGCGACTGGCGGCTTCTTAGGCCAAATCATTCCAGCCTACATTACCATTCCACCATCCACAGTGAGAACCTGTCCGGTAATGTAACGGGACTGCTCCGAGGCGAGGAACATGACCGCGTTTGAAATATCGGAAGTTTCCCCGAAAAATCCGAGCGGGATGCTTTTCCTCACTACTTCCTGGAGATCTTCGGTCAACTCACCAGTCATGTCAGTTTGGATAAATCCCGGAGCAATTGCATTGACGCAGACTTTTCGTCCGGCGAACTCTTTGGCGAGTGCTTTGGTGAATCCGATTAGCCCTGCCTTGCTGGCAGCGTAATTCGATTGCCCTGCGTTGCCGGTCAGCCCAATGACGGAGCTAATGTTAATGATCCGTGCGTTTGCTTGTTTCAGCATTGACCGTTGGAAAGCTTTCACGGCATTGAAAGCACCTTTCAGGTTCGTATCCAAAACAGTGTCCCAGTCTTCTTCGCTCATGCGAAGAGAGAGACCATCACGGGTCACCCCGGCATTGTTCACCAAAATCTCCACAGGTCCGAGATCCTCAGTCACCTGTTTCCCGAAAGCAGCCACGGCATCGAAATCGGAAATATCGACAGCATAGCCTTTCGCCTGACCTTTTCCGATCGCGTTCAGCTCTTCCGCCGCCGCGTTGGAATTGGACTCGGTCCGGCTTGCCACCGCAACCTTCGCGCCCTGCTCAACAAAGGAGCGGGCGATCTCTTTTCCAATCCCCCGGCCGGAACCGGTGACGACAACAACACGATCTTGAAACTGACTCATGGTCGCTAAATCACACACCCCGCCCCAACCTGCAACGAAAAAAGCGAACGATTCAAGAGGGCTGGACAATTGATTCGATACTCTTGACTGTATATTTATCCCGCAACTTCAATAATCTTGCCCCGGCTTGAATCAGGTGAGAGGATTTCCAAACTAACTCCCTTGAAACCAAACCCGCAGTTTCACTTCGTCGATACCTGGACTGTCAATTCAACGGTCGAAGAGGCGACGGATATTTTCCTCAACTACGCCGACGCTCAAACCTGGTGGCCATCCTGTTTCCTCCGGACTGAACTGCTGGATTCGGGCGGGGAAGACGGAATTGGCAGAACAGTCAGAGCGATGACCAAGGGAAAATTCCCTTATTGCCTTCACGTCATGATCCGGGTCATCGAAGCAAATCCGCCGGATCGATATCGGCTGGAATTCCGGGGAGACTTGATTGGTTTCACCGAAGTCTCGATCCTTGAAGATGGAGATGCTCTGCAGCTGGTGTTTGATTCCCTCCTTGAAGCGGACAAACCCATCATCAAAATTAGCCCGGGTCTGTTCCATCCTGTATTTGCCTGGAATCATTACTGGGTCATGAAACGCGGCGAACGAAGTCTCCAGATTGAAATCAACCGACAGAAAGGGTCCCTGTCGGATCGAGATCCCCCTTCACCTCCCCGACCTGAGTTCCCTCACAATATTCCGGCAGTGGTTCGCTCCATCCGCTGGAAAAAATCGGTCGAGTCGTGGGAGTCCTAAGCCCTAATGAAAATTGAATCTTTTTCTTGTCCGCAATCCACGAACCCTCTATTTTTCCGGCAATGAATCGAATCTATTCTCTTTTTATCGCCCTGACATTTGCACTTACCCCTTTTGCGTTCGCTGATGAAAATCACGACATTATTGAAAAGGTAATGAAAGAAGGCCTCAAGGGTGACGACAGCCTGATGGCCAAAGTCCTTGATAAAAAAGCCACTGCCGAAGAAACTAAAAGCCTCAACGACCTTGTCAAAACACTGGAAGGCACTAAACCTGCACGTGGCGAGCAGGAAGCCTACGACACCAAGGTAAAAGCTCTCATCGATGCGCTTGCCAAAGTGGCCGAAGGCGACACAAGCGACGGAGCACTTGATGCCCTGGACGAAGCACAAAGCTGCAAAGCCTGCCACTCCGAGCACAAGCCGAAAAAAGAGAAGAAGAACTAGTCTTCTCTCCCAATCAAAAAAATGCACTGCCGATCAACCCGGCAGTGCAACTTACTGCATTCGCACAAAACGAAAGCAGGAAGGGCCGCTTCACTTTGAAAGCCAGAGCCCAAACTCCTTCCACCAAAAACACAGCAGTTTCCGCTGTGATCAAGAGAGTAAGGTAATCACCTGACTCCCACGGAAACAAAAACCAGAGGCACGGATGAGTGATAGTGCTCGCTCCGATTGCCACGAACCACCGAAGTCGCAGCGATTTTTCCCGCATCCAACAGAGCCAGATCGGGACTTCGATCAGGAGGGTAAAGAAGAACGCAATGAGCCAGTCGCTCATGACTCCGCCCCCTTCGGGAATCCGCCTTTCACAAACAGGAAGGCCGCTGCGCTGAGCTCCATATACCCGTGAAACAGGGCCATTCTCAGATAAGTGGATCGCGCGGCGAATAGATCAAAAACCGCCCATCCTGCGAGAACGATGCTGAACAGCAAAGTAGCGATCAGCAAAGGAGCCCCCATGTCCCGAAGCAATGCTCTGGCACTTGCCGAAAATGGACGCGGAGTCGATTGGTTTCTGTCCTCTTCCGGAATCAAGCGAAGCCAGACGCCATAGTGAACAGTCTGGGCAAAAGCAAAAAGAATCACCAGGCGAAGTCCCCAGGGCTCATTCAATCCCGGAGCCAAACTTGCGAGATGATCACCGGACCGAAGACCAGTCGGCAATGCTTCGTTCCCCGGGAGATTAGGCACAAAGACCCCGAAAAGAAGAAGAGCACCCAGGATCAGAAAGAGCGCCGGAACAATTGCATGACGCGGCCGTGGTCTTGGACGCCAGAACCACCAGAGCAGCACCGCAATAAAGTTGTGCGCATGAGCAAAAATGATCATCGACAGATTGCCAGTCCGGACTGCAGCAATCGAGAGAATCACGGCAACAGTCAGCACCGCAGCTTTTTTCCAGATTCTCCCCTGCGTAATGACAGCAATCGCCCCGACGGCGATAAATCCTGAGATCATTGGATAATAGCCAAGCCCGGCAACCACCAGCGGAACGGCAACAAACAACCACCAGAGCCTCTGCCGATGTAATCCCGGACGAACGACGAGATAGCGAAGGTCCGCCAGCAAATGCGGAATCCCCCAGATTATCGGCCCGATTGCAAGTAGCCAGAATGGCCCCGCCAGGGTCAGGGCAAAGGCAATCACAAGGGTGAACAATCCGGAGACCACCACCCGAAGATCGCGTTGCCGCACGAGAGGCAAAACAGGGCGCCCCAGACTCTTTAAAACCCACCACCGGATCCGGTCGAAAGGATGCAGAAGAGTCCGGGTAAAAATTTCGATTCGATCCATGAATGAAGCTGCTTCCATCTTGACAGTAATCCGGAAATTCCGCCTACTCTTTTCATGAGGAATTTGAACCGACTGAGCCGTATAGCACTCTTTCTCGTCAGCATGTGTTTTATCGCTGACATCGCTCCCGGCGGCTGCGGGGGTTCGTCAAACAGACCTGTTCAACCCGACGATCCGTCCGATTCATCCACTCCTCAGCCAAAGGAGAGCACGGATCAATACTAACATTCCGCTGAGGTAATTGAAATGGACGGCCCTAAGATTCAATACGCCCTTCCCACGTCCAATGCCTGGGAACGAATGCGGACGATTCTCTTTCGTCCTTTCGATATCGCGAAGTGGTTTTTACTCGGATTCTCCGTTTGGCTGGCCTCGCTTGCCGAAGGTGGAGCCTCTTTCAATTCAAATATCAATGTGGATCCCGAGGGAGCATCCGGAAGAGATTTTCGGGAATTTTTCGAAGAAGGAGGTGAATACATATCCGCCAATCTGGCCTGGCTTCTGCCCCTCACCTTGATCGTCCTTGCGATCATCATCGCCCTTTTTCTGCTTACTCTCTGGCTCAGCTCCAGAGGAAAAATGATGTTTATCGACAACCTGGTCTACAACCGGGCACTCGTCAGCTATCCGTGGAAGCAGTTTAAAGAACCCGCTAACTCTCTGTTCAAATGGAGAATCGGTTTTTCGATCATTTCTTTTATTGTGGTGATCCTGCCATTGATTCCCGCTGGCTGGGCCATTTTCCAAATGATAGAAGTCGGCTTTGAAACCAAATCGCTCACCATTTTGATCATCAGCTTTCTTGTCTTCTTTATGCTGGCCCTGGTCTCGGGTTATATCGGAATACTTCTGGAGGATTTCATCACTCCCCTGATGCACAAATATTCGCTGAAGACAACGGAAGCCTGGCGTCGTTTCCTGCCTCTTCACCGGGCAATGCCGGGAAAATTCGTCCTCTATTTCCTTTGGAGATTGCTCCTCGGTCTGGCCGCAGGCATTGCCATCCTAACCCTGTGTTTGGCGACCTGTTGCATTGGGCTTATCCTGCTTTGTATTCCCTACATCGGAGTGGTCGTGCTATTGCCGCTCAGTGTTTTCATACGCTCCCTTTCTCTCGAGTTCCTCAGGCAATTCGGAGAGGAGTTCGATGTCTTTCCTGAAATTGAAGATCCACTTCAACTTTCGCAATCCTAGGCCGATTCATCACTTCTCTTTCAGAAGATGCCGGCGTACAAAGGCTGTCGACTGTTTCTCAACAGCCTCACCTCCAGCCCCCGCCACACTATGATTTCCTCCGGGAACTTCGAAGAGGTCTGAGGGAGCGCCGAGTTGATCCAGTCGTTTATCCAGATCCCGGGAGTGTCGCACTGGAACGATGACATCCGCATCGCCATGCACCAGCAAAACGGGAGGATCGTCTTTGGAGGCAAACGAGATGGGTGAAACGTCTGTCATTTTCGTCTGATCCATTTCCTCAGCTGGCGTTCCCGGCTCGTGTCCAACCAGCTGACGATAGGCAGGATGTGCATGAGGAAGCTCCTTAAGCAAACTCCAGTCAGTCGGTCCAGCAAAACTGATTGCACAGGAAACGCGCGACGATTCTCTTTCGACAGGATCATCAGATTCCGGTTTTGCCATATCGTCGTGCAAAGCCAGCCACAGGGAAAGGTGGGCACCGGCCGAACCTCCGCACACACCGATGCGATCAGGATCAATGTTCCACTCCTTTGCCTTGCTCCGGGTATACTGAATCGCTCTGGCACAGTCGTTCACCTGGGCAGGGTGAATCGCCACATCCGTAAAACGATACTCGACCGAAACTACCGAAAGCCAGCCTTCCCGAACGGCCCGGGACAAAAAGGGAGGAATACGATTCTTGGTACCGGCTCTCCACCCTCCGCCGTGGATAAAAACCATCACAGGCACCGGTGCCTGCGAGTCAGCTAAGTAGATATCCAGTGCCTGGGCAGCCGTATCACCGTCATAAGCGATATCCTTCTTTGTCGGGGCAGTTCCCTGCGCCTGCACCGGAACTGCATTCAGAAGCAATAGGAAAATGGCGACTCCCGGAAGAAGAATAAATTTCATTCCTCAGGAAAGCCTGTCAAACCCGCCTTGTCACCCCAATAAACAAGCCACAGTCCGGGACTGAATTGCGGGGAGCAACAAGCGTATTCCGCCCCCTGCCACTTTCCTGCTCCCTCCGTGAGAAGGGCGGTGAATCATTCTTCGATTCCAGTCGAAATCGAAAGGTCACTTGTGAATTCACCGGAATCTTCGTTGTCATCCGAATTGAATCCCTCAAGAGATTCCTCATCAAATTCGCTTTCGGTATCGGTGCTAAAAGGGCTCAAAAAGCCACGGTCCCGCCGCTTTCGCTTGCTGTGCGAGCCGCCAGCGCTATGACCGTCGGGAAAAATTACTTCGATATCCACCGATTTCCGGCCCCATTCCAGGGCATCCTTGTGAGAGTTGAAAAACAGATCAATTCTCGCCCCTTTAATTGCACCGCCAATATCCTCAACCACTCCCCAGCCATAACCCGGAATTTTCATTCGAGTACCGTAGGGATAAATTTTAGTATCTGCCGCGATTGTTCCTACTTTGGCATTGGTGCCGGACGAAGTAACTCCGACTTTCTTCTTTTTCCCCTTGCTTGGACCGTAGGCGTAGACAGGCTGCATCAGCAAATTTCTCTTCCAACCACAGCAGCTCCCGCACTTGCAATACCCGGTTGCCTCAATTTCGACACTTCTGATGCCACCGCGCTTCTTTCCTTTGCGACCGCGACTGGAGCAACTGCCCACCGCGGCGATCAAAAAAGCACAAATAATCATGCGGACTATAATATTCATAAAATGAAACTTACGTGCCCAGCTAAGGGTTGGCAAGTATCATTTTATGGTAATTATAACAAAGCCTGCTGTTCTTCCCCACCAGAATCTTCCGGGGAATCAGAATCCGGTTCATCCTTGCTGTAGCTGGCAACCACCAGATTACTCAGGTATTTCTCCGGAGAATCGATCGCAGAGGCATCGATGGAAAAGGTGTTTCTACCCGTATTTTGCTGAATCAATTTCAGGCCGAACTGGTAGTCGCGAAACAGTTCCTCACACAACTGGAGAACACTTTGATTTCTCTGTTCACCCAATTCACTGAGGCGGGCCACAGCTTCGGTTTCAAAAACCACGCCGACCCCGTGTTCTTCTTCAAACTTCCTGCGGAAGGCTGAGATCTCACCGATAACCCTGGAATCCCCAATGAAAGAGGCTTCACTCATATACCTGGCAAGAGTCTCATCAGGTGAGGTCACCAGGTCGCCATCAATTTTGATCTGAGTCACCGCCGTTCCCGGCAACTCGAATTTAAAATTCCTCAACAATCGCTCACAGACAGTAAGGAGACCACGCGCTCCGGTTTTCTCCTCCGCTGCAGCTTCAGCAATGGGATGGAGAGCTGAATCTTCAAAATTCGCCTGAATCCCGAAGGCCTCGAATTCCCTCTCATACTGGCGGATCAAACTCCCTTCGGAATTTTTCATGATATTGAAAAGGTCATTCGCCTCCAAATGCTCGCAAACGACCCGGACCGGCAATCGACCAATAAATTCCGCCTCAAAACCGAATTCTATGAAGTCCTGAGTTCCCAGTTCATCTTGAAGAACGGCCTCTTCCGGGGCCTCCACTTTCTCGGCTCCGAATCCGATAGCGCCCTGTCGAAGGCGTTTCTCCACAATCTTCTCCAAGCCTGAAAATGCTCCGCTGACGATAAAGAGAATATGGCGCGTATTGATGGTGTCTTTCCCCGGTCCGCTGCCCTTGTTCATTTCGAACATGGCCTGCATCTGCGACTGAATGTCCTGAGGGTTGCGAACATTTACTTCCGTTTCCTCCATCAGTTTCAGCAGAGTGGTCTGCACTCCGCGCCCGCTCACATCCCGACCAAAACTGTTCCCCTGACTGGCGATCTTGTCGATTTCATCAATGTAAATGATGCCGTATTCAGCAAGCCCCACATCTCCATCCGCTTTGCGAACCAGCTCCCGGACGAGATCATCGACATCTGCGCCAACGTAGCCGGTTTCCGAAAATTTCGTTGCGTCCGCTTTGACAAAAGGCACACCGATCAAGTCGGCAATGTGCTTCACCAGGTAGGTTTTCCCCACCCCGGTCGGCCCGACGACGATCACGTTCTGTTTCGCAAATTCAATTTCGTCGGCTTTCTCAGGATCAGATTCGTGAAGGCGACGCAGGTACTTCGCGTGATTGTAATGGTCACAGACCGCGATCGAGAGGGCCTTCTTGGCTTCATCCTGTTTGATAACAAAGCGATCCAGATGAGCTTTGATCTCGCGGGGAAGCAAATTGAATTCATGAATCCCTTCGGAAGGGTCCGTCTTCAGGTCATGATCCTCCCCTGAAGGCTCCGTAAATTGTGAAAAGGGATTTTCCCCATCCGTAACAGTCTTGAATGAGACATTATCGCCGAAGCTGGTTTTAAGAAAATCGGACAATCGTCTCGAAATTTCTTCAGGATCGGGCATGCCCGGTTTGTCGTCTTCTTTGTCTGCCATAGTCTGAAATACGGAGGAGATTTGTTCCGTATGCTTGTTACCCTACAATCACCCCTTTCGGGTTCGATTACAACCGGAGCAGAATATTGTAACTGGCGAAAACTAAGAATCAGTTCCCCTGAGGACACTGAGTAGTTTCCAGCGTTCCGAAAAATCGGGATCAGCAGGAGCCAATTTATCGGCGATACGACGGCTTTCCGCCGGCAAATTGCAGGCAGCGGCAAACCATACAGCCTGCTCCCAAACTTCGGAGGAAGCGGGAGAAGGTTCATCAAAAACCGAAGCGGAAAGCCCGGCAAGCCAGGCCGGATCGAGATTCTGGACATCTACATCGTTGGGGCCAAATCCGAGATCCACAACAAATGTCACTGGATTCGCATCAGTAATTTTGGCATCCAATGGGACCCCTTTCCGCCGGATCACGGATCCTTCATAGCCATTTGTCTTTACGGCTTCGGAAACGGAATCCACATACAAACTCGCTGCCTGATAGGAATTGATCAGCTCATCGCGAAGGACCCGCCCCCTTTCCGTAGAGAATTCTGCAGACTCCAGCTTTAACAAAGCCGACGAGAAAAGGAGGGTATCGCCATACCCCATGAAAGATTCGAGCAGTCGGGAAAGCTCTTCCTTTTCCTCCAATTCATCATCCGTCCACGGCACTTCCGCAGCACCTTTGCCCTTCCCTTTACCTTTGCCCTTTCCTTTACCTTTTTCGGCATTGGCTGCGGCCATTTGTTCTTTTCGCTTCTCTTCTTCCATCGCCTTCGCCACGGCGATGAATTTGGCCTCTTCTTTTTTCGCTTCCTGAACCACAGCCACGCGTAAAATACGTTTCTTTATGAGCCGGGGTAATTCTCCCTTTGTCTTGAGCGTCTTCAGCTGAGCCTCCAGTTGCTCCTGAACACTTTTCAAGTCATCGCCCGACATCTTTATCGAAGGATTCGGCAAGTTTGAAAAAGCAGCCCAATCTTCCTGATACGGTTTGATTGCTCCTTTCAAATCTTTAATCCATCCGAAATCCTCGGGAGGAACGCTCTCCGAATATTGCTTCATCCAGAGCAGTCCGGACTCCGGAACTCCCAGATGCCAATTTTTCAATCCACCCGCCAGAAGGCCGAGACACTCAAAAGAATCCGGCCTGTATTGTGACTGCTCGGAATCTTGCAAAGGTAGTGGTTTCGACAAGGTCACCGCCATCTTGCGGAGAAATGCTTCCTGATCAGCGAATTCCCCGTTTTCACCTGAAAAAGACCTGTCTCTTATACACATCTCCGAGCCCACGAGACCGAGGCTGATCTC
>CAJXQE010000291.1 GCA_913058215.1 uncultured Verrucomicrobiales bacterium
CAGTCTTGCTCTTGGTGCGGGGCGGGCGAAAGCCGATGACTCCGTGAATTTCGCGGTGGGATTTGATCAGATTGTGAAAACCGGCCGGGAAGTTTCTGAGGGAGAAGTGATCGCCCGGGTTCACGCTTCGTCATCAGTAGATGCAGAAATTGCCAGCCGGTCCTTTCTCTCCGCAATTACCATTTCATGAAAACCTTTTCTCCCCCCCGATTCTTTGGCTTTCTCAGCGTTCTGATTTTACTTACTGGATGCGACCGACAGCCGACACAGACTATTGTGATCGAAAGTGAGCCTTCCGTAGATGGGTTGATCGCGACAGTTCTTGACGGTGGCGGCACGTTTAAAGATGTTCCTTTTTCCACCGTCATCAATTCGTCGACCGGCAAATTGGTCCTTCCGATCGATCCGGCTGATGAAGCGGGTGCGGCAATCATCGAAGCGATTACCTCGGCTTTGGCTGCGACTCTCGAAAAATTTAATGTCGAGGATTCTCCCACTCATTCTGAGAAGCGGATCAATGAAGTCAGTTCCTACTTTGAGGAGTCAATCCGCGGGGAATTGCAGCGAACGCCGGGTATTTCCTGCGATTATCCGAGGACCGCTCAGGGAAATCTACAGCGCTCCGGGTATCCTGATCTGAGGATTGTTCACGAGGAGAGCGGAACCGTTGCATATCTCGATCCCAAGCTGGTGGGAGAGGGATCCTTGAATAGCAGTCTACGAACCTTTTATTATACTCCGAAGAAGGAGACCGGGAAGGTGCTCGACAATGCCCATCATTTGCTCGTTGGAATTGAACACGACGGAAACACCGGGAAATGGAAATTCCTGCGCTGGCATCTCGTTGACCTGAGTGAGTTCAAAGTTCGTCTGAAAGCCGAGTTTCAGGCAAGTAACAAAGATCTCTACCTGCCGGAATTAATCATCCGCAGCGGGGAGTGAAGTCGCTTATTGGATCTGTGGAGTATCCCTCTTTACCAAAATACAAAATTGTTTGCGGAGCAAACTTACCTCGTAATCGGCTTCATCAAAAACAAACCGCTTGTTGCACGGTAAGCATCGTGGGCGTCCATTTTCTTCAATTCGTGGCCGGCACCCCATGAATCCGAAAACAGGATTTTCTTTTCTTTGTCGTTGTAGCCGATGATCATCCGCATATGGCCTCCGCTGGTCTGCTCTTTCAGCGGTGGTTCTTCGGGATACTGTCCCACCTGTAAAGACCAGAGTAGAGGAATTCCGGCTTCGACATTTTTGTGGATCATTTTGTGAAAGTCGTCTTCGGGAACGGCGTCGCCCACGTATTTGTTGTCCACCAGTTCCACAAGGCCGGCCCGATCGCGGACGGCAAGGCAGGAGAATCTGGTTTTAAAAAGGTGATCGATCGCCCCGAGTTCCCGGTTCGTTTCGATCGAGCTGGTTCCACGTTCAGGATCGGACCCTGCAATCTGAGCAAGCTGGTGCATATCGCAGGCAATACCGTAGTACTCGAAAAGGCGCTGTGCTGAGGCCACGACGCAATATCCTTTTGATCCCTGATCCACCATGGGGATGTTGTTCACGAAAACCGTGCCTCCGGCGTCGCGGACTACATTTTTAGGTAAATCAGAAAGCCGAACTGTGGCGCCGGCCCTTGCCTGAGTCGCTGCCTCGTATGCTCCTTGAGCCTTGCGTTGAGCGAGTCGCATTCGCAAAAATTCAGTATTTCCGGGAGCTTCCTCATTGTGTTCCAGAACGGCCTTTCCTCTCGCTGAAATCCAGATGTAGCCTGAAGTGAGAAGTCCCTGAGTCGGCTTGGCCTCTTTTCTGGTCGGTCGGATATCGAGTTGTTTTCCTAAATGTTTCCCCATTTCCTGGAATCTCTTGTTAAAGTCGGCGGAATCGATCGAACCACCGTCTCCCCGGTTGAAAATGGAGATCGTAACACCGAGGAATTTTCCGTCTTTGAAATCGATTACCGCTTCTTCAATAGGAACCGTGCCGCCGAGAAGAGAGAGGTTTACTTTGAGTACCTGTCCGTCCTTTTTCTGAAAAATGGCGCGGGTTTTGTCGGCGCGGAGCCACTTGAAATAGGGGTTTCTGTTCCAGTTTCCCTTGGGAAACATTTTCGGGAGATCTTCCGGGGTCAGTTTGTAGGCGCCGGGTAACTGGATAAAAGGATCGAGGTCCGCATCCAGGGATTTTTCCTGAGCGGGGCTGTTGTTTGCAATAATGCACCAAAACCCGATTAAAACGGCAAAAGTGGGGACATTGAATCGTACCATGACACCAGTGTATCGGTTTCCGCTAAATCTGTCTCGCAAAAATCCGGAAAATGGTTTTTCCGTTTGTCATCGGGGGCAAACTCTGAAATCATCACTTCATCTAAGAATTTCTTAAAGCATGAGCGTTCAGAAAAAACTCATCAATGATCCCCTCAAGGTGGCCAACGAACTCGTCGAAGGTCTTGTCGATGCCTACAATGGCGAATGCAAGTATGTCGGTTCCCGATCCATCGTGAAGACCGATATCCCTGACGGAAAAGTTGCCCTTCTTGTCGGCGGTGGTAGCGGACACGAACCAATTTATCACGGCCTCGTCGGTCGGAACCTCGCCGATGGAGCCGCTTGCGGCGATATTTTCGCGGCACCTCCACCGGATATCGTTTTCGAAGCGACCGAAGCTGTGGATAAGGGCAAAGGCGTTCTTTACCTCTACGGAAATTACGCTGGAGATGTGATGAATTTTGATCTCGGAGCTGAAATCTCCGAAGACGAAGACATCGACGTCCGCACTGTTCTCATCTGGGATGACGTTTGTTCAGCACCTCCGACAGACAAGAAAAATCGTCGCGGAATTGCCGGCCTCGTTCCCATTGTAAAACTGGCAGGCGCGGCTTCGCAAACGGCTGAATCTCTCGATGAACTCGAAGCGGCGGCCAAAAAAGCAGTCCTGATGACCCGTTCAGTCGGTGTCTCCATGACGCCGGGATCCATTCCTGCAACTGGAAAACCGACATTCGATATTCCGGAAGAACTGATCGGACTGGGAATGGGGATTCACGGTGAGCCCGGAGTTGCCGAGATTCCGATGACTACGGCTGACGAATTGACTCCGACAATGCTCGACCTCATCTTCGAGGACTTTGAAAGAGATGAAGAAGTCGATGCCCTGAAAGAAGGGGACGAGGTGTTGATCTTTGTGAACTCTCTCGGAGCCACCACCATGATGGAATGCCTCATTTGCCTCCGGAAGGCCAAGGAAGTTCTTCAGTCTAAAGGCATCAAAATTTATGACGTCATGGTCGGGCCCTTGGTTACCTGTCAGGAAATGTCTGGTCTTTCTTTCTCCATCACGAAAATGGATGATGAATTGAAGGGCTACTGGGACGCCCCTTGTCAGTCGGTCTGCTTCAGTAAAATGGAAGGCCGATACGGCGGGTAAAAAGTACAGAAATTTCCGTGTATTCCGTGTATTTCATGTTCAATTAGATTCGGTTTAATCAAACAGGATTGAATCAAAGCCCTGACAGGGTTGAATCGTTAATCAATTTCAAGCTATGGGAAAAGAATCTCTCTCCATCACCGAAGTACGCGACATGATGCTGGCCGTCGCGGACAAAATTATCGAATCCGAACCGATTCTCACCGATGCCGACCGCGCCCTGGGCGACGGGGATCACGGTGTAGGAATGGAACGCGGAATGAACGCTATCAAAGATAAGCTGGGCGGTGAAGATTTTGCCAATGTTGGAAAAGTGTTCATGGGCGTAGGCATGGCGATGATGTCCAGCATGGGCGGAGCTTCCGGAGCTGTCTACGGAACTTTCTTTCGTTCAGGCGGTAAAGCTCTCGGTGATGCCGAAACTTTTGGAAGTGCGGAGTGCGCCACCTTTTTCAAAGAAGGAACCGAAGGGGTCATGAGTCGCGGCGGTGCCAAGCCTGGTGACAAAACTATGGTGGATGCTCTGATGCCTGCTGCGGAAAAAGCTGCGGAAGTTGTCGGTCAGCCGATCAGTGAAGCTCTTTCAGCCGTGGCAGAAGCCGCCGAAGCCGGAAAAGAAGCCAGCAAGGCAATGATTGCTACAATGGGGCGTGCCAAGACTCTTGGTGAAAAATCTATCGGACATCCCGACGCGGGTGCCGTCAGTGTCGCCATCATCGTTGCCAAAATGAGCGACTGTGCTGCGTGAGTCTGGACAGGAAACCAGAGGGGGGCAAAAGTTCCCTCAGAAGGAATCAGCGCTTGCCCGGAGAGTTTGTCGATCACATCGCAAGCCCGGGCACCAAATGAGCCTGACGTTCTTTTGTTGGGAGAAGAAGCGTGTTTCGAATACGGATCTTCATCACGGTCCCGATTTGTTCTCATAGCAGACCATCGTCAATTGTGTGAAACGAAAACGGTGACAAGCGGGGATTGGCTCATGACAAGCTGATTGCGTTAGCTGACCGTATTGCGTAGGGTTCCGGCATACCTATGGCCGAACCAAAAAACGTATACACTTTCGCTGACCTCAAGGATTGGGCGTCGGTCACCAAAAAGCTGGAGACTCCCGCGCGGATTGCCGTTTTTGGAGATCCGGTCGAGCATTCCCGTTCGCCGCAGATGCACAACCCTGCTTTGGAAGCTGGCGGTAACGATTGCCAGTATGTTCGGCTGCATATCAAAGAGGATGAACTGATTGAGGCTCTCGGGCTTCTCAAGGATGCTGGATTTCTGGGGATCAATGTTACGATTCCTCACAAGGGCGGAGTTTTTGACCAGGTTGAGGTGGCGACTGATGTGGCGTCCCGCATCGGTGCCGTCAACACGGTCGTCGTCGAAGGGGACCAACTCGTCGGGCACAATACCGATGCGCCGGGTTTGAAGAGAGCAATTCGCGAACAGTTTTCAGTCGATCTTACCGATCTTCGAATCATGATTATCGGCGCCGGCGGTGGCGCTGGAAAAGCGGCCGCTGTCCAATGTGCGATGGATCACTGCGATCGACTTGTGCTTGTTAACCGGACGCTTGAAAAGGCCGAAGCGCTAAAAGAGGAGCTAGTCGAATTGATGGCTGATCCCGACAAACTGGAAGGCCCTGCCAGCCGGCTTGTCGCAATTCCCTGGGAGGAAAAGGCGATGGAGCACGAGTTGGAGCAGATCGACTTGATCATCAATGCGACGTCTTTGGGAATGAAACGAACGGATCCGGAAATCGTGCCGCAGCGGTTGATCGAGCCTCACCACCTGGTTTATGATATGGTGTATTCGCCATCGAGAACTCGATTGATGGTCGCTGCAGAAGCGGAAGGAGCTAAAGCTGCAAATGGGCTCAGCATGTTGCTTTGGCAGGGCGTTCTCGCCTATGAATTCTGGTTCAATAAGGAGGCTCCAGTGGATGCGATGCGGAAAGGTCTTGAAGACAGCCTTTAGATTGTAGCTGATCCTGTTGCGGAATAGAATTTCGCGGGTAATGGTTTTCTCATGCCTGCATTCTCTGTCAGTAAGTCGATTGAAATCAACGCTCCACGCGAGCGCGTTTACGAAGTTGTTCGCGATTTTAAGAGCTGGCCAAGCTGGTCGCCGTGGCTGATCGTTGAACCTGACTGCCGGGTAGATAATGCGGATGACGGGAATTCATACTCCTGGGAAGGAAAGATTGTCGGTGCCGGTGGAATGGAGATTCTCGACGAGACAGCACCTGAGTCGATCAGCTACAAACTGACTTTTCTAAAACCCTGGAAATCTGTTGCTGATGTCAGGTTTTCTTTCAGTGACGCGGATGAAGGAAAAACGGAAGTGGTATGGGAAATGGACAGCTCCCTCCCGATTTTCATGTTCTTCATGAAGGGGATGATGATGACCTTAATTGGCATGGATTATCAGCGGGGCCTTCTGATGCTCAAAGATTTTGTTGAGACCGGTGAAGTCCCTTCAAAACTAAATTTCGGGGAGACTGAGATCAAAGGATTTTCCTATGTGGGAATTCACTCATCGTGCCCCATTTCTGATATCGGCCCTTCCATGGAAACCAATTTCACGAGCTTGATGGCGTGGATCAAAAAAGGGGGGATCGAGCCGACTGGAACTCCTTTTTCGATTTATCACAAATGGAATATGTCAAAAGGGCTGGCCGAATACACCGCGGCAATCCCTGTCTCTGAAGTGCCCGCGGATCTGGCGATTGATTTTGTGTCAGGAAAAATACCCGATGTGAAATGTTACACCGTGACTCATACAGGGCCATACTATCATCTTGGAAACGCCTGGTCGGCGGGGATTACGCATCAACGTGCAAAAGTTTTTCCGCAGAGCAGAAAAGTGGCACCGTTCGAGATTTACGAAAACGATCCGGCGGAAACCTCGGAGAATGAACTGATCACGAGGGTGAATTTTCCGATCAGAGAGTCTTGAATGGCCATTCTTGATCTGGATAAATTGAGGAAGCTCTGTGGTAGAGTAGAACTCAGCTAATTTTCGGGAAATAAGAATTCATAGTAACCTCTCGCCCGAATGGCAAACGAGACGTTGCTGGAAGAATCTGAGAGGTTGTCGAAAATGTAGGTTCTCGCAGTATTGGGTGGCAGAATCAGGGATTCGCGATTCCGAGGTGAGATCCACTGAATGTCCGGCTGCTTGTCGGCAGGGACGCCTCCCCAAACACGACGAACGTCCCAATACTTTAATGGGTTTGCAATCTGGATGGATGATGAATTGGGAGGGACGAACACAAGAACTCGCTTCAGAAATTTGGTTCCAACTGGTTCGATAGAAATCGGAGTGGATGTCCCGAAATTGAGAGTCAGATTCAGAAGCTCTGGTTCCGGTTTGCCATCCAGGTAGTGTTCCCGCATCGCCATTTCGAAATCAGAGTTGTTCCGGATCTCGAAAACGAGTAAGCGACATTCATCTTCAATAGGAATTCTCTTTCCCGGATTATCGATCAGGGGTTTCTCGAAGAGGGGGCGCCATGCTGTGAGCTGGCTTTCGTTACTTACATCCAATTGCTCTCCATCGGCCAGGGAGACTTTTGCGATCTCGACCTGAGAAATAAACTCTGTTTCTGGAGCAATGTTGGCAATTTGAACGGAGATTTCTTCTCCCGAGCCCAGTCGAGGAAGGATTAGAATGTCTGAGCCAATTTTTTCCTGTCCGATTCGACCTGCCAACATTTTCCCTTCCAGTCTCCATTGATCGGATTCGTCGAGCGAAAGGATGTGAGGACAAAATCCGCAGATCGCGCGACCTAAACCGTATTTCACCAGTTGATGGGGTGGTTTGGGCTCAAAATCGGCATGGAGAGTTACTACATCGAGACCTCCAGGCGGGCCATTGAGTCCCCATTGAACGGCCTTGACCTGATCCTGTTTTGGGCGATCCAAATCCAGATGAGGCTTGCCCAAAAGTTCGACAGTTTCGGAGAGAGTGGTCTCCTTTTCCGTCCATCTGGATTTGAGGAATTTCTCGAAAATGACAAGAGGGACGTCTTGGCTCTTTTTCGCCGAAGTAACTTTAGAGTAAAGGCGGCCTGCGATGGAATCATTTCCCCGATTGCCCGCTGCGACGAAAATGGAGGGAATCTCCAGTGGAGCTTCGGCGGAGATCCCGGCGAAGGGCATCAAAAAACACAAAATGAGTGCGCTGATTCTCTCCTTCATCCTGCGAAGGTATCGAATTCAGGGGCCAATGGCAAACAGTTCCCGAAGGGATGGAAAACGAAACTTCCAGTTTTTAGCCTACCGGTTTTCCCAATTCACACCGCTCATTTTTGCGAGAGCCAATTGTAGAGCATGGGTGCCATCTTTTCCGTGCCCCTGTGCTTGAAGAGCAAGATACAATTGATTGGCCAGAGCCAGACCCGGCATGGAAAGTCCCATTCGTCTCGACTCTGCCAGGGCGATTCCCATGTCTTTGATGAAGTGTTCGACAAAGAATCCGGGATCAAAATTGTTGTCCATGATCCGTGGACCCAGATTCGAAAGTGACCAACTGCCGGCAGCTCCGGAACCGACCGACTCAAGGACTGTTGGAAGATCGAGGCCCGCTTTGTATCCGTAGAGGAGCGCTTCGCAAACTCCAACCATGTTTGAGGCAATGAGTGTTTGGTTCACCATCTTGGTGTGTTGCCCTGAACCGGGTCCGCCCTGGTGAACGATCGTTTTCCCCATGGCTTCCCAGCAAGGTGCAAGTGCTACTACGACTTCTTTCTCGCCGCCGATCATGATAGAAAGCGTTCCATTCCTGGCTCCCACATCCCCGCCAGAAACTGGCGCATCGATGCTGAATATTCCTCTGGCTTTCGTGGTTTCAGCAATTTCAACTGCCAGCGAAGGCTCGCTCGTGGTCATGTCAACGATGACAGTTCCTTCCTTTGCGCCCGAAAGAGCTCCCTCTTCTCCAAGAATTACTTCCCGGACATCTTCAGGGAATCCTACAATGGTAAAGATGAGGTCGGAATCCTCAGCAACAGCGGCCGGCGAATCAGCCCATTTCGCTCCTTTGTCGATCAGGACATGAGCTTTGGATTTTGTCCGCGAGTAGACGGTGGCGGCGAACCCCGCGTCCATGAGGTGGCCGCACATACTGGCTCCCATGACGCCGGTGCCGATCCATCCGATTCTCGTTGTGTCAGGATTAATGATGAGTTCTGCCATAGCCTTGAGATTCAATCCTCGTACCGATTCGCCGTCAATACGCTATGAGGGAGAATTGCGGGGAAGGGGAAGAGTTCCTTCCGGCGCGTACCGAGGGATAACGAGACAATGGTGAGGCCGAACACCTGCTTTGAGGTCGAGTTATTAAGATAAACCCACTCTTGCCTGTCACGGCTTATTTTTTTGCCTGATAGACCCCATTCCGAATTGCTTTTTGCTGCGCCTCCGAAAACGTAATATGCTCTCTTCTATGTCCTCCCTCTACGGGGATTTCCTTCGATGCAGATAGCTTAGAGAGGTTATCAAGTGAAAAAAAGCAGATGCAGCCGCCATTCGCTTCCGTCATGAACTCAATGGTTATATACGGGTCTCCATCGTGCTCCCAGGATGCATGCATTTTGATTTTCTGCTTCTCTGTATTTGACTTGATGAGATTGACCAAAAAATCAGGAAATTTAAAACTCTTGTCTTTTATGGTGAGGATATACTTTTCTTTGTCAAACCGGGCGGGGAGATATGAATCAGGCAAGCCAATGAGTTCTCCACTCTTGAGGAATATCTCCTTGGCCATATGGGCTTGAACATTGATGATCGTGCAGAACGATATCAATGATAGAAGTGCGAGTTTATGCAGAGCCTGTGAATACATGGTGATGAGTGTTTGCGATTTTTTTCGAAGGTCTGCGGAAATGAACCCTTCACCGGAGGGCGCGGACCCGGGACCGGGGTTGACGAAGGAAGGGGGCGTCAAGATCTGTGATGGTCTCTGCCTTAGCCTTAAGAGTCAATCCTCATACTTTGCCGCCGTCAATACGCTATGAGGTAGAATTGCGGGGAAGGGGGGATCTCGGCTAACCTGAGGGTGTGTTTATGAAATCTCTTTTTACCGGCCTTTCCATTCTCCTGGGATTGAATTTTTCCTGCTTCGCTGCAGATCCTCTTTACGATATCGATCTGACAGTGGCGCGTCAGGGGTTTGATGGGGAAATGTGCTGGGTGCATGCCCGGGCTGGCGCGATCCGTCCGGCGTCGAAAAAGAACCCGGCAGATGCCCCGCTTGTCGTAATGACCCTGCAGAAGCTACAGCTGTCTGGTTCGGATGTGTTCTTTGCTCTCAATGAAATGCGGTCAAGCGACATGGGAAAAACCTGGTCTGAACCGAAGCAGCATGAGTCGTTTGCAAGACGGCCATTTTCCTGGAAAGGGAAGGATGATCTCCAAATCACGGTCTGCGATTTCACTCCAAGCTTCCATTCCAAGACAGGAAAACTTTTGGGGACAGGGCACACCGTCGTTTACGAAAACAATCATGTGATGAAAGTGCGTCCCCGCGGAACGTCTTATGCGGTCTATAAGGAGGCGTCGGAATCGTGGAGCGACTGGAAGACCATTGAGATGCCGGACGATCCCAAGTTTGAAAATTCTGGAGCCGGTTGTGTGCAGCGTTTCGATTTACCGAACGGGGAAATTCTGTTGCCCACTTATTTCAAGATTCCGGAGACTGCTCAATACGCGACCACCGTGATGAGACTGTCTCTTATACA
>CAJXQE010000292.1 GCA_913058215.1 uncultured Verrucomicrobiales bacterium
GAGATCAGCCTCGGTCTCGTGGGCTCGGAGATGTGTATAAGAGACAGGTCTCTGATCTCTTTTGTTTCCCGGAAAAATGAACTCAAACAAAGACTCGAACTGATTATGAAAAACAAACCCTACCAATTATTCCTCCAACTGAGCGTAATCGCTGTGATCGCTGCATTTTCCCTGACTAGCTTTACCTCTCCGGCCGTTGTTGCTGCCGAAGAAGAAGGTCGTAAAGCGCCGGAAGCAGAGCGTGATGGTGACAAGAAGCGTGGCGAAGGTGAAAGAGGCAGAGATGCGCCGAAGAGGGACGGAGACGCCCGTCGCGGAGATGGGCCGAAAGACGGCGAGGCGAAGAAAGAGGGGCCACGTGATGGCGAAGGAAGGAAAGAAGGACCTCGTGACGGAGATATGCCGAAGGCTGAAGGCGAAGGAAGAGAAAGAGCTCCTGCAAGAGGCGCGGCAATGAATACCAAAGAAGGAAAAGTTTTCACTGCCTACGATAAGGATAACGATGGATTCGTAACTGCTGAAGAAATGGCGAATATGAAAGAGGGAAAACAAAATTCCCGCGCTCGCCGCGAATTTCGAAAAGCGGTAAAACGTGCGGACAAAGACGAAGACGAAAAACTGAACCTCGAAGAATTCAAGTTTTGGTACAATATTGGTCGCACCGACGAAAAAGCTGAGTTTCGCCAGGAGTAACCCAATCTTAGAATTTTCTCAGGCCGGACCCTGGCATTTTGCCGGTTTCCGGCCTTTGAGTGTACTGTAGTTGTCCGCGTGATTACGTGTCATGAGGGAAGTGGCGACTCTACCGTTTCACACTACTCTAAGCGTATGCTAACCATATCAGGTCCGCAGTCGGGGGCGAAGAAGTCCCGTTTTTGTGATGGCCACTCCCGCCGCGATTTCCTTCGCATAGGTGGGCTCGGGCTTGGCGGGATGTCTCTGCCTCATATGCTGCAGGCAGAGCAGATGTCCGGTCTTCGTAATTCGAAGAAGGCAATCATTATGGTTTACATGGCCGGAGCTCCTCCGCACCAGGACATGTATGATCTCAAAATGGACGCACCTTCTGATATTCGAGGTGAGTTTTCCCCGATTCCGACAAATGTTCCCGGGATTCAAGTTTGTGAACTTCTCCCGCGCCTTGCAAAAATAATGGACAAGTGCGTTCCGATTCGCTCGCTTTACGGAGCGCCGAACGGAAGCCACGATTCCTTTATGTGCTATACCGGCAAGGTTGGATCGACCTTGAACATGACTGGTCAGCCTCCGGGCGGATGGCCCTCCATCGGTGCCGTAATGTCTCAACTGATGGGGCCGACGAATCCTGACGTTCCTCCATTTATCGGGCTGGCGCCCAAAGCGGGGCATCCCCCATACGGCTCATCCGGTAAGCCGGGCTTTCTCGGTTTTGCCAACGGTCCGTTCAAGCCTTCCGGTCCCGGAAAGAACGATCTCGTCCTCGACGATTTGACGGCGGCCCGACTCGACGAACGAAAAGGCCTGCTGAATGAATTTGATCGATTTCGGCGGGATGCGGATCGCACAGGAATGATGGAAGGCCTCGATGAATTTCATCAACAGGCATTTGGTATGCTGACCTCCAGTGAACTGGCGGAGGCGCTCAACTTGGAGAACGAAGATCCGAAAGTTCGCGAACGATATGGAAAAGGGGATCCCAAAAACTTTGGCGACGGAGCTCCCCGGAATCTGGAGCATTTCCTTTTGGCACGCCGACTGGTGGAAGCCGGTGCTCGCTGCGTTACTTTGAATTTTGGTCGATGGGATTTTCACAGTTCCAATTTCAATGGGATGCGTGGGCATGCTCCCATGTTTGATCAGGGATTGAGTGCTCTCATTGAAGATCTTCATGAACGGGGAATGGCCGACGATGTGACGGTTGTTGCCTGGGGAGAGTTCGGCCGGACACCGAAGATCAATAAGGATGCCGGGCGTGATCACTGGCCACGGGTCGGTGGTGGACTGCTTGCCTGCGGAGGATTGCAAACAGGTCAGGTGATCGGCGCGACCGACCGACTTGGTGGTGAAATTGCTGACCGTCCCGTCCATTTTGGGGAGGTTTTTGCAACGCTTTATCACAAGATGGGAATCAATGCGAATCAGGTGACAATCGAAGATTTTTCAGGGCGCCCTCATTTCCTCGTTGATGGCCACAAGCCGATGCGGGAGTTGATTTGATTTTCAGCGGCGAATGCACGTGAAAAATCGGGTTTGAATACAGTCCCTTTTTATGCAAAAGGTGGCGCATTCCCTCGCCTATGGGCTTTCTCCTTAAACCACTCAACGCTGACGGATCTTTTGAAGAGGCTCTTGAGATCTCCGGATCGAAGGGATTTTGGAGGATAGGTAGAGACGTGGCCAATGCCATCCGAATCGACGATCCAACCGTTTCCAGTTTTCATGCGGAGCTAAAGTACGACGGCGAGACACTGGTCGTCAGCGATGTCGAATCGCGTCATGGAACTTTTGTCAATGGTGACAAGATAGGTCGGCATGACTTGAGTGAAGGGGACTTTATCAAAATCGGAAAAGGGAAGTTTCTCGTCGAAGCAGGACCGGAGGAAGAACCTGAAGTTGATGCGTTCGACTACAAGCAAGAGGCAGAGACGCTTCAAGCGGAGGTTTCCACTTTCATGGTGACATTGGACAGTGAGAGGAGAGAGCGGCAGTCCCGCGAGGATGAGTTGCAAAAGAAAGTGGAGCAACTTCGCCTGGATCTAGCTGATAGAGATTCGAAACTGACCCTTCAGCTGAGTGATATCGCGTCGAGGGAGACCACCATTTCTCAACACGAGACGAGTATTGCTGAATGGTCTACGGCTTGTGATCAGTTGCAGAGCAGCTATGACGAAAACCTCAAGTTACTCGCTGAAAAGGATCAGGAACTCCTGACCAATAAGGCAAGCCTGGAGGAACAGGAGGTGCGGTTTTCGTTTCTGGTGGAAGGATTGGGTAAGCTTGCCTCGAAAGTTCTCGAAGATTGGGAACCATGGCTTGGAGAAGAACGGTCGGACCCTTCTTCTGAAAGTGAAGGGGAGGCCGCCGAGCTTGTGTTGCAAAAAATGGAAAACGCGGCTGATTCCGTCCGCGCCGAACTGAGGAAGATTGAACCCGTCTGGAAGGAGTTTGGAGATAAATTCCAGGGGGAGCTAAAACGAAGGTGCGAGGGTCTTGTGGAAGAGATTGAGTCACTCGATCAGAATTCGAAAGAGGCGAAGAGTGAGTTGGAGATTCTCGAAGATGATCTCGAAGAAATTCGCAAACAGGTCAGCGATGAGATTCGTCGCGCGCAGGGCTTAAGTCGTGTGGGGAATGAAATCGAAATCCCCGAGCGGTTTGAAAAAATGGTTCTGGCGAAGGATCATGAACAGGAACTGTTTAAAAGCGTGATCGACTTTCTCGAGGAGTTTGAGAAACAGATAGCGAAATATCATAAATCTCGAAGTTCTTCCTATCGGAAAGTGGCAGTTTCGATGGATGGATTTCGTGACCGTCTTGTTGCGATTCTGGAGTCCAATGATGTGAAGGCTTTCACTATCGAAGAGGGCACTCTGCTGACCCCGAAACATCGTAAGACGGTTTCTGTAGTGATGCCTGAAGGCTGGGGTGGGAAGAAGTTTACCGGGGTTCGTTTTCAACCGGGAGAAGTCATCAAGGTTGTCAGGTCGGGATACGAAATGGGCGGGAGTGAGTTTTCAACCACCCTGAGGAAAGTGGAAGTTGTCATCCGGAGTGAAGGCGAAGATTAACTTCACGCTCCTGTTCCGTCGATCGCTCGCTTGAGCAGATTTTTCGTAATTTGTTGAACCCGGACATCCGGACCGTGGGGACGTGACCAATGCGACCAGGGAAGCATGTGTCCCGGCGGTGAACTGAGCCCCTGGCACCAGAAAATTGTGGATGCGTTGAAGACGAAATTATCTTTGGCCCCCGGATAAATTGTTGCCGTCCATTGCTGGGGATTTACGCCGCCCTGAAGAGCTGTGCCTGCGGCGATCACTTCAAGTCCATCAATATCCTCAGGTGGATCTCCATGATACTCCCAACCAATAAGACCGGGTACGCTGTCGCCCTTCTTCATCCCGGTGCCTTTGAAGATCCAGTGATCCGGTTTCCCACAGATCCAATCGCCGCCTCCATTAACCGGATCCACGTTTCGAGAACCCATGAGGTAACCTTCGTCCGGCCCGCGATGCGGAAAAGGGCCATGATTCTTTTCGCGATCGACTGCATATTTGTATTCACCGCCGTAGGGACCTCCCCGCGAAATGATTCTGTTTTTGTTAGTTTTGTCGGAGCTTGGAGTCATCGGAGTGACCCAACAGACGGAATTGCCGGAGAAAAATAGAATGTTCGTTCCGGTGTCGCGAAGCTTCACAACATTATTATACTCACGGATATCCCAATACTCGTCGTGACCGTTGCTGAGAAACGCCTTGAATCGATTTGGCTTTGCGTAAGCGGGATCGACCATGTCCGCGTTGGAACAATAGGTGACGTCGTAGCCCTCTTTCTCCAACCAGTAGGCGAAGGGAAACTCAAAACAGAGCCACTCGCCCGATCCTATTGATTGAGGATTCTCGTAGATCTGAGCATACTTGGAGTATGGGCGGTCAAAGCTGACGTCTGCCCACGGTCCCTGGTTTCCTTTTGGGTGAGTGTAGATCGAAAAGTCGTTTGGCCAACGATTGTAGGCTTGCCAGGTATTGTCGGAACATTGCAGGCAGATGTCAGCGGGGCGATCATCTCTCACTACAAAAACGACATAGCTTTGCCAGTATCCGTGACCGGTTTTATCCGGAGTGGAAAGACGGCCGAGATACACGCCGCTGACCCAGTCATCGGGAATCTCTAATGATGTCGAGGGCTCCCACTGGCATTCGTGAAGAAGCTTTTCCCCTCGGGAGGATTCGGGAACGTCTTGCGACTTTCCCGGAAAGGGGCCGAGCTTTGTCATGAGCCGGGCACCGGTGCCGCCATAGTATCCGGTCCGAAAAATCTCGAGAGTAAATTCGTTTTCCAGCTTTGTGCTTACGAAGAAATCAATAGATTCACCTGCAGCTACAGATTGTTTTGAACAATACCCTTCGATGTCTGAATTCCGAAAACCACCGCGCTCATCGAGCCGAACCCGGGTGAGTTGCCAGTCCGTCGTTCCCGGTATTTCGTTTTCTTTTCGAATCAGATTCCGGGAGATGGAGTCCGCGTTTGCAGGCGCGGCTCCAAGTGCGGGAGAAACAGCAGCTGCAGTTTGGAGGAATTTTCGGCGGGTTGTAGAATTATCCATAGGGATCAGGCTGCGATGTCGACCATGGAAGCGCGGGCAACCCGCATCACATTTCCGCCAACGATCTTTTGAATCTCTTCGTCGGTATAGCCTCTCTGAACGAGACCGACCGTAAAGAGGGGCCAGTTGGTCCAGGCGATGCTGTCCGACATTTCCGGGGTGGTCTTAAAAGTGACCTTCGGCCAGAGAGACCGGAAAGCGCTGCGCTTTCTGCCACCCAAACCAGATGCGGCGGCTTTCTTATTCTCGTCCCCGGCATTCCTCGAGTTATAGGCGACATCCGTTCCAATGGCGACATGATCGACTCCAAATTTTTTGGCCACGTAATCGATGTGATCAAGAAATGCACTGATGTCGCCTGTGCCTCTCAAGAACCGTGGGATACAACAGATGCCGATATATCCATCGGTATCAGCGATTGCTTTGATCACCTCATCCGGCTTACTCCGAATGTGAGCGTAGATTCCGGCGGCGATTGAGTGACTGGCGACGCAGGGTTTCTCAGAAAGTTGAGCTGCCTCCAGACTGGTCTGCCATCCTGAATGAGCGCAATCGGGAATCACTCCCACGCGGTTCATTTCTTTGATGACCGCCCGCCCGAAATCGCTGAGCCCGGCATTTGCTGTTTCGCCACAACCGTCGCCAATCATGTTCCTGCGCTGATAGGTTAGGTGCATCATTCGGATTCCCAACTCATAGAAGACGCGAAGGTAGCGAAGCTCATCGGGGATGGAGACCCAGTCCTGAGTCAATGGGACGCCATTGCCTGTGAGATAGAGGCAATGCTTCCCTGCCTTTTTTGCAGCTTCAACATCGCCGGGAGTGGCCGCCTTGGAAACAAAGTCACGCATCATGTCCGTCACAAAAGTAAAGCGGGCCAGTCGTTTCAATAGAACCATTGGATCCTGACCCTCCTGCCCTGCGTTTTGGAAAATGCAGGTTACTCCCGAAGCCTTCCATGCCGCTTCGTACTCCTCACGCTCTCTCGCATTGGTGACACACTGTGTCATCGACATGTCCTCGCGCATGTCACTGATTTCAATGTCAGACGCGCCGGCGAGGGCCGCCTTTTTCATGGCATCGCCGTCGATTGCTGAGCGTGGGGAAAATCCGTAAGAATCGAAGACGAGGGAATTGGCGTGGAGCTCGAGCCCCCGCTCAAGATCCTTTTGCGAAGCTTGCAGAATCTTCAGTCCGGCGTCCCGGCACCGCTGAATGACAGGGTTCAAATTTGCGGTCAAATGAACCGTATTCGATCCCGCTTCGCTTTGAGCCAATGCTGTCTTTGCCGCAGCTCCGGCCACAACGAGAGGCGCTGCTGATCTTAAAAGATTTCTTCTATTCATGAGAGTTACGTTGGGCTATTTCAAATTTTCGATCAGGGCTGTAGTGTTCGACTCGTCGGCAAGACCGCCGGGAAGTGGCAGCATTCGTATTTTTCGAAAATGAATTTCACCGCCTTCGGATTCGAGGCACAGATAACCTTTGCGCATTGATGACTCACGGATCCCGTTCACGAATTTTCCATTCACCGAAAGTTTCACGGTTCCATCGACCGCAACGACGACGTATCGATTCCACTCGCCTTTGGGTTTGCAGCGATTTTCAAGTGACTTGCTTCGCTTACCACGAGGATTGTCGGGAATTCCGGTGAGGCTGCCGGCTCCAAATAGTTCTCCGTGGACATAGGCGACCGGAGGAAGCGTTCCGTCTTTCGATTTGTGGAGTTCCGGCCAGGAGAGTTCCAGCATTTGGACTTCCATTCCGTTGGGTAAAGGATCACTGCGGTCGGCGACAGCATCACTCCAGAGAAACACTCCTGAGTTTCCTCCGGCCTCCATGTGCCGCCATTCCACGATGAGGATGAAGTTTTCATACTGCTTCTCCGAACGCATGACCCCGAGTGGACGTCCGGAACAAATCAGCATGCCATCACGAACGGACCAGGTCTCGGGTGAAGTGTTGACGTCAACCCAACCGCTTAAGTCTTTCCCATTGAAAAGGTCGACGTATCCCGGGTCTTCCACCGGTTTGTTTTGGGCTGTTTCCTGAGTTGAGCCGATGCCCGGAATCAGAGCGAAGAGAATGAGGAGTGAGTTAAGAATTTTCATGGTGAAATTTTGCGGTTAGCATTGATGCCAAGGGCGGCGATCATCGCGATCAGATAGCCGGCCGAGAAAAGGAGAAAGGCTTCGTGCCAGTCTCCATTTGTGTCCCACTTTTCGAGGACAATTGGAACGAGAAGGGGAGTTGTCGCTGCACCAAGGTTTCCCCACATGTTTCCCCATCCAAAGACGGCTGCAGTATTCTTTCCACCAACGTCCTGCATGTAGGCCCAAATCGCCGGAACGCTCATGTCTGTTGCGAAGGCAACTACCGAGGCGGCTGCGATGAAGGCCCAGGCGGATTCCAGCTTGAGGCAGCAAAGATAGGAAATAAGGGCGACGACGTAGCATGCCGCAATCGGAAGCGAACGTCCCCAGCGCACACCCCAGTGCCTGGTAGCAATGTCAGTGAGACGTCCGCCGAGAAGCATGCCGACAATTCCGGCGAAGAGAACAATGGTCGACATGAGTCCACCAATTTTCGGATCCACATCTTTGACGTCCTTCAAATAGGTCGGAAGCCAGGTAACCAGGAAAACCCAACCGATGTTGATTCCAAACTGGAGTGCGCACATCAGCCACATGGTTCCGCTTTTCATGAGGAGATGAATCGGGGGGAAGGCAGAAGCTTTCGAATCTCCTGAGTCTGCATCCCCCTCCTCGATGAGATTTTGTTCGGCCTCATTGCAGCCAGGGTGTTCACGAGGGCTCTCCCGGAAAACTATCCAAAACAAGAGAGCGACAAGAAGCCCTGAAGTTCCATAGAGCACGAGCACCCAACGCCAGCCCAGATAGTCTTTCAGTAGCCAGGCGGTGAGTAGTGGGGCAAGGGCTCCACCCAACCTTCCGCCGAACGAAACAATGCTACTGGCAGTCCCGCGTGAGGGTAGGGGAGTCCAGCGCTTAATCAGGCTCCCTGCTGTTGGATAACAGCCTGCCTGAGCAATCCCGAAAATCATTCGGGCGATAATTAGCATGACGAATCCAGTCGCGAGACCGGTCAGCATGGTACAAATGGACCAGAGAACAATATAGATCGGCAGCATCTTGCGCGCACCGAAGCGATCTGACAGCCAGCCGGCGGGTACTTGAGCCAGAGCATAAGAAAGAAAAAATGCGGAAAGCATTGCGCCGGTCTGCGTCGGTGTCAGGCCGAGCTCATTCTTAAACGCATCCAGCTTTGCGATCTCGGCGATACAGATTCGGTCGAGATATAAAAGGATCGCCACAAGTGTGGTGGCTCCGATTACCTGATGTCGTTTTTGGGTGGGCATGTCAGGCTTCGCTCAGTCGATGTTGGTTTGTTCCCGCCTGGAAGAGTTCCGGCAGCAGAGCCGTTCCCAGTCCGGCGTCTGTGGGGAGTTGTAGTCGACCCTCTTCGATCACGGGCTGGCGGTCGATAAGGTCCTTGTAAAAAGTCCGGATGTGGGCGCGAACGGTTTCCTGAAAGACGACATTGTCGGAAGCGGCGGCACAGTGAAGGCCGGAATACAAAGTGAGTGGCCCGGTACAATCGTGCATGGTCGCCGGAATATTAAAGGCCTGAGCCAGTTCGATGATGCGCCGCGTTTCACTGATTCCTCCGGCCCAGGTGGGATCGATCATGATATAATCCGCGGCATTTGCGTTCAGTAAATTCAGGTAGCTGTTCCTGCCCAGTAACATTTCCGATGCTGAGATGGGAAGTCCGGACTTTGCGCGGAAATCCGAGAGCGTATTGATGTTGTCCGGCGAGATGAAATCCTCCAACCAGAGCGGTCGAATTTCTTTCAGTGCTTCTGCGAGGCGCAAGGCGGTGGGAAGTTTGAAAAAGGCATGGCCTTCAATCATGATTTCTATTTTGTCTCCAACCCGATCCCTGATCTCGCGGAGAGGCTTCATCCCTTCTTCGATATCTGATGGCGACATGTAAAGCGCTCCGCTCCGGTGAACATATCGATCAAAGGGCCACATTTTCATTCCGGTGATTCCTTCGGAGATCAGTTCCTCCGCCAGATCTCCGGCGGCATGAATAGATGACCAGTTGTCTTGAAGCGGGCCCGGGTCACCTTCATCCCCGTATCCCGGCCAACCGGGGTGAGCCTGTTTCGTTTGCGAGGAATCTTGTTTGATCGCCCCGTAGCCCGGACCTCCGCAGGTATTGTAGATCCTGACATTGCGCTGGGTGGCTCCGCCGAGAAGTTTCCACACCGGCTGCCCGGATTCCTGGCCAAGAATATCCCAGAGGGCGACATCGATAGCGGAAAGTGCGCGCATTTCGGCGCCGGGTGCTCCGAACGCGGCGCATCGCTCGTAGAGAAAACGCCAGTGGGATTCAATGTCAGTGGCCTCCGCGCCGAGGAGACGTTCAGCCATCCAGTCGTGGATGAGTCCTTCTATCGCATGAGGGGTGTAGTAAGTTTCTCCACAGCCGATGATCCCCGCGTCTGTGTGGATCCGGACCAGAATCAGATTTGGCATGATCCCTGAGGGGATCGCCGTTTCGATGGCGGTAATCTTTGGCATGTTCGAATTTTTTGTCAGGACTCGGTTCCGTGAAGCAATCCTCTGATATAGCCAAAGGCAAAAAGTCGACCAAGCATGGTGTAGCCGGGGTCGCCGTCATCTTCGCCTTCGAGTTGCGGGACGTGGTCAGGACGGATCGGGCCATTGAAGCCAATTTCACGATAAGTGCGAATCGCTTCAGCCACTGTCTCTTATACACATCTCCGAGCCCACGAGACCGAGGCTGATCTCG
>CAJXQE010000293.1 GCA_913058215.1 uncultured Verrucomicrobiales bacterium
CGAGATCAGCCTCGGTCTCGTGGGCTCGGAGATGTGTATAAGAGACAGCCGCAGGAATCGGAAATAAGATTTGCGGAAATTCTGGCCGATTCGAAAATCGTCGGAAGACCGCTCCCCGGATGAGTGCCTCCTCCCACGAGGTAGCAGTTCTTGAATTCCTCAAACTGGTTTCGAGGGCGGTTAAAGGCCATCTGACTGAGGCAGTGAGAGAGATTGAATGTCGCTCCCTTGAAGACACCCATTTCCTCCTCCCAGGTCTTCGGATTGAAAAGATACTCCACCTCAATATGGTCTTCGAGATCATCGATGCCAAGGCGCTCAGAGAGTCCCTTGAGAACGAGGGTTCGGTATTTATGCTGAGCTTCATCCCAATCGATATCGCCTTCAAGGTTCGGAGTGGGGACCAGAATATAGAGACTCGATTTACCTTCGGGAGCAATTGTGGGATCGTTAATACTGGCGTTGCGCACGTAGAAGGAAATATCGTCAGACTCCTGAAAATTCTTGAAGATCTCGTCAGTGTTTTTCCGGTAATCCTTTGCGAAAACGATTGTGTGATGGGGGAGGTCGTACACTTTATCCAGACCGAGATGCATCATGAAGGTGGAGCAGCTGTATTTCATGCTGTTCACCTTTTCGGGAGTGTATTTTTTCAGGGAGCCTTTGGGGAAGAGATTGCCCATCGCGTGTCCGAAATCCGCATTGATGATGACGTGGTCGGCCTCAATTTTTTCGCCGCTCTCCAACTCAACTCCTTTGGTCTTTCGCCCTTCGATTAAGACTCTTTTCACAGGGGATCCCAAATGGATATTTGCTCCAAAATCCCCGGCTGCTCTGGCTAGCGCCGCTGGAATCTCACTGAGCCCGCCGAGAGTATGATAAATCCCGTGCTCGTGTTCCATGTAGGAAATCATGGAGAAGGCACCGGGACATTCCCAGGCTGACATTCCCAGATACTTGCTTTGAAAGGCGAAAAGAATCGCCAGGTCTTTGTTGGTAAAATACTTATTGAGTATATCAAAGACCGAACTGCCCAGGGACAAATGGGGAATCGCCGGAAGTAAGGAAGGAGACAGCCTTTTCCCTGCGGTGGAAAAATCTTTTTGCAGGGTCGGCATCAATTTCTCCAGCCGATGCCTTTCCTTCTTTAAAAAGAGATCCATTCCCGCTGATTGCCCGGGGAAGAGCCGTTCGATTTCGGCTTTGGTATCTTCGTTGTTGTCGAAAGCCCGAAACGTTTCGTCTCCGAACCGGAGTTCATACATCGGGTCGAGCTTGATAAAATCGAGATAGTCTTCCGACTTTTTTCCTGCTTCCTCGAAGATTCGATCGAGGAGAGGCTTCATCATCAGAAAGGTAGGACCAATGTCGAATTTGAATCCGCGATCTTCAATCGCTCCGGTTCTTCCGCCGATTCGACTGTGTTTCTCGTAGAGATCGACTTTAATTCCGCGACTGGCGAGGAGCAGTGCGCTGGCGACACCACCGGGACCTCCGCCCACAATAATGACTCTGGCAGGAGCATCGGCTGACTGCTGGACTGCTTTCGCACGTGACTCGGGAGTAGACATTGCGGAATGGGATAACGAAGAGAGAGCCGAGGAAAGGTTATGTTTCGGGCTGGAGATGCAGTAAGTCGAGTTTATTTTGAACTTTGATACGTCTGAACGCTCCGATTGGATTGCATTGATTTTCCGTTTCAATTCGCGACTTCAGCAGCTTGCGTGATACTTTTTGCGATGCCCGATATGGAGTCCACTGGAAAAAACAGATCTATCCCCGAGGTCGTGAAGTCTCAGGAAGTTTTTTTCCGGGCTGGTGGAACTCGTTTGATTGAGTTTCGAAAGACGGCATTGAGACGTTTGGAAGAATCCATTCAAAAGAATACCGACGAATTTCTGAGCGTTTTGTCACAGGATCTTGGTAAGCCCGAAGTGGAGGCCTACCTTGCGGAAATCTACTTTGTGCTCAGCGAAATCCGATTCACGATCAAAAATTTGAATCGCTGGGCGAAAGCGCGCCGAGTGGGAAATCCGTTTTATTTTCTCCCGGCAAGGAGCGAGGTTCGACAGGAGCCTTTGGGGCCCTCTCTGGTTATCGCTCCCTGGAACTACCCGATCCAGCTTTCACTCAGTCCTTTGATCGCTGCGGTGGCAGCAGGGAATTGTGTGGTTTTGAAACCTTCCGAAATGGCGGGCGCTTCCGCTGATCTTCTCGCCAAGATAATTCGCGGGGCATTTGATCCTGCGCACGTCACGGTTGTTCAGGGGGGCAAAGAGGTGGTTGAGGAGCTCCTCACTCAGCCCTTTAAATTTATCTTTTACACAGGAAGCGGAAAGGTCGGTAAAATTATTGCGAAAGCTGCGGCAGAAAAATTAATCCCGGTGGTTTTGGAACTGGGAGGGAAGTGTCCCTGCATCGTGGGGAAAGATATCGATTTAGTCGAAGCGGCGGAGCGAATCATCGGGGGGAAGTTTTTCAATGCAGGGCAAACCTGTATGGCTCCGGATTTCGTGCTCATACCGAATGAGATTCGTGCCGCATTTGTGGAGAAGGCGGAAGCGCTTTTGGAGGAGTGGTACGGAAAATCGGGTCAGGAAAATTTAGCAAGGATCATCAATGCGAACCATTTTGAGAGAATTCGAAATTTGGTATCCGGAGAGGTAGTTGAGATTGGCGAAGATGTTCCGGATAAAGATTGGATGGCTCCGAGAATTTTACCGGAAGCTGATTGGGATGACCCTGTGATGCAGGAAGAAATCTTTGGTCCGGTTCTGCCAGTGATTGCTTACGACGATCTCGATGAATTGCTGGAACGGTTTACTGGAAAGGCTTCGCCATTGGCGCTCTATCTTTTTTCACGGGATGAGAAATTTCAGGAAAAAGTGATCGCTGCTATTCCCTCGGGCTCTGTCGGGATCAATGACACGATGAAGCAGGCGACGAATTTGAAGCTTCCCTTTGGTGGAGTTGGCAATAGCGGGATGGGGAGATATCGGGGCGAAGCGGGCTTCGAGGCTTTTAGCTACGCACGCTCGATAACGAAGCGGTATTTAATAAAGGATGTTTTCGCGGCCCGTCCGCCCTATGACGGATTGCTGGAGAAAATGCGGAAGATTTTGAAATAGTAAAATTGTCCTCTTCTCATTGGATCGGTGGGTTGGTTATCAGAGGTATGTGTGGAACAGCAACCGAGTCCATCACGATCGACTGAACACGCCTTCCTGAAGTTTCGGAGATTGACCTCATTTGAGAAGTTTCCAATGATTCCTGAATGATCAGCAGGCGAACTTTGTTAGGAAAGGCGGGTGCCGTCGGTGCGCTGTCTTATGGCGGGCCCAATCTATTGTTCAGTGAACCTGTTCATGACAGAGGGGCATTGGGGCGTTTTCAGGTTCACAAGTGGAAGAGGGATTCTCGAAATCCAGTGTTCCCTCCCGGAGATAACGACTTTGATCGGAACCGCTGTATGAATCCCTTTGTTGTTACCCGGAAGGACAAGGGGGAATACTGGCTGTTTTATTCCGGAGCGGATGCGAAAAGAAAACAACGCATATGCCTCGCGACCTGCCCGATCAATGACGTAACAAAGTGGACGCGGCACGGTTCATTGTTCGATGTCGGAGCAAAAGATGATTTCGATGAGTTGTGGTGCGTTCTGCCCTGTGTCCATCGGATCGGCGATAAGTGGCATCTTTACTACACCGGTAGAGGTAGCGGTGGTGGCGGCTTGCAAGCTTTCACCGGGATTGGTCTGGCTGTCAGCGATGATTTGGTGCATTGGGAAAAGACCGGGAATGTCGTGCTGCGGGGCGATGGATTTCCGGAATGGCCCGACAACAAGGGGATTGCCGGTGGTGGACCGATTATCGAAATCCCACAAAGCGACGGGCGGATTCTTTATCGGATGCATTACACCCTGGCGACGGGAAGACCGGGGAAAACACTTCAGGTACATCAGGCAAAACAATCGGTGGTAGCTCATTCCTACGATGGCATCACCTGGACTGATAAGCGTGTCGTCTTGCGTCCGCGGGCGGAGGCGGAGTATGAAGATGCGGCTACCATTGCCCTCAATGTGTGGCCGGTGAAGGACGGTTGGCGGGCGATTTATGCGGGGATTGGCACGCGCTATGGTGCTTACTCAATTTGCGAAGCAAGCAGCCGGGACGGGCTCATCTGGAATCGCGGCAAGCCAAATGAAAACCTTGCGCTTCCACCCGGTGAAGCAGCATGGGAAAATAAGATGGTCGAATACCCTCATGTCGTTCGCGAGGGCTCGAAGCTGCGGCTTTTCTACTGTGGTAATGGATACGGGGCGACCGGAATTGGGACGGCATTGGCTGACCCTCTCGAATGAGGTTTCCGGAAGGCAGTTTGGACACATCATTTTCCACGTCTATACGGACTGCTCGCGAACGAATCCAAAGTGGAATCACTATTGAATGCCGCTAGTCTGGTGGGAGATGATGAAATTTCAAAAATTCTTTCTGCTGACCGTGAGTGGTATTGTTACGAGCTTCAACTTGTCAGCCGCCGATCCGGAATCTTTTGATGTCGTCGTTTATGGTGGTACGAGTGCGGGAATCGTTGCCGGTATTCAGTCCCTCGAGATGGGGAAGACCGTGCTTGTAATTGAGCCTACAGATCGAGAGGGCGGATTGACAACAGGTGGTCTCGGGCAAACGGATATCGGGAACAAGCAGGTGATCGGGGGCTTGTCCCGCAAGTTTTACGAACGGATCGCGGCACACTACGAAAAACAGGAATCCTGGAAATGGGAGAAACGGGACGAATACAAAGACTCAGGTCAAACTCGGACCGCGCAAGGGGAGGCGACCATGTGGACCTTCGAGCCGGGTGCTGCACTGGAGGTGTATCGGGAATGGATCGCTGAAACGGGTCTGAATTTTGTTCACAAAGAACCGCTCAACCGGAAATCCGGAGTGAAGGTGAATGAAGGGCGGATCACTGAAATCACGATGGAATCCGGGCGGGTATTTACCGGAAAAATGTTCATCGATGCGACCTATGAAGGTGATTTGATGGCGGCGGCGGGAGTAAGTTACACCTTCGGTCGTGAGGCCAATGCGCAATACGGAGAAACACTCAACGGCGTCCAAACGAAGATGGACAGGTATCACAATTTCGTGAAAGGCGTCGATCCCTATCGGGTGAAAGGTGATCCCGAAAGCGGACTTTTGCCCTTTCTCGATCCTGTGGGACCGGGGCAGGAAGGCGGCGCTGATAAACGGATTCAGGCCTATTGCTACCGGATGTGTCTCACGGATCATCCGGAAAACCGGATCCCGTTTCATAAGCCCGAAGGCTATGAGGAGGAATGGTATGAATTGTTGCTGCGAAATTTCGAAGCCGGTGAGAAAGGGATGCCGTGGATCAATTCATCCATGCCGAATCGAAAAACAGACACCAACAACCGAACTGGGTTTTCGACTGATTTTATCGGGCAGAATTATGACTACCCTGAAGCGAGCTACGCGGGGAGGGATGCCATTGCCCGGCGACACCTTTTGTATCAGCAGGGTCTGATGTGGACGCTGGCGAATCACCCACGTATACCTGATCCAATTCGGAACGGCGTTGCGAAATGGGGCATGTGCAAAGATGAATTCACTGAGGGGCAGGGCTGGCAGAAGCAACTCTACGTTCGGGAAGCCCGTCGCATGGTGAGCGCTTTTGTGATGACGCAGAATCACTGTCAGCAGAAAGAAAAGGTCGCCGATGGAGTTGGCATGGGAGCCTATACGATGGATTCGCACAACACCCAGCGATATGTGACTGCCGACGGTTTTGCCAAAAATGAGGGGGATGTTGAGGTTGGTGGATTTCCACCCTACCCGATCAGCTATCAGTCTATTGTTCCCAAAGAGGCTGAGTGCAAAAATCTTCTCGTCCCGGTTTGTCTGTCGGCCACTCACATGGCTTTTGGGTCAATCCGGATGGAACCGGTTTTCATGGTGCTCGGTCAGTCCGCTGCAACTGCCGCGAGTATGGCGATCGATGAAGGCATCGCGGTTCAGAAAGTCGGCTACGAAAAACTGAAAGCAAGGCTGGAAGCGGATAGTCAGGTTCTCGATTATATAGCTCCTCCGAAACCTCCTGCGAACTACACCGCGATCAGCTCCCTTCAGGGAATTATTGTCGATGAGTCAAAGGCGAAGCTCACGGGGCCCTGGACGCGGTCGAGTCTGGAGAAAGGGATTCACGAGGGGTATCACCATGACGGAGGCACAAAAGACGGGAATGCCCTCGCTGAATTTTCAGCAACTCTGCCGACTCCCGGAGAATACGATGTGCAGATCGCATACTCTATCAATGGGAACCGAGCCACCAATGTTCCTGTGAAAATTGCACACGCCGATGGCGAAGATGGAGCGACGGTAAACCAACGAAAGTCTCCTGCGGTGGGAGGTCTCTTCACTTCCGTCGGAACCTTTCGGTTTGAGAAATCGGGGAAGGTGACGATTTCAAATAAGAACGTGGACGGGTTTGTGATTATTGATGCAGTGCGCTGGTTGCCCAAAGGCAATTGAACGAAGGAGCCTGAAATGATTCTCGACGATAGGATTCAGCATCCTGAATTTCTTCGATCAAATTGACAGAGTAAAAACCCGCATGTCATCTTCCCAAAGTTAAGTTTATGAAAGACACGGACCAATCAACCGCGCGGCGGAAATTCCTACAGCAATCGATACTGGGGAGTGCGGGGGCAGGACTGGCGATCGCCTCGACTACCCATGTCGCAGTTGGAGCCGATGAAAAAGAGAATCACGAGCCGGAACTTGCCACTGAAGTAGATGTGTTGGTGGTCGGAGGCGGCACCGCCGGAACGATTGCAGCAATCCAGGCGGGACGCGCCGGTGCCAGCACATTAATCCTCGAGAGGAACAGTCAGCTCGGGGGCACGATGACGACAGGAGGTGTCGCTTTTCCCGGCTTGTTCGATGCCTGGGGGAAACAAATTATTGCCGGGATCGGTTGGGAACTGGTTAAGGAAAGCGTGGAGCTGGATGGCGGAAAGTTTCCAGATTTTGCCAAGGTGCCGCAACGGCACTGGCAAAATCAGATTTACGTGAACCAGTTTCTCTACGCTATCCTTGCGGAAGAAAAATGCGAAGCCGTCGGTGTCCAGATTGCCTATTACGAATTCCCGCAATCGATAGCAGAGACGCCCGATGGCTGGCAGGTGGATTGCGTGGGATTCGGGACCCGGCGTCGTGTTCTCTGCAAACAGATTATCGATTGCTCCGGCGGGGCGGAGGTGGTCGGCATGCTGGGTTTCCCTCGTCTTCGAGAAGAGGAAAGGCAGCCCGGCTCGATGCTCTTTAAAATCGGAGGAGGACATCTGCCGGGGCGTGAACAGGTCCACCGGCTTTATGTTCATGGTGCTGATTCGACGAATTCCCGTACCGCGACACTTGCCAATGTCACCGGTCGACGCTCGGTTCTGGCAAAGGTTCGCAAAGAGAAAAAACAGCTGATGCATTTGCAACCCGAGACTGGCTTTCGCGAGAGCTACCGTATCGTCGGTGAAACAATGGTTACGGTGAATGACTACACTTCAGGGAAGCGGTTTGATGATGCTATTTCCAATGCTTTCTATCCGGTGGACCTGCATACCAAAAGCGGGGTGAAGCCCAAGCCGCTCAAACCCGGGACGGTTCCCACTATTCCTCTGGGAGCTTTGATCCCTAAAGGGAGTCGCAATATTATCGTGGCGGGTCGCTCGGTGTGCAGTGACCGCTTGGCCAATTCAGGGCTTCGGGTTCAGGCTTCCTGCATGGGAATGGGGCAGGCAGCGGGAGTTGCCGCCACCCTCGCGGCGAAAAATAACACCACTCCGTTTGAAGTGTCTCTTCAGCAAATTCATCAGGTATTGCGAGATCACGATGCAATCGTCCCCGGAGATGCCTAAACCCTCGAAGCCAAATCTCGGCAGTTTTCGCCGCAGGTTTACGACATTGCTTACGGCACTGACTTTCGTCGTGCTGGCGGTTTCGGGTATTCTTGCCTTCGTGCGTCCATTCTCCCTCCACATCGTTGGGCTACACGCTCTCATTGGCTTCCTCGTTGTCCTTCTTGTGATCCTGCATGTAGTAAATAATATTCGGCCCTTGAAGGGCTATCTCCATAGCCGAACGGTCTGGATCACACTCGTGATTACCGTCGGGTTGTCCGGGGTGATTCTTCTACAGCCCGGTCCGGTGAAACAAATTATCGGCTTGAGTAAAAATCTGGGACCGGCCCTGGAGCGTTTCGAAACGAGCGAAGACGGTATGGTCTTTCACTACGATCCGGATCCGCAATACCGGATGACATTGACCCTCAGAACGGGGGGCGCGTTTGATCCTGAAAATCCACCGCGCATTGCCATCTGGCTGGAGAACCAGTCATTCTATCACATCAAGACCTTGCTGGGTTCGAACAGTGTGGACACGGAGAAATTTCTTCCCTACTGGAGTTACAAACGCAGGGAATACGAAAAGGCGAAGAAGGAGTCCGGCGGTGATATGGAAGTGCATGCTGTTTCCAGTCCGACAGAGAACAGTTCCTTTGATCCGGCTGACTACATTCTCCCGGGGGACAAGGAAAACCCGATGCCGTATCGTCTTGTAGTGGAAATTAATCAGGAAAATGATGCTCACGAGTCGATCCCGGATCAGCCTCCCCTGATCTATGCCGTCGAGATTGACAATGCGTATCCTGCAGCCTTTCAACTGCTCGAACTCATGGGGTATCCGAAGCAGGAACTGGAGGAGGGAAAAGAGTCGTGGGCCATCTACTACGCTGACGAAGGAGTGGGATCTGCTCTCGAATTGATCGACAGTGGTTTGCTGACCATTGACCGGGGTGAGATGAGCAGTGCTGGCGGGAAGACAGGTCGAGGGGAAAAGTAGGATACTATCTTCCTGAGCTCCCGGGCGTTCTACTCCGGCGGCTCGGGCCAGTCGAGGTGCTTGTGCAGAAAGCGGAAGGTTCCTTCTCCATTGATAGAATGGCCTCCCTGAAAATATTCGATCTCAGTGCGGGCGCTTTTTCCAAACTGGGTGTAGAGCCAGCGGACCTTTGCGTATTCGTGAGCGACCCAATTGTCGGTGGACACTCCGTCGTGATGTCCGCGTTCCACCATGAATGGTCTCGGGAAAATCAGCGCCGCCATTTCTGAATAGTCGAAAGTGTTTCCGAGATTCCAGTAAGGCATTTCCCACTCAATGGATTTCATGAATCCTTTGGAAAAATCAGTGGCCGCGACCTTTCGCGTCCACTGATTGAAATCGCCGGAGCAAATTGAAAGAGCGTAATCCTCGACCAGAGCGGGAACTCTCACCGCCGTTTCGCCGCCATAGCTGAGGCCGTAAAAAGCAATCTTATCGCCATCGACATTGGGCTGCGTCTTGAGCCAGTTCAGGATCTGTTGATGCGACGGAGTAATCAAAGAAAAGAGTGTGCACCCGATAGTGTTAGCTTTTCGGTCCAGCCAGCGATAGCGATCTTCGTGGCGGTAAAGATTGTGGGGGGCAAAAGTAATAAACCCGCGCTCTGCTAACTTGGCTGCGTAATCACCATATGCAGTTTTATCGTTATCAATGGTGTCGCGAGGCACTCCGTTTCGACCGTGTTGGCAAACTACGACCGGGCGTTTCTCTCCGGACTTGAGATCATTGGGCAAAAGCAAAACGCCCCAGGCGAAGAATCCATCGTGGACATCAAGAACGACTTCCCAGGCTGTCCATTTTTCGTTCTCGATGATTTTTCGTGATCGCGGATTGGGATCTGCCAGTGGGACATCAAATTCACCGATCAGGTCGTGACGAAATATTTCGCGGTAATCTGCTGATTTTTCAATGAAGGGACCGGGGTCGAGAGTCGGATGGGATTTGTTAGTCGACCATCGTCCGGGGATCAGTTTTGGCTCAGCCTGATGGATAAAGCCTCGGTCGCGGATTTCATCCGCATCTCTGACCAGTTTTTGAACAACATTTTCCGTCTGCTGAAATATGCGAAGGTGTCGGTTTGCTGGATCAAAACTTTGTCTCTTTTCCATCATGAGACGTATCGGCTGTCTCTTATACACATCTGACGCTGCCGACGAAGAGG
>CAJXQE010000294.1 GCA_913058215.1 uncultured Verrucomicrobiales bacterium
ATCTACACTATCCTCTTCGTCGGCAGCGTCAGATGTGTATAAGAGACAGTTGCGACGCTCCTTGAAACGTTGAAAGAAAAAGAGCTCCGGGGGATGGACCGCGACGAAGAGCGCAGAGCTCGCAACAATCAGAATCGACGCGGCGGCGGTTTGATGCAGTCGATGGACAAAGATGATTTCCTAAGGGAAACGCTTCCCTCACTTCAATGGGCCAAGATGATCGATATGTTCAACTTCACAGATGAAGTGATGGGTGCAAAAACTATGCTGGATTTCATTGAAGCAAATCTCAAGCATCCAAAATGTGAAGAATGGTTCAAACAATTCACCTCTGTGATCGGATCCGGCAGCCCTGGTGGGGCAACCACGCCAGCTCCGGCGGCTCCGGCCGCGGCCAACTAAGGGGCAGAGTCACTTTTCCTGCCTGCTTTGGATAAAGCTCAGGACCTTTGAACTATGAGAATGTTTTCAGCACTTCTTTCCCTCAGCCTTGCTGCGGTTTCTTCTGTCAATGCCGCACCGGCGGTCCCTGAAGGCGTCAAAACTCTGGAGGTCGGGGCGAACGCTCCTGATTTTAATTTGCCGGGAGTGGACGGAAAGAATCACACCCTTGGTGAATATTCCGATGCTGATGTCCTTGCGATTCTCTTTACTTGCAACCATTGCCCCAGTGCTCAGGGCGCCGAGTCTCGTTACAAAGCAATTGTCAGCGACTACGCAGACAAAAGCTTCCAGATGGTCGCTATTTCTCCAAACGATCCGGGTTCCGTCCGGCTCAATGAACTCGGATACTCGGTCTACGGTGATTCTCTTGAGGACATGAAGAAACATGCCAGGGATCAGGAATTCAATTTCCCTTATCTCTTCGACGGCGATACCCAGTCAGTCACAAAAGCTTTCGGCGCGATGGCGACGCCCCATGTCTTTATTTTTGATAAGGAAAGAAAACTGCAATACGTCGGTCGGATTGATGATTCCCGATATGGAGATCCTGCCTCCATCAAAAAGCATGACGCCCGACTCGCGATCGACGCGCTGCTCGCAGGAAAAGAAGTGGAGAACCCTACGACCCGTGCTCACGGATGCTCTACAAAATGGGCATTCAAAAAATACCTGGTAACCGAATACAACGAAGACTTTGAATCAAAGGAAGTCACGCTGGACACAGCAGATGCTGACTTGATCAAAAAACTCGCAGCCAACGGCACCGACAAACTTCGACTCATCAACGTATGGGCGACCTGGTGCGGACCCTGCGTCGCCGAGATGCCTCACCTCATCGATATCGGCCGGCAGTTCGAAACCCGCGGATTCGATATGATTACGGTGAGCGTGGATTCTCCCGGAATGAAAAAGAAGACCGAAACCATGTTGGGACGTTTTCATGCAGCAATGCCGAAACTGACCGAAGCCTCGATAAAAGAGGAAGGCCGCACCACGAACAATTATCTTTTCGAAGGCGACACCGATGCCCTCGCTGAAGCTCTCGACCCGGAGTGGGAAGGAACCCTCCCCCACACTGTTTTGATTTCGCCTGAGGGGAAAATCATCCATCGGGTTTCCGGCGAAGCCGATGCCGACGAATTGCGGCGTTTCATCGTGAAGACGCTGGGACGGTTTTATTCGGCTGAGTGATCACACCTTGATCACGCACTGCTTTTTTCTTTCCCGAAGTCAGCCGGAACTTCTATGGTTTCGGCATGACTAAAGGAACATCTCCTGACAATTCGCGCCGTCGCTTTCTCAAAACTGCAGCAGCGGCAACACCCGTCCTCGGCTTCCCTGCCATTACCCGCTGCCAGTCACCCAATTCGAAACTCGGAGTGGGACTGATTGGAGTTGGCGGTCGCGGACGCAGCCATGTCAAGGCCGTCAGCGATTCAGGTGAAGACATCATTGCGATGTGCGACGTCAATGAAGTGAACCTTGGCAAAGCACTGGAGAGCGCAGCACCGAAAGCACGGAGCTATAAGGACTTTCGCGATTTTTACGAAAAAATGAACGACATCGATGCGGTCGTTGTTGCCACCACGGAACACACTCACGCCTTCGCTACGCTTCCTGCACTTCGGGAAAAGAAACACGTATACTGCGAGAAGCCTCTGACCCGCGATGTTCACGAGTGTCGGATCATTACTGAAGCCGCCGCCAAAGCTGGAGTCCAGACTCAGATGGGAACGCAGATCCATGCCGGAAACAACTATCGGCGCGTAGTGGAATTGATTCAGTCGGGAGCCATTGGTCCGGTCACTGAAGCCCACACCTGGGTATCTCGTGCCTGGGGATGGCAAACCGAAGCAGACGCAAAAACCAATAAGGACATCATTTACACTCCTGACACTCCCACCAAAGGAATGCCGGTCCCTGACGGATTGGATTGGGATCTCTGGATTGGGCCGGCTCCTTTCCGTGACTTTCACGATTACTACTTCCCTGGACCAAGGTGGTATCGCTGGTGGGACTTCGGTAACGGCACCATGTCTGACCTTGGCAGCCACCGAAACGATCTTCCCTGGTGGGCTCTGAAACTGGACGCACCTCTGACTATTGAAGCTGGAGGAAGCAAGCCGCATCACGACATCGCCCCCGCATCGATGTGGGCGAAATATACTTTTGGGGCCCGTGGCGAACAACCCGGATTGACTCATACCTGGTATCAGGGAGCCGAGAAACCTCAGATTTGGAGAGACGGAAAAATCCCCCAGTGGAAAGATGGAACTCTTTTCATCGGTGAAAAGGGAATGCTGCTTGCCGACTACGGGAAAAATCTACTGCTTCCAGAAGACAAGTTCGTGGATTTCAAAGCTCCGAAACCCTGGATCGACCCTTCACCGGGTCAGCAGCAGGAATGGATCAATGCCTGTAAAGGCGAAGCGCCCGAGCCGCTCTGTAACTTTGCCTACGCCGGTCCGCTAACCGAAGCGAACCACCTCGGCAATGTTGCCTTTCGTGCTGGAACGAAGATCGAGTGGGACGCCAAAAACATGAAGATCCCTAACGCACCTGAAGCCGAGAAATTTCTTGGACGGGAATACCGCGGTGAGTGGAAGGATCTTTTGAAAGGGTAGAGCCCCGGCTCGCCGCCTAAGCGATTTGCGTAAAGGAAACCATTTGAGGAAGCCACCGGCATGAGGATTGTGTTTTAAGCACAATCCTCATCGGGTGAGGCCACAGACATTGATCACTTCCAGATCTCGTCTTTGAACAGGGTGTATAGCTTTGGGTCGTGCTCCTGCAATTCACCTCTAACGAAAGGATAAAAGTCATTTTGACCGAACCACGCCTCGGTGGCTTCGGCGAAGTATTCCTTGTGATTGGTGAGGGCGTAATGCTTTCGCTTCCCACCTTTTACAAAGAGCACTGACTTGTATTGCCCTTCCAACTGCGCCCTGGCAAATGCAGCTTTGATTTTGGGATGCTCAAAGTCGAGAAACTGATCGTGATAGGCATGAGCCAGTTCATGAATCATCGTGCAGGGCTGCACAAAGTAATGTTCTGAATTGGCGTAGCCTCCTGCTTTCGGAATATGAACGCACTTCTCCAGGTCACCTTCATATCCTTTGTTCTCCAGCCACGATCGAGAAGGATGATACTGCATCCCTTTCAGCGGATGGTTCTGATCCACGATGATCTTTACTTCCCTCCACTTTTTCACAATCTCCGGAGGAACAACCAGCTCAATGCGCGCAAAATCGGCACGTAGCAAACGCAAGGTCATCTGACCGAGCTTTTCGTGATCGCCATAAAGGAGGGAACGATCAATCTTGACGGTGAAACCATCAATGAGCCGCCTGTCCCGCTCGATCTTAACAATCTTTACCGGCTCTTTTGTTTTTTCCTTTTCCTCGCCGAAAGACGGAGAGCAAAATGCCGCGATGGAAAAGACCACCGCGACACGGGCAATCAAACACTTCATGCGAGGAGTTTCTTGAGATCCCAACCTTCGCGATAGTCCCGCGTAACATATTGGTTGGCTTCGTCCATGTTGGTGAACTTCATATTCTCAACATCCCAATCAAGCGTTTCCCCTTTGAATCGGATGGCGATATTCCCCAGCAGAATCGTTTCGGTCAACATCGCACCGTAGGTAAAATCGTCAGTCGGTTGCTTGCCTGAAATACAGCCATCAATCCAACCATGGTAGTGGTCCTTATCATCCGCCATTTTGTACTCGGTCGATGCTCCATCATCAAAATAGAGACGTGGAGCCTGAACATGAGGAATCACCAGCGAGCCCTTATCTCCGATAAGGAGAGACCCGGAAGATGGAAGCGCGGTGGTCGGTGGAAGGTGTGAGCCACTGGTCGAAGGAAGCTGACCTCCATCCAACCATTGAATCTGAATCGTATCGTTAGCTGTGTACTCTGTTCCCGGTGCGGTAAACTTGTAGGAAGTCCTCGCCGGCCAAACCTCATCATTCATTCCGGAATGATCCGCAAAATACCCGGTTCCGACTTTTTTGATCTTCAAAGCTGTGAAGACCGGATCGAGAATGTGACAGCCGAAATCACCGATGGCTCCACCACCAAAATCCTGCCAATCGCGCCATCCCCAGGGAGCATAGCAGCGTCCACCATGATAAGGACGCTCGTGAGCCACACCGATCCACTTGTCCCAGTCGAGCGTTTCAGGAACCGGATCAACTTGTTTCGGACGCGAGATAAACCCGCTCCGGCCATGACCGGGCGTATTCACCCAGCTGTAAACTTTTGCCACCTTACCAATCCGTCCGGACTGGACCAACTGAACCGCGGTGCGGTAAAATTTGTGAGAGTGAATCTGATTACCCAGACGCGAGATGATCCCTTTCTCTTTGGCAACACGAGCAACTTGCCGGGCTTCCCACACATTGTGAGTCAGCGGCTTTTGACAGTATACATGCTTGCCCATGTTCATCGCTGAGATCGCACAGTAGGCATGCATGTGGTCCGGAGTGGAAACCGTTACCGCATCAATTTTATCGCCCATTTTTGCGAGCATATCGCGAAAATCCTGAAACACTTCCGCTTCCGGCTTCAATTTCTTCGCATTCTTCGTCCGGGCGAGGTCGATATCACAGAAGGCGACATAAGTCTGCTTGTCGTGACTCGACATCGCTTTGATGTCACTGAACCCTTTTCCGTCGGATCCAATTGAGGCCAACTGGAGGGCGGAGTTCAGATTCTGCCCACGGACAATTGCGGGAGCGGCTGCGACCACTGCTGCAGCAGTGGATGATTTAAGAATTTGGCGACGTGTCGGCATCCGATACTATGGGTACCATGTCGACTAATCGTCCAGTTTACAGCTTGGCGTCTTTGCGTGGACTATTCGGCCGGAAGATCATACTCATCACGCAGCGTCTTCAATTCCTGCATCATTTTCGCCTGCTGCTCTTTCAGTGACGAATCGTCAAAACGGCTTTCCATTTCATTCGGATCTGTCTCGAGATCGTAAAATTCCCAGGTATCGAGCTTGGGATCAGGAAAGCGAATCAGCTTGTATCTTCCATCGGTGACTCCGTAATGAACCGGGACTCCATGCCCTCCCGCTTCGTAGTAATGATAGTAGTGGGACTTGCGCCAGTTCGCAGGCGTTTGCCCTTTTAAAACAGGAATCAGGGACTCACCCTGAATGTCCTCTGGAACTTCAGCCCCTGCCATTCTCAGAAACGTTGGAGCGTAATCAATATTGGAAACGATATCCTGATTGTTCACCACTCCCTTTTCCACAACTCCGGGCCAGCGGACCATCAGGGGAGTTCGAAAGCTTTCTTCATACATCCAGCGCTTATCAAACCAACCATGCTCTCCCAGGTAAAACCCCTGATCCGAGGAATAAATCACGATCGTATTTTCCGCTAAGCCATTCTCATCGAGATAAGCCAGCAAGCGCCCAATGTTTTCATCGACTGCTTTGACACAGCGCAGATAATTTTTGATGTACCTTTGATAGTGCCAACGCGTCCGGTCTTTGCCTTTCAGGTTTGCCGCGAGAAAAGCTTCATTTTTCGGCCGGAAGAACGCGTCAAACTTCGCGTACTGCTCCGGCGTATGTTTGCTCGAATATTTGATCATGAGGCGGGCCTCCCCCATGTGATCCGCTATTCCCATTTCGTGTTGTGCAGCAGCAGGGCTGCGACCTGAGTAGTCATCGAACAATCCCGGGGGCTCCGGCACTTCCACATCCTCAAGGAACTCAAGATGCCTCAAGGCAGGTTCCCATCGGCCATGCGGCGCCTTGTGCTGGCTCATCAGGAAGAATGGTTTGTCCGGGTCGCGATTCTCCAGCCAGTCAATTGATCGGTCGGTAATGATATCAGTGGTGTATCCAACGTGCCGCTTCCTTTCCCCATTGGTCAATAGTCCGGGATTGTAATACTGACCCTGCCCCTTCAAGACTTCGTAGTGGTCAAATCCGGTCGGCTCGGACTTGAGATGCCATTTTCCGACAATGGCGGTTTGGTATCCTGCCTTCTTCAATAATTTGGGAGCCGTCTGTTGCGATCCGTCAAAGGTGTCCCCATTCGATTGAAATCCGTTGAGGTGAGAATATTTCCCCGTTAACACAACCGCCCGCGAAGGACCGCAGATTGAATTCGTCACGTAACACTTTCGGAAAAGCATCCCCTCTTCCGCGATACGGTCCAGATTCGGAGTCGGTGCAATCTCGCCGAGGGGGCCACCATAGGCACTGATTGCCTGAGTGGCATGATCATCGGTGAAGAGAAACAGAATATTGGGACGATCCGCTGCCTCTGTGATTCCAAGAGTGAGGAAAAGAATCAGCGTGGGAAAAAACTTTCGTAACATGGTTCAAAACCTTTACCCTGATATTTTCCCGAACTCAATCCCGTAACGAATGAACCCTCTTCAATCCTCGATTCAACCCTGCCTCGTCGTCGCTTTCGCAATCATCATGAGCACGATCCCGGTGCTGGCTCAGGAAAAAGGAAAGACGAACAAGAAAAAGAAAGGGCTTCAGATTCCCGAAGGCGTCGAAGTGATCCGAGACCTCAAGTATGCGAAGAACGGGATCGCCCGCCAGAAGCTGGACCTTTACCTCCCCAAAAATCGCGGTGACAAGAAGCTACCCGTCGTCTTGTGGATTCATGGGGGCGGCTGGCTCAACGGAAGCAAAGACAAATGCAAAGCCGCATTTCTCGCGACAAAAGGGTTCGCCGTTGCCAGCGTTGGATACCGCCTGACCGATCAAGCGCAATGGCCGGGGCAGATTGATGACCTCTATACCGCAGTCCACTGGTTACGGGTCCATGGAAAAAATTACCAGCTCGACGGCGACCACATAGGCGCTTGGGGCAGTTCGGCTGGTGGACATTTGGCAGCGCTACTGGGAACCCGGAAATACACCGGCCTCGAAGAGGTATCGAGCCGGGTTCAGGCGGTCTGCGACTGGTTTGGTCCTACCGACCTCCTCATTATGCCGCCGAATGTTGTCAGCGAAAAACGAACTCTCGAACAGGTCAGCAAGTCGAATGGAGCCAAACTACTGGGTAAAACGGTCCGCGATGTTCCGGAACTGGCGAAAGATGCGAGTGCTTTTTATCAGATCGACGAACGCGACCCTCCATTTCTGATCATGCACGGAAGCGAGGATCCCGGCGTCCCTCTGGAGCAGAGCCGGAAATTTCACGACGCCTTGCAGGCTGCCGGAGTCGAATCCGAATTCGTCATCGTGGAAGGCGCCGGACACGGAGGTGCAGAATTCAATACCGGGGAAGTTCAGGAGAAGGTGCGCGCCTTTTTCGCTAAGCACCTGCAAAAGTAATTCCTACGCCGCATCAAAAACCCACTCGCACGAATCGGTGTAAGTGTGAATTTCTTCCCGAATCTGTCCGCAAACTCCCTGCAATCCGGGCTGAATCGTCCGGGCATCAACTGTCAACAAAGCGAGTTTTTTGCGAAGCTCGTCTTTTTCGTAATGCGGGATGCGAATCCGGCAAAGGTGCATCCGCTCATTGGTACTACTTTCGAAATAATCTTCAAAGGCAAGCGGCTCGGAGCCGCCTTCCGGAATCGGATGCGACATAAAGCTGACCCGCTGATTTTCCATGGACTGATCCAGAAAGCGCGGGCGGTATATCACAGGCCTTCCGGGATCCCCTTCGTGATCCTGGGCGATTTCAAGAGATCCATCACCGGGCATGATCCGCCAGACGACGCCGTCTTTCTCATCAACGGTCTTTTCAGTCGCGTAGTAGAGGGCGATCAGTCCGCTATCGCTCCAGGCGGTAAATGAAGTGTGAAGACCGCGATGAGCCGCCTGCGCCTTCCACTCGAGCTCGGAGTGGGGCTGATAAGGAAGCATTCCAGAACTGCGTTGCTTGAATTTCATCATCTGCATCGCATCGAGACCAGTCCAGTCGGAAAATTCCGTCATCGCCAGATTCTCCCGCAACAAACCCGGAAGAATCTTCCAGTCTCCATCCGCTTGCCCACGATATCCGGGAATTCGATTGTGCGACATCACCTGAGTCAGCTCCGTCACAAAGTTCTCCATCTCCCCCACACAACAGTCTTCAATCTTCCTCATACTAAAACTTAACTAATTTTTGGTTCAACGATCTTTGGTATTGAGTTACCCTTAACTCATCCAATCCCCCAACAGAGAAAACAGCTAAATTTCGCATAACCCTGTTTCTTTTTGCATTTTATTCTCAGTAATGCAATAAAAATTTACTAGTTTTTAGTTTTTTCTTTGGTATATTTTTAGATAACCATGATCGCCCCTAATTTTGATGCCATCATTTCAGCGATTGCTGACATGGATTTGAGCGAACTCCGAGTAATCGACGCCAGTGTGAAAACTGCGCTCAGGATTCGGGGGCACAGCAAGCTCTCAACTGATTCCCCGTTTACGTCGAACGAGGAACCCAGTGGCGAAGGACCAAGCCTCAACGACTGGGCTCAGGATATTCTCGAGAACGAAGCTGAATTCAGCCTCACCCTCGCCGACCAGGCGTTTCTCGCCGCTCTTGTTCTATCCGATGTGTATCAGCAGGAAACATTTTCCAGCCGCGACATTAATAATGTCATCAAAGAAAGCGGTCGCCCTGCTGTCGCAAATATTACCACCGCTCTCACCGGCCTGAAGGATCGCTCTTTCCTGGTGGGCTCGGACAATAAATCGCTCACCCTTTCGATGGAGGGCAGAAAAAAGGCCCGCGCCCTCATCGGGATGCTCCGCCGCGACAATGCGGCATAAGCGGTTTCAGTTTCTCACAAACCCGCGAGAAACAATTCAGCCGGTTCGCTCAATACCGACTGATGCGCAACTGAGTGCGTAATCGTCGTCTCCCATTTCCGGGACCGCATCAGAGCAACGCCGTTTCCCGTGATTCGATGCAAAGACTCGGGAAGGATCGCCACTCCTGTTCCGGCAACTGTCATCGCTGCGACAGCCTGCGCTCTTGCAGCCTCCTGAACAATACGCGGACGAAACCCTGCCTCGTGACAAATCCCGCGAAGGTGAGTCGTGAATGCCGGTGCCGCCTTCGATGAGATCATGACAAAAGGCTGATCCGCCAGATCCGAAAGACGGATCCCTGCTGCGCCTGCTTGCTCGTGATCCTGTGGCAGGAAAGCCATGAGGCGCTCTTTGTGCCACGCGGTCGTGGCCAAATTTGCACCGACCTTTACCGGGGCTACTCCGATGAACCCAATATCCAGATCTCCTTTCGCCAGAGAATCCAACTGCTCGGACGGAAGCCTGTCGTGTAGATTCAGTTGAATCCCCGGGTGACGCCTCCTGAAATTGGAGAAGACTTCCACCAGTTCTTTCGAGAGGACCGCGCTGACAAATCCGACTTCAAGGCGATCTACCTCCCCTTTCGTTGCTCGCCTCGCCGCTTCCGATGCTCGCCTCACTTGAATCATGATTTCACGGGCGCTCTCCAGAAAAGCCAATCCCCCCGGGGTCATCGAGACGCTTCGCTTTGATCGCTCAAAAAGCTGAACCCCCAGTCGTTCCTCCAGGTTTTTGATATGACGCGACAAGGGTGGTTGCGCCAGGCGGAGACGTTCCGCTGCCCTCGTAAAAGAAAGCTC
>CAJXQE010000295.1 GCA_913058215.1 uncultured Verrucomicrobiales bacterium
TCTACACTATCCTCTTCGTCGGCAGCGTCAGATGTGTATAAGAGACAGGCACTGAACCCGTTCGGATTGAAGTCGTCTTTGATGGCGATCATGTCGTCGAATACGAACCGGGAGACCTCGATGAGCTGCAGCTGGCTTACGCCATCACCATTCACAAATCGCAAGGAAGCGAATTTCCCGTCGTCATCATTCCGGTTTCCACTCAGCATTTTGTGCTGCTTCAGCGAAACCTGATCTACACCGGAATCACCCGTGGCCGAAAACTCGTCATTATTGTAGGGGAGAAAAAAGCCATGCAAATGGCGGTTCGGAATCAGGAAAGCTCGAAGCGATGGACTGGCTTAAAAGAGAGGCTTCGCTCGAAGACAGAATCGATTGAAGAGAGTCAGGCGATCGATTGAACCCTGTCCCGGCTGCGCCGAAAATCCTGATTTCGAAATCCGACTTCCGAAATTCTTGCGACATTTTGCGTCCGAATCCCCTGTGCCTTTTCACGAGTTGAAAACTGTTTCAAGCAGCCAAATCCTTTAGCGACAAGTTTTGACTTACCCGATGCGACAGGGTTACTCTCCCCGAATGCAGCAATTTGATCGTCGTAAATTTTTGACCACCTCCGGACTCGCCCTTGGTGGTGCCGGATTTTTCTCCTCCTGTGGTGATAATGCCCCTGAGCCTGATGGAAAAGTCGAGGTCAAAGAGAGCCCCTTCAAGATTTCGCTGGCCCAATGGTCCATGCATGTCGCTCTAAAGGCAGGCAAGTTGGACAATCTCGACTATCCAAAATTTACGCAGGAGAACTTCGGCATCAATGCGGTCGAGTGGGTGAATCAGTTTTTCTCCGTGAAAAACACGAATCTCGGACTGCAGCCGAAAACCAAAGATTACATCACCCAGATGAAGCAGCGTTGCGATGATCTCGGTGTGAGAAGTGTTCTCATCATGTGCGATGGAGTGGGTCAGATCGGAAATCCTGACGCGGACAAGCGGACTGCAACCGTCGCCGGTCACTATGCCTGGTGTGATGCCGCGAAGATGCTCGGTTGTCACAGCATCCGGGTGAATGCCAGCTCCGACGCCAAACTCAGTCCGGAAGAACAGGCCGATTTGTGTGCCGACGGACTTCGTCAGCTTTCCGAATTCGCCAAGCCGATGGGACTCAATGTCATCGTCGAAAACCACGGCGGACTTTCTTCTAACGGAGCCTGGCTTTCCGGAGTCATGAAATCAGTGAACATGGACAACTGCGGGACGCTTCCCGATTTCGGAAATTTTTATGTCGCCAAGAATCGCGGTGATGAGAAGAAATGGGAAGCGGCAAAAGCCCCCTTCCTGGGTGACCCTGCCTACTCCGAAGACGAAACCGGCCTTGGTTACGACCGCTACAAAGGGACCAAAGAGCTAATGCCTTTTGCTAAAGGAGTGTCTGCCAAAGCACACGACTTTGATGAAGACGGAAATGAGATCCATACTGATTTCCTCAAAATGATGCAGATCGTCGAAGCATCCGGGTATACCGGTTACGTAGGCATCGAGTATGAAGGAAAAGAACTCGGTGAAGTCGAGGGCATTAAAAAGACCAAAGCCCTTCTCGATAAAACGTTTGCAGCAATTTAACTGAATCTGACTATGTCACAGGAAGCAACCCATATTCAAAACGCACCAACAAGCACCTCCAAACTGGCGATTTGGAGTCTTATTACGGGCATTCTCTCCATCTGCTGCCTTTGGATTATCGCGTCGATCCCTGCGATCATTCTTGGAATCGTCGGGCTTATGAAGATCAATAAATCCGGAGGTACTCTCGGTGGAAAAGGTCTTTCGATTGCCGGGATTGTTACCGGCAGTGTTGGAACGGTTGCGGGAATGGTCCCCATCGGGATTATCGCTTCATTGATTTTCCCGGCGGTCAACGGTGTTCAACACAGGCAATTGCAAACCCAAAGCCAGGCACAGATGCAGGCGATCTATGCCCAACTTGAGATTCATCAAACCGACAAGAATCAGCTTCCCGCTACTCTGGATGAGCTTGTTCCAAAGTATCTGCCCGACGCTACAAGCATCCAGTGCGAGGGACCTGGTGGCAAAACGGCACCGTTCCAATACAATCCAAATGCCACAGATGGCTCTGCAATCCTCATTTCGCCTTTCGACTTCTTTGGAAGACGAGCCGTCATCTGGAAGAACGGAACAGTGGGTATGATTTTGGATAGGCCTGCCGAGGCTGAAGCTCCGTAACGCTGTCCCCTAAAGTCACTTGTCCATTGCAGAGGGATGTGGCATTTTTTACCAACCCATAAACTCCAAACACATGAAAACAGGACTCACTTTTCTCATCACGCTTCTATTCGCAGGAATCGCTCAAGCCGAATCCCGCGACTGGACCAATTCAGCCGGCAAAACGATTACCGGTGATCTCAAGTCTGTGTCAGGCGGCAAAGCGAATCTGATCGTCAAGGGTCGAAAATTCGAAGTCGAAGTCAAATCCCTCAGCGAAGCGGATCAGAAATTTATCGCCGACTGGCAATCCGGTGCGGCGGATGAAGAGGCGGCCAAAGCGGCAGCAGCCGACTCCCCCATCCTCAGTGCTCTCGATGGAAATATGGTCATCCTCGATGGAAAACGTCTCAAAAAATATGAGCACGAAAACCTTGGCCAAATTGAGGTCGTCGCGTTCTACAGTTCCGCATCCTGGTGTGGTCCGTGTCATGCGTTCACTCCAACACTGATCAAGGAGTACAACTCTCTCAAAAGGAAATACGACAACTTCGAGTTGGTTCTCCTTTCTGCAGACAACAGCGAAAGCGCCTGGGAAGGCTATGTCGAGGAATACAAAATGCCCTGGCCCGCTCTCAAGCACGGCTCGCGCGAAGCCTCCACGCTGAAGTCAGGAAGAAAAGCGAACTTCATTCCTTCGATTCACATTGTCAGTGCAGACGGCACCGTTCTCGATGATGCTTCCGGCGGAGCAAACGCTTCCCTCAAAAATCTCGAGAGAATCCTCAAAGAGAAAAAGTCTTCCACGGCTTCCGCCCAATAGGCGAAAGCGCTACTTCAACGCTTTTATTTTAAGCGATCAGGTCTTTCACGACGTGCCCGTGCACGTCGGTGAGACGGTAGTCGCGTCCCTGGAAACGATAAGTCAGCTTCTCGTGATCCATTCCCAGCAAGTGCATAATGGTTGCCTGCAGATCGTGAACGTGAACGGGATTTTCGGCCACACTGAAACCGAGATCGTCGGACTGACCGTAGTCGAACCCGCCTTTCACTCCGCCGCCAGCCATCCACATGCTGAATGCATCCGGAAAGTGATCGCGGCCGAGAACCTTGCTCTTGGCAGTCCGCCCTTCGCGAAAAGGTGTCCGACCAAACTCACCGCCCCAGACAATCAGAGTGTCGTCCAGTAAACCACGCTCCCGAAGATCATTGATGAGAGCGGCAATCGGCTTGTCCATCGTGGCGCACTTATTCGTAAGTCCGTCAGTGAGGCCGGTTCCGGCATTGGTTCCGTGAAAATCCCACCCCCAGTCAAAGAGCTGCACAAAGCGAACTCCGGACTCAACGAGCCGGCGCGCCAGTAAACAGTTATTCGCCAGACTGGCGCCGCCCACTTCCGCTCCGTAATCTTCGAGAGTCTTTTTCGATTCTTTAGAAATATCCATCACCTCAGGCACTGAGGTCTGCATCCGGTAGGCGAGCTCATATTGTGAGATTCTTGTCAGGGTTTCAGGGTGACCCATTTCCTCCGCCTGAATTTCGTTTAAGTCGCGAAGCGCATCGAGACTTGCCCGACGCATTTTTCGATCCATTCCTGCAGGGTCTGAAGAATACAAAACGGGATCCCCTTTTGATCGACATTGAACGCCCTGATAAACCGAAGGAAGAAATCCGGAACCAAAAGAATTTTTCCCGCCGTTCGGCTGAGTCCCGCTGGAAATCAAGACAACGAAACCGGGTAGATCCTGATTCTCTGTTCCCAAACCATAAGTCGTCCAGGATCCCATTGACGGACGTCCCGCAATCGGCGAACCGGTGTAGACAAGCAACTCGGCGGGAGCATGATTGAACTGATCGGTATGCATCGAATGCACCACGCAAAGATCGTCAGCCACTTTGTGAAAATTTGGAATCGCGTCGGACATCCACATTCCATTTTTACCGTGCTGAGACCATTTTCGAGGCGACCCCATCAACTTGGGTGTACCCTTGGTGAAGGCGAACTCTTTCCCTTTCACAAACTCATCCGGACACTCCTGGTCGCTGCGCTTGACCAAATTCGGCTTGTAATCGAAGAGGTCCAGATTCGGAGGCGAACCCGTCATGTGAAGATAGATCACTCGCTTCGCTTTCGCAGGGAAATGCGGCTTCTTCAGCTCAAGGGGATTCGTCTGGGCTGCTCCAGCTTCATCCGCCAGAAACGCATTCAGTGCAATCCCACCAATTCCTGCGGTGGAGTTCCGCAAAAAGTGACGCCGCGTCTGTTGTTGAATATTTTCAAGGAAGGGGTTCATCGTTTCAAAAACAGTTCGTCGAGGTTGAGGATTACATTGCTCACTACCGTCAAAGCAGCAAGTGATGCCATGTCGGAATCTTTCGGGACAGGGCCGATCGGCATTTCGGCCATTTCCCTGGCTTCTTCGGGCGAGGCTTCATAATCCGCCTTCGCGTTCCGGTAAAGGTCGGCGAGACGATTCACTTCATTCTCTTTCGCTGGACGGATCAGAGCAAGTTTCAGCCCCTCCGAAATTCGCTCTTCGATAGTCCCGGTTCCATTCTCAATGCTTCTTCCCAGGGCCTGAGCAGCCTCAACGTAAACGGGGTCATTCAGAGTCACGAGGGCCTGAAGAGGCGTGTTCGTCCGACCGCGTCTCACAGTGCAGACTTCACGATTCGGCGCATCAAAGGTTGCCATGGAAGGATAGGGATTCGAACGACGCCACATCGTATAAATGCCCCGTCGGTGCTTGTCCTCACCTTCGCTCGTTTTCCAATCCATCGCACTCCCGAAGGCAGCCTTGAGACCAAAGTCAGGTTGGGGCGGCTTCGCCGGGGCACCGTACATTTTACCACTGAGCAGTCCACTGACGGCAAGCGCCTGATCTCTGACCATTTCAGCGGAAATCCGGAAGCGGGGGCCCCGAGCCAAAAGCCTATTAGAAGGATCGGCCTCTTCCAGGTCCGGAGTCATTTTCGAAGACTGGCGATAAGCTGCAGAGGTCACAAGAAAACGAGTCAGCGCTTTCATATCCCAACCATTCTCTCTCAACTCAACGGCGAGCCAGTCCAACAATTCAGGATGACTGGGAAGCTCTCCCTGGGATCCAAACTCTTCACTTGTCTCGACGATTCCGATTCCGAAAATTTCCTCCCACTGCCGGTTGGCAATCACCCGGGGAGTGAGCGGATTATTTTCATCCACCAACCACTTCGCCAATCCAAGGCGGTTCGCAGGGTACTCCTTTCGAAGTGGATGAAATGCAACCGGCGTCCCGGCGGTGACTTTTTCATCTTTGTTCTGATAGTTACCGCGAATCTGAACGTGGGATTCCCGCATTTTATCGGCAGCCATGTCACGCATCACCGGAACCGTTGTCGTCGGCTTGATTGCCGCGAGTTGCTTTTCCAGAGCGACTTGTTTTTTACGTTTTTCTGCATACAGAGGAGCGATTCCCAGGTAGTGATTCGAGACCAGGGCGAGTTCTTCGACGGACCTTCCCCCCGCGGGTTTCCCCAAGAGGCTTCGCACCGGAGATGGCAAAAGAACCCATTCAACGACTCTCGATCCAGGGGAATACTCGAAGTGATAATTCCTCAATAGATGATCCTTGTGATTAGATTCCTGTCGCAATGTCAGAATCAATTTCCCTTCTTTATCCTCCAGAGGGACTTTCAAGGCCAGTAACAATTCCTGGGCGGTTCCAGTTTTTCCTCCGATTCCCCATCCTTTCGCGGGATCAGGTTTTGCCGCAATTGTCGTAGCAGCCGGGAAACCGGGTTGCTCAAAGCTTGCCGATGCCGCCCGAATTAAAATATTCCGACCGCTCGACAGAGCAAGCGCTTCCGAAGGCTCGGGAAAACCATCAGGCTTGAGTTCGGAAACCAGATTGCGATCCTTATCCAGAAGCTTCACCACATACCCTTTTAGCCTTTCCGAAATGGTAGTTCCACCATCCGTGCGATTCCACACCTTGATTTCATCGACCGACTTTTCGGAACCCAAATCAATTTCAAACCAGGGGTTGTCTTCAGTGCCGGTATGGGAAACGCTCTTCTTGTAGTAATCACCCTCGGTCTTCCCATCGATCGCTCTTGCGGCGCCTGCTCCGCTGTAGTCAGAGCTTTGGGTCGCTTTGCCCGGAATTGCTACGTTGGCTCCGCCAGAGAACACTTCGACCTCAGCCAGCTGGAGAATCTTTTTCTTCCCGGGAAGATCAATCCTGACATACCTCCCTTTTGGAGATTGTCCCGCATCGTCCGGCTCCCACCGTGCCGTAATCTGACTGAGCACAGAATTCTCTTTTTGTTCAGGGGAAATATTCAGCTTCAATCCCCTGATGGCTTGATCACCCGTTTTGGAAAGATCGAACTCCAGAGTATGAACGTCCTGCGCCACCTCTTCCTTCACGACCAATCCTCCGGATTCTGTGACAGAGATCCCACCGGTTTTTGCAGATGCATTTCTTGCCGGCATGGCCCTCCATTCAGGAACCTCGGCAAAACGCTTCTCCCATTCCGCCTGTTCTTTTTCCAGCTCCGGCGTCTTTGTTGTCGTCAGTTTTTTCAGCTCCGCGATTTCTTTCTGAAGAGATTCTTTCTTCGCGATCGTTTCGTCTGACCAGATTTCGAGAAGAGGTTGCTCGTCCTTTTTATCTGTATCCTGCGTCTGATTGAAATAGTCGAACATCTGAAAATACTCAGCGTGGGTAATCGGATCAAATTTGTGTGTGTGACACTGGGCGCAGGCCATCGTCGTTCCCATCCAGACCGCCATCGTCGTATTTACGCGATCAACAATGGCAACATTTCGAAACTCTTCATCGTTGGTGCCACCTTCGCTATTCGTGAGAGTATTCCGGTGGAACGCAGTCGCAATCAACTGATCATCGGTCGGATTCTCCAGCAGATCACCCGCAAGCTGTTCAATCGTAAATTGATCGAAAGACTTGTTTTCATTCAGGGATCGAATCACATAATCCCGAAATGCCCAAATGGTCCTGAGAGGGTCGTCAGCATACCCTGCTGAATCCGCGTATCGAGCGAGGTCCAACCACACTCTCGCCCAACGCTCACCGTATGTTGGCTTCGCCAAAAGAGTGTCCACGTATTTTCCGTAGGCATCAGGAGAAGTATCCGCCACAAAAGCACTGGCTTCCTCGAGTTCCGGTGGCAAGCCTGTGAGATCGAGAGAGAGCCGCCGCGCCAGGGTCCAGCGATCTGCTTCGGGAGACGGTTTCAGATTTTCTTTCTCCAGGCGTGCCAGAATAAAGTGGTCGATAGGATTGTTCGGCCACTCTTTGTTTTTCACTGCGGGGAGGTCCGGCCTCACAGCCGGCTTGTAGGACCAGTGTTGATCGTACTCCGCACCCTGTTCGATCCAGCGTTTGATCAAATCCACTTCGCCTTTGGTAAAACGGTCGCCCTTTCCTTTCGGCGGCATCAAATCATCTTCGTCGTCCGTCTCGATTCGATAGACAAACTCACTGGCCTTGAGATCTTTGGGAACGATCGCCGCATAACCTCCGAGATCTACAATTGCGCCCTCATAAGTATCCAGACGCAGGTCTGCTTTTCGTTCATCTTCATCCGGACCGTGGCAAGCCGCACATCGATTGGAAATAAGCGGACGAATGTCGCGATTGTAATCGATCTTCTCCTCACCCCGCACAGGAGAAAGTGAAAATAGAATCAAAGTGACGAAGAAAAGACGAATCATGTTGGTAAGATGGGAAATAGTGTAGTCCAAAAGTAGATTTGTGTTACTGGCTTGATGGAGCGGGGTTGGCCATTGATAGATTCACGCGTGTTTTCTTCAATTGTTCAACTCCCCAGCCATCTTGATTCTTACGGTATCTGCCGTCAAAATACTTGGAACAGGTGACAATCGTGCTTATGGATGAGTCATTGAGTAAGAAGAATTATGGCGATCACGCCTCAACAACCATTGGCTGAAGTCGAACTGGAAGCGTCACCGGAAGAGGTGGCGCAAGGACTTCGCTATCTCCCGGGAATGGTGTTTCTGGATTCCTCGCGAAGCGAATTCTCCAGTGATTCCGGTAGAGATGAGTCTTTTTCGCTCATCGCCGCCAATCCGATTGAAACAATCACCGGTGATTTCTTCCAAAAGGCCGACCGCGAAGCGCTTCGAAAGCTCTGGAGGAAACACCGGATCGAAGGTGCTCCCGACCTGGGATTCCCCCTCGGAGGACTCATCGGGACGATCGACTATGATGGATCTTTTCACTTCGGTTGCTACCCGGAAATGTTGATTCACGACGGATCAGAAAACCGGTGGCTGGAAGTGGGATCCCCGTCAAAAGCATGGGACTGCGGTGCAAAGATCGCCGAGCCCCCGGAAATTCAGTTTCAATCTGAAGTCTCTAAAGAGAAATTCTGCGGAATGGTGGCCGCTGCGAAAGAATACATCGCAGCGGGCGACATCTATCAGGTCAATCTTTCTCAACAGTTTCGTGCCGCGTGGCCCGAGGGCGCCGATCCATTTTCCATTTATCGAAATCTCAGGGAAGCATCCCCGGCTCCCTTCTCCGCCTATCTTGATTCCGGCGATCGCCGGGTTTTGTCCTCTTCGCCCGAGCAGTTTCTAAGGATCAGCGGACGGACCATCCAGACCCGGCCAATCAAAGGAACCCGCCCCCGCTTTCGCGACCGCGAGCGTGATGAAAAGTCGGCCTACGACTTGATCACTTCTCCAAAGGAGATTTCCGAGCTGATCATGATCACCGACCTGGAACGGAATGACATCGGGCAGATCTGTGAATTTGGCAGCGTCGAAGCAAGCGAACTGTTGAAACTGGAGCGCTACGCCCAGGTTTTTCATCTCGTCTCCACCGTAGAGGGAACCATGCGCGAAGAAGTCGATCATATTGAAGCGGTCCACGCATGCTTTCCAGGAGGAAGTATCACCGGAGCCCCGAAAAAACGTGCCCGCGAAATCATCACCGAATTAGAACCCGTCGCGCGCGGGCTTTACACCGGTGCGATCGGCTGTTTCGGGTTTAACGGAGAAAGCCGTTTCAACATTGCCATCCGCACAGCAATCGAAGAAAAGGGCGAACTCCACTTCCACGTCGGCGCCGGCATTGTTGCTGACTCCATTCCGGAAATGGAATGGGAGGAAACTCTCCACAAAGCCGCAGGCATTTTTCGCGCCTGCGGAGTTTCGTGAAATTATTCAGAATCGAGAAGATCGGGCCGGTTGGCGCGGGTTCTGGCTATAGATTCCTGCTCCTTCCACTTCTCAATATTTTCGTGGTGGCCGGACAACAGGACTTCAGGTACCTCCATGCCGGCAAACTCAGCTGGTCGGGTGTAATGCGGCGCCTCAATTCTTTTTCCATCACCGGAAAACGACTCTTCCTCCGGAGATCTCGCATCACCGAGGACACCGGGAATTAATCTCACGACAGCATCCACCACCACTGAGGCTGCGAGAGTTCCGTTGGTTAAAATGTAATCACCGATAGAAATTTCCTCATCCACCAGAGCCTCGATCACCCGGTGGTCCACTCCCTCGTAATGCCCGCACAAAATGATCAAATGCGAATGGCTCACCAGTGACTCCGCTTTTCTTTGGGAGAATGTCTGTCCCTGAGGCGTCATCATGAGAACCCTTGAGTCTTCAGTTTTGAGCGACTCCACCGCCGCAAAGAACGGCTCAGGCTTCATCACCATTCCCTGACCTCCTCCGTAGGGAATATCATCCACTCTGCGGTGTTTATCTCTGTCTCTTATACACATCTGACGCTGCCGACGAAGAGGATAGTGTAGA
>CAJXQE010000296.1 GCA_913058215.1 uncultured Verrucomicrobiales bacterium
ATCTACACTATCCTCTTCGTCGGCAGCGTCAGATGTGTATAAGAGACAGGGCGTTTACCGAGCAGGAAACATGTGAAGGCAAGTGGGCGATCGCGGGTCCGAACAGCGCGGTGGCATTTGGCTTTGCTCACCATCTGACGAAACAGACCGACGTGCCGGTGGGAGTCATCTTAGCGAGCTGGGGAAGTTCCTCGATTGAAGCCTGGATGCCAAGGGATATGACCGGGCAGTTTCCCCACTTCAAAACCATCATGGAAGAATGGGACGCGAACTCCGAGGCGCAGGAGAAGATCAAGGTGGCCCTGGGAAAGGGGAAGTGGAGTGGTCAGGAAGACGTGTTCATGCGCCGCCAATCGTGCATCGTTTACAACGCCATGATCAAGCCGCTCGCTCCATACGCTTGCCGCGGACTGGTTTGGTATCAGGGCGAGCGAAATACGCGATACATCACGGGAATGCCTGATGAGCCGTGGTATCACCGCGTCGCTGGAATTCGAGAATACGACGATGTCCTCAAGGGCTGGATGCAGCGCTACCGGAAAGAATGGGGGCGCGACGATTTCCATTTCCTCATGGTGATGTTACCGGGATTCGGCAGCATCCTCAAATCCGGTCCCACGATGGAGCCGACTCATCCAGCTTCGCATTCGTGGGCGTGGTTTCGGGAATCGCAATTGGCGGCCCTGGAGCTGCCTCACTCAGGAGTCGCGAACACGATCGATCTGGGCGACGTCAAAAATATCCACCCAAAAGACAAGGCCCCGATTGGTCAGCGGCTGGCACTTCTGGCCGCACGCGATACCCTGGGTAAAGAGATCGCGGCGAGCGGACCCGTTCTCAAACGAGTCGAGCCAAAGGGTGATCGTCTCGAGGTTCATTTTGAGCACGGACAAGGGCTTAAGACAAACGATGGCCAGGCTCCCCGCGAGTTTTGGGTTTCGGACGAAGCAGGCGAAGACTGGAAACCGGCGCTTGCGAGGATTGTGGGCGAAACGGTGGAGCTTCATTCGCCTGAGGTCGCCAAGCCTGCCCGGGTTCGCTACGCATTTACCGGCAAGCCCGATGTGAATTTGCAGAACGGTGCAGATCTACCGGCTTACCCGTTTCGGACGGATCGAAACGAGCCCTGAGACGGCATGCCCCTGGGCGATGGCAGAAGAATGGTGGCAAAGGAATTTGGTATAATCATTCCTTCGCCCGCATTTCTCTGTCTCGCGAGTTGATTAGGAAGAAGGCGCGCCTTGCCACTTGTCATCAGCAAACCCAGCTCCCCAATTCATTTTGCGCGGGGTCTGGTAGTGTCGCTATTCTTGCTTACAAGATCAGATCACCGGAATCCCGTGTGGAAAGCTGACAGGGATTTGCTTTCTCAATGATTGCTATCGGCGCGCCGGTCCTACCGGGATTGAGGGGGGCAGGGGGAGAAAGGGTGAACTCTTGTCTTCATGGAGGGATTTGGCCATGAAGACGGGTTGGATTCAACCCAGTGGTCCGTGAATCTATTGAAACGCTATAAAGTGGTGGGGTTTAGATCGAAAAATCGGGGGGCTGTATTGCTCGCCGAATTCCCGGCAGTAGTAGAAATTATTTACATTCATCTGACAAAAGCCTCCTGATTCCTGCTACCTTTCTCAGATGAAACGGATCTGCATCTTCCCGATATTCCTGCTGCTTTCTTGCTCTGCCATCGCAAGCGATGCCGACCGGAAAGATCTATTGGAGATGGCCAGGTACTTTACGATCCTTCACACGGATACAGCGATCTGGCATCGGAGCACGGAACACTTCGGTGCCTACCCTGCATTGGAGCAGTTCCGTAAATGGGAGGAAGCCGCCGATCCTGAAATCATCTGGCACTTGACCAAAGATGCCAATCCAAGAGTCCGGACACTGGCTTTAATCGCAGCCTTTGATTTGAGAAATCCGGGAGATCTCCCCCGGTTCGTTCCTTTCCTCCAGGACCAGGCCAAAGCGTTTCCCGAAGACTTAGGCCGGTTTAATTCAATCGGACATCCCAATAGCCCTGACTACAAACCAGAACTGAAGTCGCAAAGTGTGAGCGATTTTGCCAGAGCCATGCTGGGAACTTATCTCGAAGCGGCAAGTATCTACAAAGAGATCAATAAAGAGACTTTCGATGAATACTGGGCCGTCCGCAGAGACCGTGAATATTGTCTCAGCTGGTTCCTCGCTGATATGAAGTGGGCGTCGAAAGTCATGACCCCAAATCGTGACGGAACGAATGTCGCGATTCAGGAGGTCCGAAAAGAAATCGATCAGCTTGCGAATCCAGTGGAGCGGGATTGGACCATCCTGGCCCTGACTACCGGGATCGGTTTCCACTCCGGTAGCGAATTACTTGCATCGGAATTAGATCGATTGGCAGCCTTGAAGAGGCTCGGTCCCGACAGGATTTCCGATCTATTTTCAGGAAACGTAGACTGGGACGATCCCGATGTAATTCTAACGGAGGAAGGACGGAGAACTTTCCCCTACGCGGCCGTCGTTAACTTCGTACTCCAGCATGCCGCAGAAGTCTTCACGGCAGAGGATTTTCCGAAAATGCTGGAGTGGAAGTCTGAGCATCAGCAGCGGGAAGAGAGGAATATATATCCCCGCTTCCCCTCCGTCCGCTGGACCATCGCCGCGTCGGACTTGAGACCGGAACGGGCTCGCAATCTTCTCTTGAAAGGTCTCGAAGAGATTCCTTACAACGCCAAGTCCACGTCGATCCAGGACGAACGCACCTACCTCGTCATGGCATTGTGGAAGCATGAGGGTGAAGCCGCCCTGAAAGAAGTCGTCGACTGGTTTTACGGAGAAACACCCAATCCAAACGCATTCGGTTTCGGGCGACATCGATTTTGCGACTGGATGGGAAGCGAGAAATACTTGAATTTAATTGTGAAAATTTTCGAGGACAAACGGATTACCACGCTCGGCTTTTCTTCCCTGGGATATCTGGTTCGCGCCTCCAATAAAGCAGCAGGCAAGGAGATCATTCCCCATATAGAATTGAATCAGGCAGAGAACGACTTCGGGCGCAGCTTGACCAGGGGCGGCCCACCAGCTCCGGAATTGCTTCCCGATGATTGGGAGAAACGTAGATCAGCAACTCTCCTCGATTGGGTAAGCCGCTTCCAGTAGGTCCGCGCATTGGGAGATAGACCAAAATTCAGCAGATCCCGGCTGCCGGGAAATCGCTTTTTGATTTCGCATTCTACCGGAAGATCCTGAGCGAACTCTCCGCCTTCAACGCAAACGCGTGACAGCCATCTTCGACAAAATTAGTGACACCGGCGAGTAACTCAGCTGTGCTAGCTCAAGCCATCACTATGAAAAACATCTCTGTCCTATTGCTTGCGATTCTTTTTGGAACACAGGCAAGTTATGGTGGCGAGATTCAGAAGTTCAAAGTGAATCAATCGGGCACGCGCAACTTTGGCGTATGGCAATTAACAGACGACCCCGCCATTCGGGATGAGGGTAATTACCACAATACCCAGTGCTGGAGCCACGACGGACGCTACACCTGCTACACTCACTGGGGTGGAAACGACGGCCCCGGCGGAAAAGGTTCTGCCGAGATTCACATCGTTGATTTAAAGACGGGGGAAGACCGGCTTGTGGGAAAAGGCATCAACCCCCGCTGGGCAAACCAGCACAACTGGTTGTTTTTTGCCTACTTTACAGGTGACGGAAAACCTCCTTACGAAACGGGAACTCAAGTCATTCGTTACGATGCCAACACTGAGGAAAGAGTAGAAGTTGCCTTCGGAATCGAGACACCCGGCGGACTTGATTCCAACGATGAATGGCTATACGGCACCCAACGGTTTCGCGGTCAAAAGCCTGAATATGTTGGCGTGCGTGTTCGGAACCAGCCAGACAGCAAAATTCAAAGACTCGCTGAAGCACCCAACAAACATCCGCACATCGATGTAAATCCCTTTCACCCTAAGATCATGGTTCGGGCCAAAGATCCCACTGATCCAATCTATGGAATGAATCGTGGATTCTTTGATCTCAATGGGAGAAACCTGCGCATTGCCACCACTCAGGGCGAACCCGGTCATAAGTCCTGGAGCGGAAATGGCGAATATCTGCTGATCGGCAATCGCCAATACTGCGGTCGTCCCTGGAATAAACCTTTCCCCAGTGATCTCGTGACTTTGGCCTACTCAGGTGGCGGCGATATTTCTCCCTGTGGCAAATCGGGCCGTTTCATATGCGGTTCCGATCTCCTGATGGCGGACACACGCAGTGGTGATATCTGGAGCGTCATCCGGTCACACTCAGCCATCATTTATCCGATGGAGGGCGATTTCTCAACCCTGTCTGACATCGACCCAAAAGGAAGTCCTGACGGAACAAAAATCCATTTCCATTCCACCCGCGAATTGAAGGGACTCACCGCAGCAACCATAAGCAGCTACGATACGAAGCAACCCGACATCATTCACGTCGAATCAACCGGGGGATTTCCCGAATCCGGTGAATTGGTCGCCAAATGGGAAGTCATTGGCTACAGCCGGAAAACGGAAACGACATTCGAAGGCCTGACTCGACAGAAATACGGCACTCGTCCCGCCCCGGATATGGTGAGTAAAGTGAGAGAAATCCTGCCGCTTTCCGCTTTCATTTTGACCGGGAAGGAAAAAGATCGCGCCAAACCTGATCCTTCGATGATTCGTGCTGGAATTCCGGAAGACAATCCCTTGCTCTACCAAGGGCAAAGCAACTGCTTCATCGTTGTCAGTAGGTTGCCGGATCCTCCACATCTTCGATTGGAGGGTGGAGCAGTTCAGTTGATACCCGGTGAGAATCATTGGGAAACTCAGGGCTATCGATTGTTTCGGAACGGCAAGCTCTTCTCTACGGAACTGCTCAAACCCGGTGCAAGTTTTGCTGTTTCGGAGCCGGGGGAATACACGGCCAGTGCCGTTGAGTGGAGCGGGCTGGAAAGCCCTCCAAGTACCCCCTTGATGATTTCAGAAAAATACAGGGGCGAAGTCCTCGAAGATATCCCCGGCAATTATTCATCAAGCGTTCGGACCTGGACTGTCGATGGTAAAACAGTGTCCGAAGAGGAAGCGATGAAAGCGGCTCTGGCAACGATGCAGTTGGTGCATCTGCACGACGGAGAAATCGCCACAGAAACTTGGGAAAGCGGAGAACGAACAGCTCATGTGGATTACAACAGCGACAGCAAGCCGATTCGATTTCAGGAGTTTGCAAAAGGAAAGCTGAAGAAGCAGACCTACCAAACCCCGGAAGGCCATTTGGCGAGTGAAGAATTCTACGGACCTGACGGGTATAAAACGGAATACATTAAATATGAAATCCGACCGGGACGTATCGGTCAGGTTGCGAGACACTGGACGTACAGAAAAGGTCGTCCAGTGATAATGACTCATGGCGGAAAGATCGTCTTTGATAAATCAGATCAGTAAGCGCTCACCCCATCAACATTCATCTCACCCAACTCACTACTCTGAAAATTGAGCCCCCTCCAACCCTGGGCGCTTGGACGGAATGAAGGGGCGGGCGGAATGCTAAGGGAGATGCTCGAATGGCACCTTATTAGGACGATTCGGGGTTCGGTAAGCAATCGACGATAGTCTCACGACTTTCGCTACCAGCGCGAAGCGCTTAATCCATGTCAATCCTGTAAAATCCATGTTCAATCCATGTAAAATTCAGAAGGCATGGATTTAGAAGGATGGAACATGGATTTCCATGGATTCAGATGAGTAGTGATACGACAGTGGTAAATGAAATCTCAAGGTGGCTTAATGCAGCGGCATTCGGACCTGTCCCCGGGAACTCAGAAATGACGCCTGACCCCGGACATGAGGAAAAAATCCGCAACGCACTTTAAGGCTATGTCCTCATCGATAGAACAGCCTCCGCTTGCTATACCTGGTCGCCGGCTTTCGATTTTTCGCGGGTTTATACTCCAGCTTACGCCGATATCCAGGGCGCTTTGGATCCGCGGCACAGGCGATCTGGAAATCAATCATCCGACGAAACACTTCTAAGAGATTATGATGGCCCCCATTTAGTGATTCAAATCCAGTGCGCTCCATTTCCTCCAGTAAAAAGTGGATCGATTCGATCGTTGAAAGACAAAATTCGTGGGGTTGCTGCTTAATCGAAAAATCCGATCCCTGGTCAGGCGAAAAGCAAAGGCGCGGAAGTTCCTGAAGATTTTTACTGAGCCGCATCATCTTTTTCGCGCAGGCCCAGGTGCCATCAACGACAAACAAAAGTAATTTTTTATCCGCGGGCAAGGGCATTGTCTCAAGAGGCGTTTCTGAAATGTTGAACGCATCCTCCCCCGGGTAAACAAGCATGGGAATACAGGATGGATCAGCTATCATGGCATTGATCTTCTCATGCTCGGTAAAGTCGACCCCCTGTATAAGACTTGATTGATTCAGGCATTCGGAGGCAAGCCTCCCTGTGCCGCACTTCTGCTTTCGCGCCTCCTTGGGATGGATCAGAATCACAAAATGCGCCCGGGTATCAAAGGGGCGGATCCACTCACAGAGACAGCCCACCTGAGGGCGCCAACACTCCCAGCAGGTTTCACGACCAAGCTGCTCCTGCTGGGCCTTCTGCATTCTGTATTTCTCTAGATTCATTTATGTTCTAAGCTAATCGCTCCATCGAACAATCCTACCATCGTGTTCATCGATGGGTTTTCAAATTCACGAATTCTAAAGGGCAGGCCCCGGGGAATTTGTCCAAATCATATTCGCGTTCTAAAAAAAGCAACGCGAACGCTAGGTGAATGTTAAGGAATGACGCGAATATAAAAGAGGCTGGAGCCTCCTAATGATGCTCAATTTAAAATGATGAATTTTCGAAACCAATTTACGCCTCTTGTCCTTGGCTTTGTCATAGGGTGCCTCGGAGGAGTCTTTTCTGTGGGAGCTGAGCCGAAGCCGGAAGTGTTCGCGGATGCTTCGGACGGTCTCAAGAACCCCTTTGGGATTGCTTTTGATTCGAAGGGGAAAACTTACATCGTGGAATACCTCGGGGGGCGCATTTTCCGCATCGGGAAGGATGGGGCGGTGGTTCATTTTTCCGGGAAGGCCGAGGAAGGGTTCGCGGGCGATGGGGGACCTGCTCGTGATGCGATCTTTAATGGGATGCACAACGCCGTTAGTACGGCGGAGGATGAGCTCTATATTTCGGATACGCGCGGCAATCGGATTAGGAAGATCGATCTAAAAGCCGATCGGCTGAGCACCTTTGCCGGCACGGGTGCGGCGGGATTTTCCGGTGATGGCGGTGCGGCCGCGGCGGCGGAGTTGAATGATCCGATCTCGATTTCGCTGAGCCGGGATGCGAGCACGCTATTGATCTCTGATATCAACAATCGCCGGATCCGCGGGATCGATCTGAAGACGGGAACCATCAGCACGCTCGCCGGGAATGGAGAGAAGGGCGTGCCGAAAGACGGTGCGCTGGCGAAGGAGGCGCCGCTGCGGGATCCGAGGGGATGTGCGATGGATTCGAAGGGGAATCTCTACGTGCTGGAGCGCAGTGGGCATGCCCTTCGGGTGGTCGATACGAAGGGACGGATCCGAACGGTGGCGGGAACCGGGAAGGCGCATGCGGCCGATGGTCCGGGACTGAAGGCGGGGCTGAATGGCCCCAAGCATCTCTGCATCGATGATCAGGATCGAGTCATCATCGCCGACGCGGAGAATCATCTCATCCGGGTGTATGATCCGGAGGACGGATCGCTTGTCACGATCCTGGGGCGTGAGACAAAACTCAATCGACCGCATGGGGTCACGTTCCATGAGGGATCGCTCTACATCGCCGATAGTTGGAATGACCGGGTTCTGAAGATTCGGTGGTGAGGGTTGCTGAATCCATTAACAAGCATTAAACAAAGAGGTCGATCGCTTCGACGGGCGGGGGCGGCTCGCCGCTCGCTGGCGGCATGCCGAACGATGCCTACCCCTGGTATTTTAATGTGGGCCGCCAGTACAAGCGAGAGAACGGCCAGCTCAATATGGCTTTTCCCCGACCGGCAAACCCGGCTTCCACGTTCGGGAGCGATTCGCCCCGCTCGCCATCGGCAAGAGAAAAAAAGGCAACCCTCTTCCCGAAATTGACTCCACCTCTTCGAGTTCGAGTGACTTCATCGAACAACGCGCCGAGGCAGTTGCGCTGCTCGCGGAGAAGAAGCCCGGCGAAGCCCTGTCCCTCTTCACCCAGCTCTCCGGTGACGAAACCCTGACCAAGTTCCAACGTGCCGACGCGATGGAGCAGGCCGTGGAATGTCACCTCCAGTTGGAACAGTTTGACGAAGCCAAAGGACTCGCCAAGCAGATCGAATCCGAGCCGGTATCCGTCATTTGCCAGATGCGCATTCTGAAAGCTCAGGGCAGTAGTAAAGAGTTAGTCGAGCAATTTCGCGACTACGATTTTTCTGGCTGGGGTGATGATCGGAAGGGAGAGGCGTATCTGCTCCGTGGGAATGCCGCGTATTTCGGAAGAGGCGATTCCGAAGAACTGGCCGCACTGGCCAAGCGCGATTTCGATGAGGTTTTGGCTTATGCGGTGACCTTGGCTAGTGAGGAGGTGGTGAAGCGTAGGATTGCGTCTTACCTTGAGCAGCTGTGAGCGAAGCGATCTAACAGGGTGGGATGGGTGAGTTGACCCTGTTGGGTTGTGATGGGGGGCGGTCTCTGGAAATTTGATTCGAGCAGTCATGGAATGTTGCCTGGTACCTGCTAATTGCGGTGGCAGCGGAAGACGCATGGGGGGCACTTTACCTCCAATTGCCTCTATTTCCATCCGTTTAGGTCCAATTTCACCCGTTTATGGAGATCTTGTCGCGTTTATGGGGTCTGTCCCATAAGAACTAACGACGTGCCTCGGTTGCGTGGCGAATAGGGAGGGAGACAAGCGTTGGTCACCCGTCGTTAGAATAGGATGCGATTGAGTTCGCGTGCCAATCCAGGCAACACGGTGAGGCTGATCGAGGTGATACCCGAGCGGGATCTGACAAAGGAAGTGAGGGAATGGAGAAACTTGAGAAATGTCGGATGACCCCTAATTCCTGCGGCCGCAGCAGCGGCATTAACAACGGCGAAGCCTCACCGCAGAGCCTGAGCTTGCTCAGGATAATGCGGTTGCCGAGCACAAACCGATCGAGCCGCTGGCAGAGAGCCAGCGCGTCGAGCTTGTCGGTCTTCACGCCTTTGTGGCGCTCGTCCCAGACCTGGGGTTGCACCACGTAGTTGGTCACACCCATCGCGGTGAGCTGGCGGTGGAGATGGTAGCCGAAGGGCCCATAAGCGTCAAGGTAAGGCGAGGGTTTCCCTCGCGCATTAAGCCAGATTTTTCCGTTTTTGACGCTTCTCATATCGGTCGTGATATTTGATCTGCTGTTCTATACGTTTAAACGCTCCGGCGGTATTCCCTACTGCAGCCATGAACAATGAATGAGCCATCAGCTTGTAGATCCGGCGGATAGATTTCAGGATACTAACCTCATGTTCATAGCGGGCGGGGGGCGCCGTGTCTCCGCTATCCTTCGATTCAAACACTTTTCGCGGCCTTGGATTTGTACCCGAGACTGCGAAATACCCCGTCCTCGCCGACATCACCACCAGGCACAACCACGCCAACACCAATACCTGTACATGCGAGGGGTTGGATCGGTGTTTGGCCAGAAGCAATCCATGGGTGTTGCTCTTCAAGGCTTTGAATAAATTTTCGATCCGCCAACGCAATCGGTAGGTCTCGATGATCGTTCCCGCATCCGCCTGTTTGCCGCTCAAATTAGTTAAGTAGATCTCCCACTCCAGCAACTTCATGTGCTTCTTGGAGAGGCTGGCTTTCGATTGCTTTTTGGCTTTCCTCTTCGCTTCCCGCTTACGCTGATTGATGCATTCTTCAGGAACTGTCTCTTATACACATCTGACGCTGCCGACGAAGAGGATAGTG
>CAJXQE010000297.1 GCA_913058215.1 uncultured Verrucomicrobiales bacterium
AGATCAGCCTCGGTCTCGTGGGCTCGGAGATGTGTATAAGAGACAGCTCCGTGCCCGTCCGTGAGCGAAGGCAAATTCCGTGGGCTTGACGACCCGCTCCAGTTTTTGGGCAAAACGATTCGGACCGTCCTGAAAGCAGACGGTCTCATAAATTGCATCGCCATCCCGGGTCAGGAACCTAACAGGCTGAGTGACATCCCCACCGGAAATTTCCACATTTACGGTGGCGTCTTCTCCATAGAAAATTTCCGGACTGGCGGGATCTACGACAAACTGAAGAGGACTGTAAGGAGGAATGTCCTTCCACGGTTGAGTGATTCGGGCGAGCAAAACGGAAGCGACGGGCCAGAGAAAATAAAGGGCGATGCCAAGGATCACTGCGGTCGCAAGAAAGCGCAGGCTTTGCTTTTTGAAGGCAATTCGCGGAAAGATTTCTTTTCTTGTCAGGGAATTTAAAGACTCGCCTGCTTCATCGACGCTACGCTTAACGAGGAAACTTTGAAGATCGGTGTGATCGCCTTTCTGTTCTCTGATAAGTTCCAGAGCACTCAAGGCCGGGTTGCGTTTCGATCCGGAAAGAGCATCGGCACGTCGGGCGAGGTCGCTTGCTCTGTATCGAAAAATACGAATTAGCTCCCGGAGAACCAGAGCGGAACTCACGATGATTAATATTAACCCGGAAATCTTGCGAGTGGTGTTGCCTGTCGCCAGGAAATAATCGATGAGGCCGTAAATGGCGATCGCGATCAGCAGGTAGGTCAGGGTTCGTAGAATCCCGCAGGCAAAGATGCCTCGCCGCCAGGTTCGTAACAAGGAGGTGATCCGGTTTTGAAACCGCTTCACATTTGGCAGGGGAGGTGGGCCTTTGACGACCGTATTGACCTCCGCATGCATTTGGACATCCGTACTCACAACAATCCACTTCTCCTTCTAGTAAACCATTCGAGAGCGGCAATGAAAAGCACTATCACGAACCACCACCAGTGATCCCAGAGCGGTTGCCAAACGGCCTTTGCCCGATCAACGCTCTCCTTCGCCGTTTCCAGAGAAGAAACGATTTCGGGAATTTCGTCGACGGTGATCGCTCTTCCGCCGGTGGTTTCAGCGAAAACAGTAATGAATTCCGGATCCGCGCTGAGTTGCTCGGTTTCGCTGGGCGGGGGCAAGACAGTCACCGGAAGGCTGGGCCCCGGTTTGTCGGGGTCAGCAAGGTTGATCGCTTGAACGCGATAGGCTCCCGGTTCATCCAGCGTAATGACGGATTCCCAGCGAGCCGACGCTTCACCCGGGCGAGCGGCTGGAACTTCGCGAATTTGCTGCCCGTCCCGAAAAATTCTCAAAGCCGGCTCGGGTTTTACTTCATCGTCATTTCGACCTCGATAGCCGATCCGGGAACGCACCCGTTGTCCCGGTCGAATAATCGATTGATCCAGATTGAGGGATAGATCCTGTCCCGGAAGAAATTCAGAAAAGGTAATCGCCCACTGGATCAACTGGTTCCAAAACTCTTCGTATTGGCCTTCGATTCCTTCTTCAGAAGGGAAAAAGTCCCATTGCCAGAGGCCGTCGGCGTTGAGCATCACCGTCATACCCCGTCCGAATCTGCGGCTCATCAGGACCGGTAGAGTTTGCTCTCGTCCGTCGAGAACCCAGCGTCCCTCAAGGAGGACTTCTGTGAAGGGTTTCATTTCGAGGGTTTGATGGGATTCCTCAAGTGCGGGAAGTTTCTGCCAGACAGGATCATCTGCACCGGGAAGTAAGTCGCCAAACAAGCCGGCTGCCTCACCTGCTTCGGTTGGCTCCAACTGAAAAGGTTGAGTGATTTTCCCTCCCCATTTTACCGGTTCAAGAAACTCCAGCCCTTCGAATTCCCCCCGGTAAGGTTTTCCACGGGTGAAGAGAACCGAGCCTCCGCGGTCACGAACAAACTCACTTAGCAGAGCGAGCCGTTTCTCGTCTAAAAAATACTCAGCCCCTTTTCCGATGACGATCAGATCGTACTTCCCGAGAGCTTCCTTCGTGTCGGGGAAAGAGTTTTCGGATTCTTGAGATGGCAGGTCATCTCCGGTTTCGATCTTGAAGAAGCGGTCTTCCGAAAGTCGGTAAACCGAGGTGATTCGCATGTTCTTCTGGCGACGGATCATTTGGGCGAGGAACTTTGAATCCCAGAATGGAGCCCCCTCCGCCATGAAAATATTGGTTTCGCCTTCGAGGACCGACAAAGTAAAGACGGCAGAGTTGTTGGCGGCAATTCTCTCTTTAGGCCAATCAGGGGTACTGAATTCGTAAAGATGAACTCCGGGTTCCGGAGCAGGAATGGTAAAACGCACTTCCTGTTCTTTGCCCTCGGGAAGTTCAGCTTGCTGGCGGGCGATTTCTTCTCCCTCCTGAGTTCTGAGAATTACCTCCGGCCGAATTGAACCCAGACCTTCCGCTTTGATCTTTGCAGTGATCGTACATTCCTTTCCGGCAAAGGCAACGAACTGCCGCCGGGCCGGACGAATGGACAGATCGACGGCTTTCACTTCGCCCCCGACCGGTAAAATGTAAAAAGGCGATTCCGTAGCCCGGGCCCTGAGTGCGATTCGAGTTGCGTCGGTGCGCTCGTCGGTTTGCCGACCGTCCGTAAGAATGATCGCGCCCTTGAAATTTCCACTCCGGTTTCGAGCGAGACTCAGCATTCCATCGACGGAAGAAACCAGATCAGTGGAGTCGCCATCAGGTTCCAGGTCGCTCAGGGATTGGCTTTCCACGGAAGCTATCTTTGAATCAAAAGTGTAGAGCGAGGCCTTTTCCGGGTTCTTGGCTCTGTCGATGATGGACTCGATTGTTTCCCCTGAAAATTCCCACCGGGTTTTCCCCTCGTCACCGTCAGGGGTATTCATGCTCAGGCTTCGGTCAGCGAGGATGGCCCAGTAGCTTTCATTCTCTTCGCGGTTTTCAATCCACTTGCCCGGATTGAGAGCGAAGAGCAACAGGGCGGAGAAGAGAAGAACCCGGCAAAGAAGGATCAGAAGTCGTGTTGCGGTTCCTGTTTGTCTCGTGCTTTTCCAAGTGATCCATCCTGCCAGAAGCACAATAATGACGAAGCCCAGCGCCAGGTGAGGTGCCGATGCGATCGGATTCAAAGTGATGCTGTTGTCGATTTCCACGGATTAATTTTTCACAAGGTGTCAGGCTGTCTTCGCCGCCCAGAGCACGACGCCGGTTTCGAGAAGGATGAATAGGAAAGCTGCCGCCAAAAGCCAGGGCCAGAGTTTCATTCCGTCCCGAAGGTAGCGGACTTCATCGCCACCCTGCACCGCCACCGATGCTGAGCTCTCCGCGTCTTCGAGGGAAAGCGTTTCCAGATTGGATTCGGTCACCGGGAAATTGACCGCAGAGTATCCGACGGTTTTGCTGTTGGCCTGCCAGTCAAAGATTCCCGGTGCATTCATCGGGCCTGCCGAAAACTGATTCCCCTCACCGACAGAAAATTCCAACTCCTCATCGGAAGATCCCACCAGTTTCAATTTTCCGGCGGCAATTTCTTCATCCGGATTCCAAAAGAGCGTCTCACCGGGTTCGTAGTCGACGGAATTTAGATTCCGGTTTCCGGTATTCCGATCCGCGAGGAGCAATTCCGCGAAGAAAGGGACAAACTCGACGCGCCCTGCAAAATTCCCCGGTCCGTCAGTGAGCGGAGACATCCACCAGTAGCGATTCGTATCCAGCTTGATGAGAGCGGGGGCTCCGTCTGCGTATTGCAAGAGGATATCCCCTTCCGCAGTTCCGCTCATCGTTAGACGGGAGCTTCCGGCAAGACCGTTGAGTGAACCGTGCTCCCCGGACCGGAAGAGCTCAAACAGTGGGCTTTCATTCGAGGCAACTTCGATCGAATAGGGAGAGTCATCCGGGCTCACCTTCGATACTGATCGCGCATCTTCAGATTTGCCCCCCATCGATTTCCAAAGTGGCAGAGCATCGCCGGAAGGGGGAAGGGCAATTACTTTGGTCGTCGCTGGAAATTCGATTTGCGGATCAAGCTTTGCTCCTGACAAAAGCACCACATCAAAATCTTCGCTCAACTGCGAAGGAGTTACGAACTCGGGGACCGCCCACCGCAGTGACTGGGCTGCTCTGGTCCAAAGTTTCGCGGTTTCCGGGTCGTCACCAACTACAAGGCCTACCCGCAGGTAGGGCCTGACATTCAGCGAAAGATAACGCTGGTCATCTCCGGGGAATGAATCTTCAGCCAGGGAAACTTTTACGGGAAGGGCGCCTGCAGAATTCAATGTGTGACGAAAAGTAGCGGTCGAACTTCCGCCCGCCGGTAGGGAGATGTTTTGCGAGCGCCGGCTTTCGCCCACCTCGCTGAATACGGTAGTCTCAATGGATTCCGTCGAGAAATTTTTGACCTCGGCATAGACTGAGAGTTCCTCACCGACAACGGGACGCGATGGTTCGAAGGACAGCTGAATCACTGCCCGGTTCCCGGCACGCTTGTCACCGACCTTTACATGAATGAGATCGATCGAGTCAGGAATAGAAGGGTCAAACTCTTCCCATGTTTCCTTCTGGAAATCCGAGACCACGCAGATTTCACGTTTTCCCTCGGCCTCTTCAAGAAGCCTCATCGCCAGAGAAAACGCCTTCTCATTGGCTCCTCGTTCCGTCGTTACTGTCCCACGTCTCAGCTGATCCCGCAGGTAGCCAAGATTCGCGGCCATTTCATCCGGAAAGACCGCCTCGGGTTCCGACTTTAACCATATGACATTCGCGGTATCGCGACCGGATAGACCTGAAAGCAGATTGCTCGCCTCTGCACAGGCGGTGGCGAATCGGGTCTGGGCTCCTTCGACAAATGCCATTGAGGCGGATGCGTCGACGATCACGACGAGGTTCTTTTTTTGAAAGAGGCCCGACAACTTTTCCTGAGAAAATAAGAGGGGGCGCAGGAACATCCCGATCAGGGCAAGGACAGCCAAAGTTCGAAGAGCCAGGAGTAGATAATCCTGAGGCTTTTTCAATCGCATCGTTTTGCGAATGATTTTACGAAGAAACTCTACCGAACTGAATTGATAAACCGGCGGCTTCGTCCGCGCGAACAGGTGCAAAAGCAAAGGGACCAGTCCAAGGAGGAGCAGCCAGAGCAATTGCGGGTTGAGTAGATTGATCGACATGGATGTTCAAACCGGCTTCAGCACGCTTTTTACGACTTCTCCGGAGTGCATTTTCTCAAAAGCTTCGTGCCATTCAGTGACCGGCCAGACGCCTCCAATGATGGGCTTCACATCGAACTGACCGCTGGCAAGGAGAGCAATGACTCTTTCCCAGATGGGCCAGTTGTGACTGAAGCTTCCCTGTAATTTTACATTTTTCTGCACAAGGGGATCAATATTAAAACCGAGCGGTTGAGGGCCCCACCCGACTTTGCTGATCCATCCGGCAGGTCGAACAATGTCGAGTGCGATTTGTAAAGTAACACTGGCCCCCGCCGCATCGATGACTCCGTCGCACCCGAGTCCGTCGCGTTCCAGTGCCCACGGCTTCGCATCGCCGATGATGACTTCGCAGCCGTAGCCCCGGGCAATTTCCAGCCGGTGAGCGTCCTTCTCCAACCCAACGATCGCCACTTGGGCGCCACACAATCTGGCCATGGCGGCACAGAGAATTCCGATGGTTCCGGGCCCTAATACAACGATGCGGTCTCCCGGTTCAATATCTGCATTTTTTACGACTGCGTTGTAGGCGACAGAGCACGGTTCCGTGAGACAGGCCTGATCAAACGGGAGGTCGTCGGGAACATGATGAAGAATTCTTGAGGGGACACGGACGTAACGAGTCATCGCTCCGTTGACCCCGTAGCCAAATCCTTTCCTGGTAGGATCAAGATTGTAAAGGCCGCGCCGGGTCATGGGATTGTCCTGACTGATAATGGCTGCGGTTTCAGAAACAACCCGTTCGCCTTCTTTCCATCCTTCGACGTCTTTTCCGGTTTCAACAATGTGGCCGCCAAACTCGTGACCCAGCACGACAGGGTAGTTTACCGGCCAGGAATGATCAGCGGTCCATTGGTGAAGATCACTACCGCAGACGCCGACATTGGCGACTTCGAGAAGGACATCTTCCGGCCCGATTTCCGGCTTCTCGATCTCGCGGATTTCAACGGATCCCGCTTCGGGAGAAAAATTGACGACTGCTGCTGATTTCATAAAGGAAAGACCTTGTGATCTTGTGGGAAAAAAATCCTGGAGGCGATTGAAAAATGGAATTCTTGCCGGGCTCTCCTCGGTGTAAGAATTATTTCATCAGCCCCGCTGGTTTATTGAGCGACGTCTTGCGCATGGACAGCATCACAGATCATCCGCAACGAGCCTTCCAAATCTCCGTCTGCTGTTTTAAAAGCATCGGCATCAATGGTGAGCGGAGCGCCGAGGACAACTAGTGGAGCTCCATATTTAGGACACTCAATCGCCTGTTCCAAACTCAAGCCGCCGACGGCCTGCACCGGAACGTTCACAGCTTCGACAACTTCCCGAAGCTCATCCAGCGGACTGGGCATTCGTTGGCCGGCAGCAGCAATTCCGCGCCGTTCGTCGTATCCGATATGATGAATGACGTAACCACAGCCGAGGTCTTCGAGAATTTTTGCTCCTGCCACCATGTCAGAACTGTTAAGATTGTCGCCCATCACTTCGCAGCCGAAATCTTTTCCCGCCTGCACCACGCACTTGATGGTCTCAGGATGGGCTTGTGACATTACCACGACCTGAGTCGCACCGGCTTTCGCCATCATTTCTGCTTCGAGATAGCCTCCATCCATCGTTTTTAAATCGGCGACGATAGGTACTTCGGAAAATGCCTCGCGCAGAGCCCGGACGCCGTGAAGACCTTCGGCGAGGATCAATGGAGTTCCCGCTTCCAGCCAATCAACTCCAGCTCGACGAGCGAGGGCGGCGGTTTCGAGGGCCTCATCGATGTTGGTGAGGTCGAGAGAAATTTGGACGATGGGTTTCATATTCGATTCTGAGACTGTGAAAGTTTGTGTTCCATCCTTTTTCATCCGTGCAAAAACGATTCGGAGGCATTGCCTCTTAACACGGATTTACACAGATGAAACGGATTTACATGGATGGTCTGAACTGTGAAGATTGCCAAAACTTAACTCTATGAGAAACCTTTTATTCATCCTTTCCGCGGTGGCCTTGCTTTTTGCAAACGACTCAATCGCGAAGCCACCCAACATCATAATCATCATGGTGGATGACATGGGATACGAGGGAGTGAGTTGTTTCGGGAATCCCTATTTCAAAACTCCAGAGATTGACCGGCTCGCGGCGGAAGGAATGAAGCTGACCGATTTCCATTCATCGGGTACGGTCTGTTCACCAACCCGGGCGGGATTACTGACTGGTCGCTATCAACAGAGAGCGGGAATCGAAGCTGTGATTCATCCTGTATCTGATCATCCCGAGCATCGAAAGGGACTTCAGAAGTCGGAGCTAACTTTTGCGGAAGCTCTCGATGGCTACACTACCGGCCTCATCGGGAAATGGCATCAAGGCTATCCCCAAAATTCAGAAGACTTTCATCCGCAAAATCACGGCTTCGACGAATTCGTTGGATACCACAGCGGCAATATCGATTTCATCAGCCACGTCGGGGATCACTACGCCCATGACTGGTGGCACGGAAAAAAGGAAATCGAAGAAGATGGCTACAGTTCTCATCTCATCAACCGATACGCGCTCGATTTTGTGAAGGAGCACGGAAAGTCGGAGAAACCTTTTTGCCTCTATGTTGCTCACGAGGCAATTCACAATCCGGTTCAAGTGCCGGGTGATCAGGTCCGCAGAACAGTCGAAAAATGGGATCGATGGAAGTGGCAGGATCACTCTGCAGAGGAGCGGATTGAAAAATACAAAGGCATGACCCTGCCGATCGACGAAGGGGTGGGGCAATTGCGTGAAGCACTGGTTGAAATGGGAATCGATAAAAGTACCTTCATTCTTTTCTTTTCCGATAACGGACCGTCCGGCGACTTTCCCAGTGGCAGTCCGGACTTGCGAGGTCGAAAGGGCAGTGTTTATGAGGGCGGCCACAAAGTTCCCGCGATTGCCTGGTGGCCGGGGGAAGTTGAGGCGGGCTCCGTTTCCAATGAGCTACTTATCAGCATCGATGTGATGCCGACCCTATTGGCAATGGCAGGATCAAAAGATACGGCAGTGAACTTGGACGGTATCGATATTTCTCCGGTTTTGTTTCAAAAGGAAAAGCTGAAGCCGCGGCCATTGTTCTGGGCTTCGATGGGCAACAATGGCTCCCGCTTCGAAGCAATACGGGACGGTGATTGGAAACTGGTGGTGCAGCATCCCAAAGCGAAACCGGGCTCGTTCGGGAACGAAAAGGTCGAGCTCTATAATTTGAAGAGTGATCCTTTGGAAGAGAAGGATCTCGCTATAACCGAGCCGGGGCGAACATCGTCATTGTTGAAGAGTTTGAAGGAATGGTATGCAGAAACACAGGATACGGCGACTCCGCAACCCGGCGGGTGGTTGGAGTGAAGTAGAGCGGAATGCCATTCCGTCTGCAGAGACTATCCGCATTGGGATCGACAAGTTTGGAGTGATCCTTTCCAGACGCATTTAACGAAAGTTCTCCAACTGATCTGCTGGACGTTTGAGGATGGTTATAGAGTCCGATTTTACTCACTGATGATTAGATGTTTTCAGTTAAAATATACGCATCATTGAGCAATTTATACGTAGCGCTCCGGTTGAACAGTATTATATTCCGCCTCAGGGGTAGCTGCGAGAATACGCAAGCACCTTCAGGTCAATATGAGTAAGCAGGGAGAATTATGGAGGGCGGCCAGTCAGTTGGTTGCTAAAAGAAAAAAGGCAGTGCTAGCGACAGCGGACGCCAGTGGAATGCCTCATATTACCTGGATGAACGCACTCGCTGACAGCACGATGGAAGAGGTGGTTACCATTACTGCCCCAACGACGCAAAAAGTAGCGAATCTTCAATTAAATCCACAAGCGGAATGGATGTTTGCTTCCACCTCTCTTGAGTCAATGGTTTATCTCTCAGGCCCCACTCAAATCGTCAGAGGGGAAGAAGCCAAAAAATATTGGGACGCCATGCCCGGGAAATCCCAGGCATATTTTCGGAACTTCTGTGACCTTGATGATCACGAGATGTTTTCAGTTCTTCGCACGAAGGTCACCAGAGTTGTTTATTGTCGACCTCCGGGATACAGGAAGACGGTCGTTCATGAGCTTCTTCACGAAAAGCATTCGTAGCTCCCTGAGTAGGCGCTCGAAGTCAGAGACTGTTTTCGGTAAACGAGAACTGGCGGTATGAGATTCAGGCAGTCTGCCCAAATCTCAATTGCGCGAGCAAAACAACTGAGCCGGGTTTCCCCGGAATCGAGCGGCGTGTGATCGCGCAAATGTGCCTTTTCGGTCTGATGGATTTCCCGTAGGGTATCGCTCTTGAAACTCAATCTGCCCATTCTTCTGTCATTTCTTTTCCTAGCGATTGTGCACGATGCATCCGCTGTGGAAAAGAAGGTCGACTTCAATCGCGACATTCGACCCATTCTCTCGGACAAGTGCTTTCAATGTCACGGTCCCGACGAGGAATCACTGGAAGCGGATTTGCGTCTCGATATTCGCGAGTCAGCTTTGGGGCTGGCTCACGGCGAGCCAACAGGGTCAGATCAATCACCCAAGCCTGTTGAATCGAAAAAAGATGAGGACATTCCGCCTGCAATCATTCCCGGTGATGTAGAGGCGAGTGAGCTCATCTACCGGATCACGACAGATGACGATCTCGATTTGATGCCTCCGGCAAAAATTAAGAAGCCGGTAACGGAGCGGGAAATTGCCCTTTTGAAACAGTGGATCGCCGAAGGCGCTGAATACGAAAGCCATTGGTCCTGTCTCTTATACACATCTGACGCTGCCGACGAAGAGG
>CAJXQE010000298.1 GCA_913058215.1 uncultured Verrucomicrobiales bacterium
ACTATCAAATTATTCGCGACCAGGTCGGCAGCAACGATTCACTCGCCTCAGAAATCTGGCGGGCATTTCTGATTGCGATGGCTCTCGCTCTGTTGATTGAAGCAGCCCTCTGCATCCCACCCAAACCTGACAGGGTTGAATCAATGACCTGACTCTGTTTGAACGTTTTTCTAACTGACTACTGACCTTTAGCGGCAACGCCGATTCCCGATGACCCTCACTTCAAGCGAACTCACTTTTACCTGGACTCCGGCAACGCTGGTGTTCGGAATCGTGCTGGTACTCGCGACCGCTGCGGTGAGCTTTATCATCTGGAAGCGAAACAACTTTTCGAGGTCCACTTTCCTGCTCGAATTGCTGCGGGTGATCATCGTCGCTCTGGTGGCCATCACCCTGAACCAACCGGAGTGGCGCGAAGTCTTCGAGCCGGACGACAAACCCGTCATCGCGGTGCTCCACGACGAGTCCGGCAGCATGGCGACCGCCGACATTCTTGATCCTGACAAACCGGCAACAGCTCCCCGCACCCGGACGGAATCTATTTCGGAAATCATCAAGCCGGAAGCCTGGCAAGAAATCGGCGATGATGTCGATCTTGTCTTTCAATCCTTTTCATCAAAACTCGAGAAGCCGACCGAAGGTTCTGACATCGGCCAAGCGCTCGATGATTTGCTGGAGCAATACCCCAATCTTCGCGGCGTGTTCCTTGCCTCCGATGGCGACTGGAATACCGGTGATCCCCCTGCCAAAGCCTCAACTCGACTGCGGATGCGTGACATTCCCGTGTTCGCCCTCCCCGTCGGCAGCGAAACAAAACTCCCCGACATCGCCGTTGTGGGATTCGACGTTCCCACTTTTGCGATCACCGGAAAACCAGTCCGGCTTCCCTTCACCATTGAAAGTTCCTTGCCCCGTGATCATTCCGTGCTGATCGAAATGACCAGCGACAACGGGGATTCACTGAATAAGGAAATCACGATCCCTGCTATGGGTAGAGTGCAGGACACATTCTCATGGAAGCCGGGAATCAATGGCGATACCAAATTGACTCTGACCGTGCCATCCAGCGATGAGGAACTGAATTCGGACAACAACGAGATCACTGCCCCGATCGCGATTCGAAAAGAAGAACTCAAAGTGCTTTTGATCGAGACCTTTCCCCGGTGGGAATACCGATATCTCCGCAATGCTCTGGAGCGGGATCCGGGGGTAGTGGTGAACTGCCTGCTATTTCATCCTTCCATTGAAGCAAATGGCGGAGGCCCCGGTTATCTCGATGAGTTCCCAACACCTGACAAACTGGCGGAATTTGATGTCATTTTTCTCGGGGATGTGGGGGTCGGACCGAAGATGCTAACAGATGGACAAGCCGAACTTTTGAAAAAGCAGGTCGCCAATCAGGCCAGTGGCCTCGTTTTCCTGCCCGGTCTTCGGGGCAACCAGATCTCCCTTCTCGGCACCGGACTATCCGATCTATTGCCTATCATTCCCGACGAAGCTCAACCACGAGGTTGGGGGTCTCCGAATCCGGGACAGTTTGAACTGACCGACCTCGGCATACGCAGCCTTCTCACCCGCCTCGAAGACACCGAAAATGAAAACGCAAATATCTGGGGATCGCTCCCGGGCTTCCAATGGTTTGCCGGTGTCGAGCGAGCAAAGGCAGGTACTGAAGTTCTGGCGACACACAGCTCGGAGTCGAATCGCTACGGCCGTATTCCTTTGATTGTCACCAAAACCTACGGCACCGGCAAAGTGCTTTTCATGGGAACTGATGGTGCGTGGCGGTGGAGAAAAGGAGTGGAGGACAAATACCATTATCGATTCTGGGGACAGGTCGCCCGCTGGATGGCTTATCAACGAAGCATGGCCAGCGGCAAATCAATGCGCCTCTTTTACTCCCCTGACCGTCCCCAATCGGGAGACGTTCTGACTCTGAATGCCAACGTCATGAGCATCGGTGGCGAGCCATTGCAAAGCGCCACCGTTATTACGAGAATCACGGCTCCTTCCGGAGCGGTGGAATCGCTTCGGCTTCGTTCCGGGGGCGAAGATCAGTGGGGATTATTCACTGCTGCGTTTTCTCCAAATGAACCGGGTGATTATGAGATTCAGATGACCTGCACGGAAACGGGTGCGACTCTGGAGACGAAGATCAGTGTTCAGGGAACAATTCTCGAAAAAACAGGGGATCCGATCCGTGTCGAAGTTCTGGACGAGATTGCGCGAATCACCCGTGGTGAATTGATCGAGCGCCCTGACATGAGTTTAATCCTCGCAAAAATCAGCGCCCTTCCAGAGCCCGAAGCTCAGGAACGTCGCCTGCGTCTATGGGCTCACCCGTTCTGGATCGCGATCATCGTTCTTCTCATGGTCGTTTTCTGGATCGGCCGAAAAGTGATCGGAGCGGTCTAGCGTCTCAGGACTTTTCCCGCGATTGATTTCGCCGGACAATCGCTTGCTCTGGGAGAGTCCTTCCTATAAAATCGGGAGCTATGGGATCTCAATCTGCTTCAGCCTTGCTCATTGCAATCCTCGGTTTTTCCATTTTTTCAATTTCCTTTTCCGCAGTCGCCCAGACCGAAGTTCCCCTGGAAGAACTGCGAACAAATTACAAAACTGAGCGAGCCGCAATTTCCCGCCCTCTTGAGGTACTTCAGGGCCAATATTACAAGCAGCTCACGAAACTCCGGGATGAGAAACAAGCCGCTGGCGATTTAGAAAAAGTCGTCGCCATCAATGCTGAGATTCGAATCCTCGCTGGAAAAGTCCCCGAACATAATGCGCCCGATTTTGATGCCCTGGCAAAGGTTCGGGCCATCTACCAGGAAGCCAATCGCCAGCGGAAGATCGAGGTAAAAGGAAAACTTATCCCCTTCCTTCAGTCTTACAGCAAGCTTCTGGAGAGTCACAAAATCGCATTGACCAAGGCTAGCAAAATCGAGGAAGCCACCAGTGTGAACGAGGAAATGAAAATCCTCGCTATTGAGTCGGGACAACTGAAGAAATCCGTTGCTCAATTGCGATCCGGGACAGAGCTCGATTCGTCGAAAGTGATCGAATTGCCGGCGGAACTCCAAAAGAGCCTCGCCTTCTATTATCAGTTCGATACGGAACCTAAAGACAGTTTAGTCACCTCAAGCACCAGAGAGGAGTTCAATTCCCTGCTTGAAGGCGCGGTCTGGACGGATCAGGGCAAACACGGGGGAGCAATCCGTTTTGACGGGGACGAAGATCGAATCCGACTCGGCAAAGCACTACCGGACTCTGATGAGCTCACGGTTTCCGCGTGGGTTTACTATTCGGCTCCGATCGAGTCGAACGGGGCAATCTTTTCGGACTTCGACGGGAAAAGCGGAAACGATCTGATGTTTGGTCTCATTGGTGGCAAAAAGGTTTTCGTTCGTGCCGACAAAATCAAAGGGAACAAGCTCAACGATGTGATCGAAATTGATAAAAGCATCGGCGGTGAATGGCACCATCTCGTCTGGACGATGGGATCCTCCCGATCGACCGTGTATATTGATGGAAAACGCTCGGGGTCTGTCAGCGAATCGGGCTCGAACAACGGATCTCACAATGGCTACATCGGGTATGGAAATGACGGGAAAGGCTGGGTGAATTTTCAAGGAGTCCTCGACGAAGTCGCAGTTTGGACCACTGATCTGAGTGCCTCCGATGTAGAAAGACTTTACCTGCTCACCAAGTAGCCCCACTTTTCACAAGCGCGTCATGATTACTTTCATCTCCACTTTTCTTGCGGTGAGTCTCTTCACCGGATCAATCGATTCAAGGACGGAAGATCTGAAACTTGTCGTTCCTGTTGTTGAAGAGGCGGAAGTCTCCAATCATCTCCCCGGAGTTGGACTTGCCGCCGGAATGTCTCAGATCACCGGTGTCGCAATCTCCCCACTTCTCGGTGTCAGCACGGTGGGAGCCTGGACCTATTTTCGGGCCGATGAGATTCAAAGGGCTCTTCTTCCCTGGTATTGCCATCCGGCGGCCTGGGGAATTGGAATATCCATACTCCTCCTCTGCTTTTTCAAAGACACTATTGGTGCAGGGGCCCCGCCATTCCTCAAGAAGCCACTCGATCTGGTGGAACTATTCGAAAACAAGGCGAGCGCAGCAGTCGCCAGTGCCGCGTTTGTTCCGCTGATCGCCAATCAGATCGCCGTCCATTTCGCTGCGAAAAGTTCCGCAGGTCCCGTTGCCCTTCAAGGCACAGCCGATGGCCACTTTCTCGCCTCCGCCCCTCTCCTGGCTGAGCTCCCTTTTAGTGCGCAATGGATTCTGATCCCGCTCTGCCTCATCGGATTCTTCCTTGTCTGGATCGTCAGCCATGCGATCAACGTTCTCATCATTCTCTCCCCATTTGGAATTGTCGATGCGGCTCTGAAATTCATGCGCCTCGCCCTTCTCACGCTCATGGCTGGTCTCTATGCCATCAGCCCGGTTCTTGCGGCGGTTCTGTCAGGGATCATCATTGTTATCGCCGCCTTTCTGGCTCCTTCCGCTTTCCGGCTTTGTGTGTTTGGAACCTTCATGGGGACGGATTATCTCCGCTCAATGATTTGGAAGGAGAAAACTCCCACCTCTGTTCGCGGATTCCTCGCCAAACGTGGAAGCGTCACCCTGAAGGCCCGTTCCTGGGGGAAACTGGATCGCGACGAAACGGGGAAAGTGAAATTTGTGAGCCGCTTCTTCTTTTTCGGGCATCGCCGGAAATTGAAACTGTCCCATCCGGAAGATCTCGTCGTAGCAAAAGGCTTTTTGTTTCCCTCGATTCTCCGGAGAGACCCCGAAACCGGGAAACAGCATTTTGTTGTCTATCTTTTACCCCGCCATCGCCATCATGTCGAAGACGTTGCCGCAGATCTTGGAATCGATGAAGTTAAGGAAACCGCACTGGCTCGTGGTTACCTGGCAATGAAGGGCTGGGTGGTCGATACTTTCCGGGCGGGAAAAACGAAACTACTTCCGGGTGACGACTCCCCTACTTGAAGCCGAACCGGCCGCCATGTCGGATTCGGACATGCTCTGTCCACTTTCGTAAGTCCTCACGCCACTGATGATCGTGAAGGACCCACTCGTCAGTGTGAATGGCGAATGGCAGAGGAGTGTAATTGAAGTTCCCCCGATATTCCGCATGTAAATATTCATAGGTCGCCCTAACTGACTTTTCCTGACTAATATACTGGGGTCGGTTTTTCAATCGCTTCAATCGCACAAAAGCGGATTCCCGGTCACTCCCGGGATACCCCCACTTCTTCACGCCATCGTAGTGGCTGTGGCAGATGAACCCACACCAAAACTCCGCAATTTCATCATCGTGGAGTCCAATGTAGTTGCAGGCGATGGATCCACGGGAAAAGCCCGCCAGAAAAACCTCGCCGGGATTTCCTCCGAACTCTTCACACACTAGCGGAACGGCCTTTTTGCAATAGTCCACTGTCGCTTCGAAGTTTCCCCACCATTTGCCCTGATTGCTTTTCCCATCTTCCGCCACATAAGGCAGGCAAACCCAGATATATTCTTTCCCGCCCGATATTCCGTATCCCAGATCACACTCGTCAACGATGCCGAGGCTTTCTTTGTACTCGTTTCCCGAATATTCAAAGATCACCGGATATTCTTTACCCGGCTCCCAGTCCCTTGGGAGATACAAGGCGTGATAAAGTTCAGTGCCTTCGTATTCTTCGAGCCATTGCTTCACTCGTTTTCCAGGAGCCGGTTTCTCTTCCGTGACCGGAGGCGTCGTCAGGTCTTTTGGAAAACTCTCCAGCTCTAAAATTTCATCGGCATCTCTTTTGACAAGAGGAAGCTTTTCATCGCAAAACTGGAGAAGCTCGGCTGCGGCAGGTGAATCGGCAGCGAAGCCCTTGGTGAGCCGAACTCCAGGATAAATCTTCACACCTATGTTGGCGCAATCCCAACAAACTGATGTCTCGACAATCTGCTTCTTCTTGTTGAATAAGCGGACTCCATATCCGGGCATGTGGCACATTCCACCACTCCCGGAAACGACTTCCTGCTTGCCCCAGATATCTAGAAACCGATTTAGATCTTCCCCACTGAGGCTCAATTCCCCGAAAACCGGTTCGTCGTTTCCAGAGGGAACAGGAAACTCCCTATCCGATACTGGGTCACCTTGACCTTGAAGGGCATACAATTTTGCCTCGGTGACGAGTGACCTCAGGCTAAATACTTCCTGCGCCTTCACTTCAGTCCTGCCAAGAGAAGCATCTTTCAAGCCGCCCAGAACAGTGAAATAGAGAATGAATGGCAACAAGAGCAACCATGGAAGAATCACCAAAAACCTCCCGAACCAACGTCTCAATCGTCCTTTTTCTTTCAAAATATTAGCCTTTTCTCCTCACATAATAGCGCGAGAACCTGATTGGCGGAATCGCAATTTCTATGGAATACTAATTCAACTTCCACTCGTCTCCAATCATGTCAGATAAATCCAAAGCCCCCGCTACCGAATCGCTTCCGATCCCACCGGGTCTTCAGTCGAAGCTGGAAGACTTTCGCAGTCGGCTCTGGTCTGTGAAAATTGCGGAAGGCGCGCTTGCTGGCGTGGTTGGTCTGGGGATTTCCTACCTCTTTGTTTTTGCGCTCGACCGCTTCGTCGATACACCGGTTTGGCTTCGGTGGGCGATCCTTGCTGTCGGAGTTGCTGTTCCGGCTCTCGGGCTTCCTCTGCGATGGCATCACTGGGTTTGGAAACAACGAAGCCTGGAGCAAGTCGCCCGGCTTTTACGCCAAAAATACCCACGCCTCGGGGATCAACTTCTCGGAATCGTGGAGCTGGCGCGGCAGCAGACAACCACTGGAAACGGGGAGAGTTCGACTCTTGTTGCTGCAGCGATGAATCAAGTCGATGAAAAGATACGCGATAAGAATTTTGATGATGCCGTTCCACAGAATCACTACGGGAAATGGCTCGCCGCAACGGTGACGATTCTTGCCATTGGTGCTCTGGCCATGGCTCTCGTCTCAGATGCAGCGAAAAATGCACTGGGCCGTTGGGTGACTCCCTGGAAACAGATCGACCGCTACACCTTCGCAAAAATAGAACCGGTCCCCCGCAGGATCATTGTTCCCTATGCTGAAGACTTCAATCTCGGCACAAAGCTCCGCGAGGATACCGAATGGAAACCGGCGGACGCTTCCATTCGACTTCCCGGTAAAACAAAACTCACCACTGAAAAAGTGGATGACAGCTACGCATTCGATCTTCCACCTCAGAAAGAAGAGGGATCACTCGCTCTCCGCATCGGCGATATTCGCGAGGAAATCGTTGTCGAGCCGGTATCAAGACCTGAACTCACCGATTTGTCCGCAACCGTTCAACTGCCGGACTACCTTCGTTATGAAGAAGACTCGATCATTCCGGTCCGTGGAGGATCAGTTGCCATTGTCAAAGGGGCTATTGCATCTTTTAAAGCAGAAACATCTCGGGACCTGACTTCGGCACTTGCCAACGGAAAGCCGGCCCCTGTTGAAGGAGCTGCCTTTTCCACTGCCCCGGCGAAAATCACTTATTCTCAAACTCACGAGTTCACCTGGGAAGATATTCACGGGCTTCGGGCCAAGTCCCCTCTCGAATTGCGAATCAATGCAGTGGACGACGGAGCTCCCGATATCTTCGCCAAAAAGCTGGGCAGCGAAGATGTCATTCTTGAAAATGAAGTGATCAGTTTTGATATCTCCGCGAGTGATGACTTTGGCGTCCGCCGTGTCGGTCTCGAATGGGAAGGGATGCGTGATCCCTCCGGCGAAACCGATACAAGCGCAGGGGAAAAATTAATCGCCGACGGTGCTCCTCAAAATCGAGACATCGAAGGACGTGGCACTTTTTCCGCAGCTCGGGAAGGCATTAGTCCGCAAACCATTCAAGTCAGGGCCTTTGCAGAAGATTACCTCCCAAACCGTGAGCGAACCTATTCTCCCACCTTCGTCTTGCACATCATGAGTCCCACTGACCATGCGAAGTGGCTCACCGACGAATTTGGAAAATGGTTCCGCCATGCTCGCGAAGTCTACGAACGCGAGCAACAACTCTACGAAGGCAATCGCGAAATCCGCCAACTGTCCCCTTCCGATCTCGACCGTCCCGAAAACCGGAGAAAGATCGAGAAACAGGCATCCGCCGAATCCAATAATGCGCGCAGGTTGGATTCCCTGACCAATTCAGGTCGTAATCTCATTCGTCAAGCCACCAAGAATGATGACTTTGACGCCGAGCGTCTTGAATCGTGGGCGACAATGATGCGCTCGCTCGATGATATTGCGGAGAAGAGAATGCCTTCGGTAGCAGACCTTTTGAAAAAAGCATCGCAGGCAGCTGGCGGTGCTCAAAACGGACAGAAGCCGGATTCTAAGAATCAGCCGAATGACCAGCCTCCCCCTGCCGGCGGAGGAAGTGGAGACAAGCCTAAAGAAGGTGAAAAACAGAAAGGTTCCCCGAAAGGTGGCAAGCCTTCCGCACCTTCGGTGAAAGTGGATCACGGCGACAAACCGAAGGCCAGTCCTCCCGGAAAAGATCAGAATGGTGACAAGCCTCCCGTTCCTCCAGTCCCAGGCATCAGCGACAAAGAATCCAGCATGCTAAAAGACGCTGAGAAAAAAGAAGGCGAGACTGACAAGCCACCGGCTCCGCCAAAGAAGGGCCGCCTCACTCTTCCCCAAACGACCTTGAAGGGCGTCCCCGGTGACAAAAAAGAAGAGGAAAAGGCTGAAACACCCGCCCAGGAAAAACTGGATGAGGCCATTACCGAGCAGGAAGGTCTCCTCGAAGAATTTGCCAAAGTTGCCGATCAGTTGCAGGAGATCCTTTCCAGCCTCGAAGCGAGCACCTTCGTTAAGCGCCTCAAAGCAGCCTCACGGGAACAAATGAAGGTGGCGAAAAATCTGAACACTACCCTCGTCGGTGGATTCGGAATGTCGAAAGACCAGATTGCCCAGCAACTGCGTGAAGTCGCTGAAGAAACGGCAGTGGTCTACGAAGAGGAAAGCACCAAGGTCTACAACATTCAGACCGACATGGATGCCTACTTCCAGCGCAAACAGGACGTCGTCTTTAAGAATGTCCTCGATCAAATGAAAAACCTTTCTGCTGTCACCAATATCAAGCAGATTGGCGATGAAGTGACCGTAAACCTCAATGGCCGTTCCATTTCCGCTGCTGAGTACTGGTCCGATACTCTCGATCGTTGGGCCGAAGAACTGGTATCCGCTTCTGAATGCAAAGAATGCAAGGGAGGTAGTAAAGACAGCCTTCCTCCGGAAATCGTATTGAAGATCATGAAAGTTCTCCGTGAGGAAATGGAACTTCGAGAGGAAACCCGCGAGATGAATGCCGTTCGCACCGCCCTCTCCGGTGATGAATACGAGTCCCGGGTCAAACCTTTGGAACTCTCTCAAATGGACATGCGCAGTCGTATTGACGAAGCGATTCTTGAAATCATGGATCTCCCCGAAGCCAGCGAGAATTTCGGTAATGAACTCAAACTTCTCAACGCCGTTTCCGATGTGATGCGCCAGGCCCGCGCTGTCCTTTCGCGTCCCGACACTGGACCGGAGGCTATCGCCGCTGAAACCGAAGCGATCGAACTTCTCCTGCAAGCCAAACGTCAGAATCCGAAGGGTGGCGGCGGAGGTGGCTCCAGTCCGGGTGGAGGTGGAACGGCCTCAGGCGCGGCTTCACTCACCGACATTGGACAGGGCGCTGCCGGAGAAGGCGAAAGCAATCCGCTCGCCCGCGATGTTGATCAATCAACTGGCAAAACTGGACGCGAATTCCCTGAAGAATTCCGAAACGGTCTCGACAAGTATTTCAACGCACTTGAAAGCGCCCCCTGATTCATGAATTTGTTCCGACTTTTTCCTGTCTCTTATACACATCTCCGAGCCCACGAGACCGAGGCTGATCTC
>CAJXQE010000299.1 GCA_913058215.1 uncultured Verrucomicrobiales bacterium
CTCTTCGTCCCCGCTCTCTTCGTCCCCGCTCTCTTCGTCCCCGCTCTCTTCGTCCCCGCTCTCTTCGTCCCCGCTCTCTTCGTCCAGATCAATCTTACCCTCAAAAAGAGCACCACTGATCACACTCTTCAGACTCTCAGTTTTCCGGGTGTCGACATCCAGACTCTCTTCGGATGGCTCCCTATCCTCTTCGTTCTCATCCACAGAGGATTCCTTTTCATTCCTTTCCGGAACGTTTGATTTTGCGTCTTTGGAAATCGCGCCACTTCCTCTCGTCCAGAATCCATCCGGCTCTTGCAGTTCCTCAAGATCCTTTTCCAGATCCCCCTTCTTCTCCAGTCGATTCAATTCCTCCAGAAAACTTCTCGTAATTTTGTCCGGGTTTGAAATCAGTAATTTTCGATATTTTTCCAGCAACTTTCTCACTTGCTTCGGGACTCGAGAATCTTTCTCTACTGGACGATACCAGGACAAGCGTTCCCCCGTTCGCAAAAACCAGAGCAGGTGCATGACGACCGCACTGCGCCGAATCATCACATATCCTCGACCCGGTTCAGCACTGAGCTCCAGCAAGCTGTCAGGCAAATCTATTCCCCCCATCATTGTCGCCGTCGTCTGATGGAGTCGAAGTCGAAGTGGAATTTTGCTCCAGACTTCAAGACCTTTTCTCCGAAACAATCTCGCCGTTCCGGAAACGCTCCGGGTTCCTGATGCAACAACGACTCCGTCTGCGGGTAGCCACCAGACCGCGCACGAACCGGTATGATCTTCCAGAGAATCAAGCGAGCGCTGTATTTTTCTCAACACCTCCAGAGTATGGTCCCAGGGAAATGGCCCCACTTCAGCAACGATGGCGTCCAGGTCAGCCCCTTCCGGACGTTCTTCTCCAATCAGGGAAATGCCTTTTCTTCTCTCGTATTCCAGAACACTCAACTGATTGATCATTCCCCGGCCGGGACGACGCAATGCCTCGTAATGCTGCCGAAACCACTCATTGCGCGGCATGCAATTTTCACCGGGTAGAATTTGAACGACTCCGGGCAAGCCCCGGATGGTCGTCTCCATTCCATAGGCAAGGCTCCCTGAGGAAGAACTGCTTGTCAGCGAGTAAGCTGACTCCCCTTCTTCGGAATTTTCTAACTCTCTCTCCATCCATTTCGTGATCGGAGACTCCGGATGTTGAGTAACTTTGTCATTGTCCTCGCTATGCACCGACAGGAATTCCATCGCACTCCGGAAGATATCAAAAGCGTCATCCCGATTCTCATCGAGTGCGATCAGAACCCCTTCGCGAACATTTTCCGGGATCTCCTCAAAGTTGCGAGGCAGGGATTCTCGCGAAAAAATCCGGGCTGGCACTCCGACAATGGCCGCGCAGAACACCTGTGCCAGATTCCTTTCCCGGGTATGCTCGACAACATGGGCACCCGGCTTCGCCCAGGCATGAAATTCAGAAAATGCCGGTCGAATTTCGCCGAACCTATTCTCAACGACTTGTAGATTCAGATTTGAATATCGATCCAAAGTTCCCGGTAGATCTTTCGCGGACTCAATGACATCCAGGAGATAGAGAACCCATTTTGCAGCCGTGACAAACGAGATTCCACCAGTCCTTGCCAAATAGCCGGGAAGAGGTTCCCCGTCACGCATTTCATCAGCGTAGAAAAGTTCGTCCTCGTCACGACCCCATGAAATCAGCCGGGAGATTCCGGGATGTTTCATTGCCGCGACTTTCTCCATTTCGGTTTCAAAAGCCTCCAGCTTGTCGGCCCGAACTGCTCCGCGTTCAAAAATATGAAGACGGGCCAATCGAAATCGTTCGCAATCGAGAACGAGGATTGCCTGCTCATCGATTCCCTTGGCAGGCAGCGTGATCAGATTGTTCTCCGAGTCCCGAATAAACCGGAACTGTGCGAATTCTGCGATGGAAGGCTTTTTCATTTCATCAATACGCTATCAGACAGAACCAAAAAACCTTCTTCCCTTTGATATTACAATGATTTTAATAATTTGTTGTGTCGTCCTCCGGGGAGGGCGATAGTTTAATGTCCCTTAGTTCCGGATTAAATCATCACAATCTATGGCAGAAATCAATAGATCCGTAAGCTCCGATCGAAAAACCGGGGAAACAGACATTTCCTTGCGTTTGAACGTTGACGGTACCGGACAGTCGTCAATCGATACCGGCGTGCCGTTTTTCGACCACATGCTCACCCTTTTTTCAAAGCACGGTCGTTTTGATCTTGAGGTGAAAGCCGATGGCGATACGGAAGTGGATTTCCATCACACTGTTGAGGATGTCGGGATTGTTCTTGGACAGTCTTTCCGCGAAGCTCTTGGGGAGAAACGCGGAATCTTTCGATACGGCGACGGTGCTTTCCCCATGGACGAAACCCTCGTTCGGATTGCTTTGGACTTCAGCGGTCGTCCCTTTCTTCATTATGAAGGGCCTGAAAACGTGGCGAATATCGGCGGGCAGTTCAATTTCAGTCTTGTCGAAGAGTTTCTGCGTGCGTTCTCTTTCAATGCCTTGATCAATCTGCATGTCGACATTGCCTATGGCCGCGATCCGCACCACATGTCCGAAGCTGTCTTCAAAGGACTCGCTGTAAGTGTCGACCGGGCCACACGAATCGACGACCGCATTGCAGATGTGATTCCCAGCACCAAAGACGTGCTTTAATTTTTCCGAAAACACGCTATCGGTCTGCATGAGCAACCGGATTGGAGTAATCGATTACGGCGGTGGGAATTTGCAGAACGTCTTGAACGTTCTTTCCCACATCGGACATCCGGGCTCACTCGTGTCCTCTCCGGAGGATTTGGAGAATGTCGACAAACTGATCTTCCCGGGCGTCGGATCTTTCGGTGATTGCATCGAGGAAATTGACCGGAAGAATCTCCGAGGAGCCCTTATCGATTGGTTGGAAGCCGATAAGCCTTTTTTTGGAATCTGCCTCGGCTATCAAGTTCTCTTCGAATCCTCGGAAGAATCCCCTGATGCCAAAGGACTCGGCTTCTTTAAAGGCCAGGTGGTGAAATTCCCCGGCGATATGGGCTTGAAGGTCCCCCACATGGGATGGAACAAAGTGGAACCGCTTGACTCAGATCTCTACATCTGGAAAGGAAGCCCCGATCCGCTCTTCCTTTATTTCGTTCACTCCTTCTTTCCCCGGCCGGAAAACCGGGAGATCATCAGCTCGCAGGCGGAATACGGTGATGCATTTGCCTCCAGCATTGCCTCGGGAAATATCTTTGCCGGGCAGTTTCACCCTGAACGCAGTCAGGATGCCGGACTACGCCTGGTGCAGAATTTCCTCGAGCGGGAAATTTAATCCCGGCTTCGTCGACATCGATACAAGTGTGAAAAAAACAGCCTGAGGGCTGTCAGTTCGCTACACGCATCGGCATAATGACGTAGAGGAATGGCTCGTCGATCTTGATTACACCCGGACTGCTTTCGTCGATTAAATCTACGAACACCTCGTCCTGATCAAGATTTCTCAGAGGAGCCATCACGAATTCCGGATTGAACGCGACAGTGAGCGGTGGCCCATCGTAACGAATGTCGAGAGTTTCCTCAGCCTCACCGATGTCAGGTGAGTTGGCTGAAATCGAGAGCTGATTGTCTGCAAAAGAAAATTTGATGGAGTTCGTCTTCTCATTCACGAGAAGCCCAACCCGCTTGACCGCATTCAGCAAAGTTTCCCGCTCAATAGTAACCCGATGATTAGCGTCACCGGGAATCACCTGGCGGAAATTTGGATAATTACCTTCGATCAACTTGGTCACGAGATTGCTATCATTGAGCTCGAAGCCGGCCTGACCAGCTGTCAGGTAAACTTTTAACTCACCTTCGTCATTGAGAAGGCGTTGCAATTCGTTGACAGCTTTGGTTGGAATGATGACGCCTGACTCATTTCCTGCCGGGAATTCCAAATCCTGCTCCACCATAGCCAGACGGCGTCCGTCTGTTGCCACGAGAGTAAGCATTCCCTCACCGATAATACAATTCACTCCGTTCAGGACGTAGCGAGTTTCATCTGTGGAGATTGCATAAGAAGTCTTTCGAAGAGCGTCTCTGAGAAGTTTTTGCTCGATCACAAACTCCTTCGCATCCACAAATTCTCCCAGAGAGGGAAACTCGCTGGCAGGCAGGCCGAGAATTTTGAAGAAACTGGGGCCGCTCCGCACTTCGGCAGCATCCTCTTCGTTTACACTGATCTCAATATCCGTGCTGGCGAGTTCTCTCACGATACTGGCGAGACGTCGTGCCGGCATGGTCGTCGAACCGGTTACCTCTACGTTCGCCTTAATTCTCCGCGTAATCGTAACATCCAGATCAGTCGTTGAAAGCTGGAGCCCAAGCTCATCCGCCTCAATCAGAACATTGGATAAAATCGGAAGAGTTGTCCGGGAGCTGACTACGTGCTGAACCTGATTCAGTGCGTCTTGAAATACCTCTTTATCGATCTGAAATTTCATGTTTTGAACAGCACTGATATTGAACGCGAATGCCGTGCATGTCCACGCAAAATAATTAATCTAGAAATTTGTCGAAACCATCTTTGTCCGGATTCGGCTCATTACTCAGGTTCAGCCCTGAAGTATCATTGAAACGATCCGAAGCGGGTCCGCTGTAGCTCCCGCGACCAGTATCCCCCATTCCCGCTCCTCTGATCAGTCGCCGGCGAATCAACTCGACCGTATTTTTCATCGAAGGTGAAGATTCGCATTTTCCTTTAATTTTTTTCACCGCATAGATCACGGTGCCGTGATCTTTCCCAAAGGAGGAGGCTACTTCAACCAGGGAATGTTCCGTCATCGTCCGGATCAAATACATTGTGACCTGACGAGCTTCAGCAACACGGGAAGTCCTGCCTTTTCCCTCAAGAATCTTCACATCGAGACTGTAATGCTCGGCTACGGCGGCCTTAATTTCCTGAATACCAACCAAATGGCTCTGGCTGCTGCCACAGATATCCGCCAAAATCCCATCGATCGCTTCCGGAGTCATTTCCCCTTCGCTCATTGTGGCACTCATCGCTACCCGGATCAAAGCTCCCTCGAGAAGCCGGACATTTCCGTGAACTCGATCAACGATCTGCGAAATAATGTGATCCGGAACATCTAAGGACCAATCGTCACGTTTCCGGCGGAGAATCGCTTCGCGTGTGGCATCACCCGGTTTATGAATCTCCGTCGTCAATCCCCACTGGAAGCGCGAAACCAGCCGGTCTTCCAACTGATCAATCTCCGAAGCTGGACAATCACTGGCCAGAACAATCTGCTTTCTCAAGTCAGCAAGACTATTGAAAGTATGGAAGAACTCCCTTTGAAGGCCTTCTTTACGCCCCAGGAACTGCACGTCATCGATTAAAAGCAGATCCGCCTCCCGATATTTTTTCCGAAACGCGACCAGCTCGTGCTTATGAATCGCGTCGATGTAATCGTTCGCAAATTTTTCAGCCGTTACGTAAAAGACTTTCGACTTCGGGCGCAATCGGAGGGATTCCCAGCCAATCGCATGAAGCAGGTGGGTTTTCCCCAATCCACATGCCGAATGATAGAAGAGAGGTTGATAGGTGCGCCCCGGTTTTTCGGAAACCGCGCGTGCTGCCGCATTCGCGATTTCGCTGTTTTCACCAACGACAAAATTCTCGAACTTATGAATATCAACCAATCCTCCCGCTAGCCCCCTCGCCATCAATTCGTCATCAGTAATTCCTTCGCTAACGAGGACTTTCTTTTTCGAAGACTTGGCTTTCCTGCCCTTCGCTTTCTTGGGGCGCGTTCCACTTTCCGATTGCGGGCTGTTATCCGATACTACTCCTGAAGGACACTCAAACCCGATCGAGTCGACTTTGACAAAATAGTTTCCAACTGAAGAATATAAAGAATCCTTAAAATTCTCTTCAATCCAGATGGTATACATCGACCCGGGAGTTGCGATTGAAACTTTTCCGTCATTTACTCCGATCAATTTCAAGTCAGCAAACCAGATCTCATAAGTAGATTCCCCAAGACTTTGACGGATGTCCTTGAGAACATCCTGCCAGACCGTTTTTAAATGGGTTGGTTTCAATGGCTTGGATGCATCAATGGGGTAGCTAATATCCATGGGGAGGAAAAAAAATCAAAAATTGGAATCACTCGAAAGGTTTTGAGGCCTTGCCTCTCGAGAAAATTAGGCAGTTTAAAAATTAAGTGACTGATTATCAATTACTTACAAATACAAAAAGGGCGCAGTTCTACGGAAAGTGTCGTTCCCTGCCGCAAGCGCCGTCCCTTTTTGGAAGCCCCTTGAAAAACCGTTTCCCTATCTCCCAATATCCGGGATCAGACAGGAACGAAACGATAATTCGAAGAGCGTCCTTTAGCGCGTTAATATTGGTAGCCAAGATCCAGAGAAAGCTCAACTAGATTCTCACGGAAATTTTAATTTATCGCGCCATCGTTTTCTGTTTTTCAGAATTAAACCCAACCAGAACGCACTGACTCTAATTTTTAGAAAATGATTCATAAATATTAATAATTTACGCCTCTGAACTTGTTTTTCGGCCTAACATCACACCAAACACGATTGTGATAATGGTAGTTATAGGCCACATCCAGACATAGGAGAGGGTCGATTTGACTGACAAAACATCACCCTTAACCAGCTCATATGTAGGTAGTTCAGCAAGCCATTTTGCCAGATCATCGTTCATAAAGAGGACCCAGATATCGGTGCGAACAAACATGACGAGGACGAATGAAACGGCCGCCCCAACAAAGAGCCCTGTAATTCGACCATGCCTTCGGGCGAGAAGAGCCACGAGAAACATTCCCAAAAGCGGCCCCACTGTGTAAGAAGTCATTCCAAAAGCGAGGGAAAGCAATTCACCGCCGGTTTTTTGCTTCACGGCATAAAGAAGAAAAGTAAAACACGTCAAAACGATTCCCCACACACAAACCAGGATACGTGACTGCACCACGAGGCGCTTGTGTTGCTCCTCCGTCCGCTCCTCGTCTGTTCGATGAATCAGGGAAAGGGTGGTCTGGCTGAGTGCCGCGAGAATGGAATCAAGACTGGATATTGCAGCAGCAAATATTCCCGCCAGGATCAGACCGCGTATTGCAGCAGGTAACTGAGTCACAATCCAGACGGGGAAAACGTAATCCCCTTCCCCGGGCTGTCCGTCTTTCCATTTGAGCGCATCGACGACTGCCGGATCGGTGGGAGGATTCAGGCTGTAAAATACAAAGAGAGCCGCTCCAACGAAGAGCATCAGTATCGTGACCAATTGCCCAAAGGAACTCCAGATAATCGCTTTTCGTGCATCCCCTGCGTTTCTGCAGCAAAACATCCGCTGCGCATTGAGCTGATCCACCCCGAAGGCGTTCAAGTTCAGGAAAGGTGCTGCAAATATCGCCACCCAGAAGGTTCGCTCAAAAGCAGGATCGAGGGAAAAATCGAACAACCGCATCTTATTGATCACCTCACCATCCGGCAGTTGTACCGAGCTCGCCACGGAAGTCAGAGTCTGCCAGCCATCTGGAAAAGTCCCCAGCATCCAGAAGAAGGCCAGCAACCCACCGACCACGAAGAGCCCGAACTGCATCACGTCCGTCCAAATCACAGTCCGCATCCCTCCCATCAGAGTCCACCCGATCGCGAAAACCCCAATGATCGCGATACACCACTCGAATGGCAATGGAGTTACCACCTTCAGCGGAAGCGCCGCGACCATCACTCGAACGCTCTGCGCAAGGATGCTACCGATCGTGAACAAGACTGTTGCCAGCTTCTTAATTGCCGGTCCCAAACGGATCCCCATAAAATCGTAAGGGCTGTAAATATCCTTTTCGTAAAAGACTTTCACGAAAAACATTCCCACGATCACCCGTGCGAAAATCGATCCCATTGCCCATTGCAGGTAGGTGAAGTCTCCCTGCAAGGCCATCACCGCGCCGGGAACTCCGATAAAGGTCACCCCACTGATTTCTGTAGCGATAATCGACCCACTCACCGCCGGCCAGGGGAGAGAGCGGCCACCGAGAAAGAAGTCCTTAATGCTGGCCTGCTTGCCCCGCATCGCATGACCGACAATCGTCGTAAGAATCAGATAGCCAAAAACGACGCTCCAGTCGATCCATGTGAAATATTGATGAAGTCCGGTCATGATAGGGAAGGCGATATTCGCCCTTTCATCATGGGGCGATAATACAGAAACCCAAAGGAAAAATTCACGGGGATCGACCGAAACATTTCCGAACAACTCCAAAAGTGCTTCTCAGCAAATGCCGCAAAACGATCCTCTGAGATGGTTTTGAACAAGCCATGTGAAATGACCCTTAACAGCAGGATGCAGGACAGACGGAAATCGACCTTAATGGATCGTTTTACTTTTCTCAGTGAACGAATCCAAAGGGATGTTCGCTTTCCAATCCCTACGATTGCACCACGCGCAACAGGGTCGAATTAATCATCGTACCCTCTTGAATCGAAATTGTGATCCAGGACTCTGAATCGACAGAAGGCGCTGATTCCAATCAATATTGTTGCGGGCACACTCCTGTGACCACAGCAACCAGCTTAAAGGCTGCGCCGACGGCGTTTGATGTGGAGCTGAGCCAGAGACTTGGCAATGATCGCTTCCATCGCGGCAGCTTCCTCGCTACCGTGCTTCTCTGCCAGAGCCCTCTCTGCACTGGCGAGTGCCTCTTCAACAGCGGCCTCGTCAATATCATCTTCGCCCATTGCCATATCCGTAAGGACGGCAATTTTGTCATCGGAAATTTCAACAATACCGCTTCCGATAGCGAGGGAAATTTCTTCACCATCTTTCAGATAGCGCAACTCACCGGGAGCAAGAGCGGTCACCAGCGGCGCGTGCGCCGGCAGGATTCCCATCTCACCTTCACTACCGGGGATGACAACACTTTCCACTTTATCGGAAAACGCTTTCTCCTCGGGGGTGACGATATCGAGCTGCATGTCTTTGGTAAGGTTGAATTTGCCGAAATCAATTCAGCGAAACTGGATCAATTACTTCTCCACGGAATCGATATCCGCCTTCATGTAGAAGTTGTTCTCTGGAACGCTATCGTGCACTCCATCAAGAATTTCTTTGAATCCACGAACGGTTTCAGCAACCGGCACGTAAACCCCTTCGATTCCGGTGAAGACCTGGGCAACGCTGAATGGTTGACTGAGGAACTTCTGAATTTTACGGGCACGGAACACGGAGAGTTTATCTTCCGGATTCAGCTCATCCATTCCGAGAATCGCAATGATGTCCTGCAAATCTTTGTAGCGCTGAAGAACTGTCTGAACGCCACGGGCAACTTCGTAGTGCTCTTCTCCGACAATGTCCGGAGCAAGTGCATTCGAAGTAGATGAAAGAGGATCAACCGCCGGGTAAATACCCAACTCAGCAAGAGAACGTTCCAACACCACCGTCGAATCGAGGTGGGCGAAAGTGTTCGCCGGGGCCGGATCAGTCAAATCATCCGCCGGCACGTAAACCGCCTGGAAGGAAGTAATCGAACCTTTGGTCGTGGAAGTAATACGCTCCTGAAGCTGCGCCATTTCCGACGCGAGAGTCGGCTGGTAACCAACCGCGGATGGAGTCCGCCCAAGAAGTGCAGACACCTCGGAACCGGCCTGTGAGAATCGGAAAACGTTGTCAACGAAGAGCAGCACGTCCTGATTTTTCTCATCACGGAAATACTCAGCCATGGCGAGCGCGGAAAGCGCAACACGAAGACGGGCTCCGGGAGGCTCGTTCATCTGACCGTATACCCTGTCTCTTATACACATCTCCGAGCCCACGAGACCGAGGCTGATCTC
>CAJXQE010000300.1 GCA_913058215.1 uncultured Verrucomicrobiales bacterium
ATCTACACTATCCTCTTCGTCGGCAGCGTCAGATGTGTATAAGAGACAGCGACAGAGTTGAGCGAGACGCACTGCCTCCTTCGTTTCCACGGCGGTTGGCTTTTCGCAATAAATGGCTTTACCGGCTTTGACTGCCATTTCCACAAAGCGGGCGCGGTGTAAAGTCGAGCTGGCGTCGAAGAAGATCTGGTTGTGATCATCAGCGAGGGCTGAATCAAGATCCGTCGTCCAACGCTCGACCTTATGAGTTGCGGCGAGTTCCTTGAGCTTGTTTTCATTTCGCCCCGTCAGGATCGGATCGACCTGGATGACTTCGTTCGGGGAAACTCGAATACCACCCTGTTCACGGATCGCGAGGATGGACCGGATCAGGTGCTGGTTGGTTCCCATTCGGCCGGTCACGCCGTTCAGGATGATTCCAATCTTATGTGTCTTCATAGCAATCTTACTTTCTTTCTTAATCTTTTTCCTATCCCTCAGTGATCGATCGATCAGCTGTTTTCGAGGTAAGCCTTTTTGATCGCGGCCAAAAATTCATCCTGATCCTGCGACCACCAGCGGTTGGAGAAGACCTCCACTTCATTGAAGCCCGCAAAGCCGGTCGCCTCGACCATCTTACGGATGCCCTTGATATCGATGCAGCCCTCGCCCATCAAACCCCGGTCGTTTAGAAGGTCGGAAGTCGGAGTCATCCAGTCACAAATGTGAAAAGCAAACAGCCGGTTCTTTTCCCCGGTGATACGGATCTGTTCCTCCAGATCCGGATCCCACCAAATGTGATAGACATCTGCGGCGATGCCCACGAGATCGTGATCGAGTTCATCACAGACTGCATTCGCCTGTGCCATCGTATTGATAGCTGAACGGTCATCCGCATAAACCGGGTGCAGGGGCTCGATCGCGAGTTTGATCCCAAGCTCTTCGGCTAGAGGAAGAACTGCAGCGATCCCGTCCGTGATTTGTTTTCTGGATTTGGTCAAGGGCTGTCCTGGTACTGCCCCGCAGACAAGCACAATCATCGGAGCTCCCAGAGCCGCAGCTTCCCGAATTGCGAGCCTGTTATCTTCGATCGCTGCATCGACTCCCTGTTGATCAGCCGCGGGAAAGAATCCACCGCGGCAGAGGGAGACAAGGGAAAGGTTGTGCTCACGAATCGAGTTCCCGATTTTTTCGATGTCGCGTCCTTCCAGCCACTGTCGCCAAACGGTGATACCGCCAATCCCGGCGTTCGCATACTTTTCAATCGCCGTTTCCACATCCCACGGTTTCGTCGTGATCGTGTGGATGCAGAGTTTTGAGAAGTCGATGAGTTCGGATGCGCTCATGATAGGCGGAACTGTTCGATACCGAGACGCTCCGCGATTCGCAGAGGGCGATTCATGGCTTCTCTCATGCGGGCCTCTTCATCGCCGGGACGAATGTCGGAACACTCCGGATGAATTTCAGATGTTTCGATAAGGCCCATCAGTTTCAATACGGCTGCCGTGCTGTGCTTGTATGCGGCTGCGCTTCCGTCTTTATCGAGGCGAAACACCGAATCTTCGAGAGACTGGAATGCTTCGAACAATTTGAAAACGCGGGTGTCGAAGGTGCCTTTCAGCCACATTTGCTTCGCTGCGCAAATGAGCGGGCAGGCGGATACTCCTGCTCCGATGAGAAGGGGGAGTCCGAGTTTGATTGCTGAAGCGATTCCAAAGTCATCGCCACTATGGGGAGAGAAATCGAGGTTCAAATCGCGACACATCGCAGCCCAATAGAGAAAGTGCGGTTCGTCGAGAGTGGAAATTTTCCCTCCGACGATCTTTTCATGCTCTGCAAGTTCCTTCAGCAACCAGGGATCGTAAGGCGAGGCCCACGGAACAAACGCCGGCTCAAGGGCGTGGACAATCGCGGGCACCGTGATGTGCTCGGCAATCTCGAAATAGGCGTCACGACGTTTTTCGGGTCCGAGCTCGTTGAGGAGCTGGGAGGTCATCAGCATCACTTCTACATTCTCAAAGCTCTGCGCGATATCGAGATGCGGATGATACCATTCCGCTTTGAACGTATTTCCTTCTGCGCCCACTGCAGTCGTCCCGCAGATGATCTTCGGTTCGGGAAACAAAGCTCGAAAGCGGGTGATCACCTCGGCGTAAAGTTCCTCGCTCAGATTAAAAATGTATCCGGTATCTGCATTCAACACGAAAGCGATCTCCACCTCATAGGCTTCGGCGCAGGCGATCATCCAGCGGATGCTTCGCTCGAAACCGTCCCAGTCGGGTTGCCCGTTTTTGAAGGGTAAAAGTGTTGCCACGCAGAGCCTCGCCTTCGATTGGTGATCCGCCAGGGTTTCCTCCGGTGTGTGTGCCCAAATGGTATCACTCCAGGGAGTATCGGGTTTGAGATCGTCAGGGTGAGTAATCATGCCAGAGATACTTTACCGAGTTTCCACTGTGCAGTGAGAACAAAAGCGAATAGATTAGCACAAAACCGATATCGAAAAGAGTATGCCTGAGGAGTTCCAATCGATCCTTCTGGAGGATCTGAAAATTGAATGGCCCGGTCACCGAATTGGTCGCCTCGCTTTGAATCAACACATGCCCCGGGTGGAAAAACTGACGAAACACGCTCATCCTTTTTGTCAGTTTATTTTATACCTTCGCGGTGGTGGAACTCAGGAGTTCGGAGAGATGCAGGTTCCCGTTGAGCGGGGAAGCCTCCTTTTTATTCAACCCGATTTGCCCCACAGTTTTGTTAAAGCCCATCGTGTTCGACCGGTTTGTATGACACTGGATTTGGAATTTGAAGGGCAATCGAATTGGAGAAATGTGAGTAGCCTTTCCCGGCGGGATTTGGTCCGGGTTGAAGGATGGCTCTTTGAGATTTCTTCTCTTCGGAAAAAGAAAAAAGCAGGGGTATCACTTCAGGAAGCGAGTCTTATTCTCCAGATTCTCGAACTCTTCGCTGAAAAGCTCAGTGAGGATTCGGAAAAGGGATCGAACTCGAACCCTTTCGCCACGATGATTTGCGAGAGAATCGAGTCCCTCGGGCTCATGGGCTTGAGGCCGGCCGCGATAGCCAATGATTTGAAGCAAAGTCTCGATCACATCAATCGCCAATTGCGGGAAGAGGGAAGCCCGACCGCAGGGCAACTGATTCAGAGCAAGCGCTTGCAGGAGTGCCAGGATCTCCTTCGTGAAACGGATCGGAGTATCGGAGAGGTCGGATCACAGTTGGGGATGGACGATCAAAATTACTTTGCCCGCTGGTTCCGTCGTCAAACGGGGCAGAGTCCAACTCGATGGCGGGAGTCCGCATCATCGGCGCAGCGTCTCTAGGGCTCCGGCAGCTCTGCATTGACTTGCAGAATCTCTTGTTTCCGGAGCGGAATAATCGAGGAGGTGAGGTCAAGAAAAACCCGAAAGATTTTCTGCCCTTTTTCATTGGACGGGCCCGATACAACCGCCTTATTATCAACCCGAAGAGCCTTAGGGCGCTTCGTTCCTAACCAAGGATTAATGCCATCGGGAGTTTCGATTCCCGGTGGCATTTTTACAATGTGGTCACGCGAGAAGTTCGCGGAATTTGGCATCGATTTTATCAGAGATGTATTCCTCGACATCTTTGTTATCGAGGCGCTGCACCGCTTCATTGAGAAAGCCGAAGCTGATCATTTGCCGGGCCTTTTCCGCAGGGATTCCGCGAGCCTGAAGGTAGAAAATTTCCTCGTCGCTGATTTGTCCGCTTGTGGATCCATGAGAGCACTTTACCTGATCGGCATTAATCTCCAGTCCGGGCGTGGCGTTGGCTTCCGCCTCTTCGCTGCCGAGTAGATTGCGGCAGGTCTGGAAAGAATCAGTGTGGTGAGCTCCGGGCAATACCTGGATGAGTCCGCCGAAAATGGTGCGGGCCTTATCGTAGAGGGCATTTTTGAAAAGCAGATCACTGGTGGTGTGCTCCGCTTCGTGGCACTGGAGAGTGCGCTGATCGTATTCCTGATTTTCTGTAGCAAGAGACGCACCAAAGATCTGACTGTCGGCTCCGTTATCCGTCATCCGGTTGAGCGATTCATTGCGAACCCATGCGGCGCCCAGATTGATGAATGCGCTCTTCACCTGGGCATCGCGACCCACGCGGGTGTTGTTGATCTGAACGTGTTTGGCGCCGGTGTCGCTACAATCCTGATAGGCCACATACTGAAGCTTCGCTCCGTTCGTGGCAATCAGATCGACGACTCCGATAGCGAGGGATTGCTCGCCTTCGTTGATGGATTCAAAATTATCCATCACCGTGACATCAGAATTTTCGTCGGCGATGATCAGGGTGTGAGGGAAGATTGGAGCGAGTTCGCCACCAACATAGTGATGGGCAACGACTGGATGTTCGGCGACACAGCCTTTGGGGAAATGAACAAACAATCCACTGAGTGTGGCGGCGGCATGGAGTGCTGCGAACTTGTCACCGCCGAGGCTGCGTTCCTCTTTCATGAAATGCTCCCGGACGAGATCGCCGTGCTCCTCCAATGCCTGATTGATGGGCATGCAGGTGGCGCCTTCTGGAAGGTCTTTGATCTCAGAGTGAATCAGCTCATTGTTGGCGAAAACAAAGTGCGCGGCGTAATCTTCGGTCAGATCATTTTGAGCACGCGCCACGATTGAAGAGGGGGCACTGGCCGATTCAACAGGGTTGAGCCGGGCAAAGCGAAGTTTCTTCAAATCGGCGAACCTCCACTCCTCATCGAAGCGGGTTGGATCGGGAGTATCGAGAAATTTCTTCCAGGCATCGTTCTGAAGATCGAGATACCAGGCTGGAAGATCCTCGCTGACTTCGCGACGCGGCGCTTCATCGAGCCAGGGAGTGGATTCAACTTTCGGTGCGGACATAACAGCGGGGTCAGCAATTGCGGTGGACATGAGTGAAAATAGTAAAAATCGAAATCTGTGATTCGAAGATCAGCCGACACTGTCTTCCATCTCCATATCGATGAGGCGTTTCAGTTCGACGCTGTATTCCATAGGGAACTCGCGGACGAGGTCGTTGACGAATCCATTCACGCTGAGGCTCATGGCTTCCCCTTCGGAAAGACCGCGCTGTTTCATGTAGAAGATCTGATCTTCACTGACCTGACTGACGCTGGCTTCGTGCTGAGTCGCGTGCTGGTTACCACGGACGGTGATCGCCGGGTAGGTATCTGTTCGGCTGCTGGAATTGATCAGTAGCGCATCGCACTCGGTGTTGTTTTTGCACCCTTTGAGATGTTTCGGAATGTGAACCTGGCCGCGATAAGTTGAACGTCCTTTCCCGACAGAGATGGATTTCGCGACAATGTTAGACGTCGTCTCATCAGCAGCGTGGATCATCTTCGCACCGGTATCCTGATGCTGCCCGTCGTTGGCGAGGGCGATGGAAATCACTTCGCCACGTGCTTTGCGACCTTTCATGATCACACCCGGATATTTCATGGTGAGACGTGAACCGATGTTGCAATCGATCCAGCGGATCTCAGCATTTTCATGGGCAAGACCACGTTTGGTGACGAGATTGAAAACGTTGTTCGACCAGTTCTGAACCGTGATATACTGGATCTTTGCATCCTTCATCGCGACCAGCTCTACTACTGCAGAGTGCAGAGTTGCGGTTTCGAATTTGGGAGCAGTGCAGCCTTCCATGTAGGTCACTTCAGCGCCTTCGTCGACGATGATGAGAGTCCGCTCAAATTGACCGAAGTTTTCGGCATTGATTCGGAAGTAGGCTTGCAGCGGATGTTTCACTTTTACGCCGGGAGGCACATAGATGAAGCTGCCGCCGGAGAAGACCGCGCTGTTGAGAGCGGAGAATTTGTTGTCACCGGTTGGGATCACTTTGCCGAACCATTTGCGGAAGATCTCGGGATGTTCGCGAAGTCCTTCAGTGGAATTCACAAAGATGACCCCTTCCTTTTCCAGCTCGATTTTGACGTTGGAATAAGCAGCTTCGGAATCGAATTGCGCTTCGACGCCGGCAAGGAATTTCCGCTCTTTCTCTGGAATACCGAGACGCTCGAAGGTTTCTTTTACATCGTCAGGAACTTCATCCCAATTACGCGACGGCGTCTGCCCCTTTGACAGATAGTAACGAATATTCTGGAAGACGATATTCTCCAAGTCCTCGCTCGCCCAATGCGTTGGCATGGGCTTGTCGTTGAACACTTTGAGCGCTTTCTTGCGGAATTCGCGAATCCAGTCCGCTTCCTTTTTGATTTCGGAAATGTAATCAATCGTTCCCTCGTTCAGGCCGGTGCCTGCGTCGTGGGCGTAGTCTTCGGGATAAGAAAAATCTCCTTCAGACTGGTCGATTGAGACCGCCTCCATTGTTGCTGTGTCTGGCATATTGGAAAGTGTGTTCGTGTTCAATTATCGGTGTTCAGACAAGCAGTTTACGCCGGAGCAAGCTCTTGAGTTACCCAGTCGTAGCCTTTTTCTTCGAGTTCGAGCGCGAGATCTTTCCCGCCCGTTTTTACGATACGACCATCGGCCATGACGTGGACGACATCGGGAATGATATAGTCGAGAAGGCGCTGGTAGTGGGTGATGACGAGAAATCCACGCTCGGGAGAGCGCATCGCGTTGACTCCTTCTGAAACGATTTTGAGGGCATCGATATCGAGACCGGAATCGGTCTCATCGAGAACTGCGTATTTCGGTTCCAGCACCATCATTTGCAGAATTTCATTCCGCTTTTTCTCGCCACCGGAGAAACCGTCGTTTACAGACCGGCCGGTGAATTTCCGGTCGATGCCGAGAAGGTCCATTTTCTCATACATTTCCTTGTAGAAAGCGATCGCGTCGATTTCCTCACCTTTGGGAAGGCGGGCCTGACGTGCGGCACGCAGAAAGTTGGCGTTACTGACACCGGGGATTTCGTGCGGGTATTGAAATGCGAGGAAAAATCCGGCCCGTGACCGCTCGTCGATTTCGAGAGCGAGAAGATCTTCGCCATCCATGGTGACGGAACCGCTGGTGACTTCGTATTCTTCATTGCCGGCCATGACTTTGGACAAAGTCGATTTGCCCGAACCGTTTGGTCCCATAATGGCATGAACCTCGCCTTTCGGAATCTCGAGAGTAAGCCCTTTTAGGATTTCGACTTCAGTGCCTTCAACTTTTGCGTGAAGGTCGGTGATTTGGAGTGAGTTATTGCTCATTGTCTTTCAAAAAGTGTTTCAGAATGAAGTGTTCAGTTTTCAGAACCGGAATCTTCGCGGGTGGAATCTGTGCAAGTAGGGCACTTTCCGCGCATCGTGACTTCGAGTTGCTCGACCTCGCTGCCCTCTGGCAACTGCCATGGAGTGGTCGCGGTAGCGCGGGATTTCAAATCGATATCAAAGACTTCTTCGCAATCGGAGCAGAAGAAGTGGGCGTGGGGCTGCAGATTCGGGCAGTAGCGTGACGCTTCGCGATCGACATTCACCTGCTTGATCGCTCCCGAATGAGTGAGGGACTCCAGACAGTTGTAGACTGTCGCCAAGGAAATTGTCGGCATTTTCCCCTGGGCCCTTACAAAAACCTGCGATGCCGTTGGGTGGTCACGCGTTTCATCGAGAAGTACATCGTAAACGACCTTGCGCTGCTTTGTCATTCTCAAGCCGCCAAATACGTCGGCCTGGGTGTTCTGTGTGGAATTGGACATCTCTTTCTTAAGATACGCCACGGATAGCCGAAATGCTATTTAGATCAAGAACTATTCTAAAAAAGGATTTCACAGACTTTTTCCTTTCGGCTTGGAGGCGCATAGGTGCAAGCTTTTTCCATTGAGTTGATACGGAAAATACGTGACGGTTGCTTCTGATGTTGAGACGTTTTTTTACCAAAGGAATTGGAGTTCTGCTTTGTCTCGGCACGATTCTGGGAATTTCGCAGGATTCACTCCGTGGAATCCGGCCCACCTATTTCGGAATTACCGATAGTGAGGTTCCTGAAGATCCCCGCGAATGGCGTGGAGGGCGCTATTACGATTTCCCCAACTGGGATGTGAGTGCTGAGCTTCCGAATGACGTGTTTACCTTTGCCCGTCTTCGCTACAATTCGGGAACCTGGATGGGGCAGCGCCAGAAGTGGATGATCGATTATCCTGACAGTGAGCTTAATTTTTCCTATCGTCTCAATCAGCTGACATCGTTGGAGGTCGATCCCAAAGGGGCGATCGTGGATATCGATTCAGAACAGCTCCGTCATTATCCTTTCATCTACATGATCGAACCCGGTGATATCTGGATCACTGATGACGAGGCGAGGACTCTGCGCGAATACATGCTCAACGGTGGATTCATCATGGTGGATGATTTCTGGGGCAGCTATGAGTGGAAGAATTTCAACCGGGCGCTCCACCAGATCTTTCCGGATCGCGAATTCGTCGAGCTGGAGCTGGACCATCCGATTTTTCATATGGTCTTTGATCTGGAAATCAAGCCACAGATCCCGGCAGTGGGGATGGCAATGATGGGACGGGAGCAGGGGATCACCTATGAATGGAACAAGCCCGGCTCGGAAACTCCGCACTACCGGGCAATTCTGGACGATGAAGGGCGCATCTGCATGATGATCTGCTTCAATACCGATCTCGGTGACGGTTGGGAAGAAGAGGGCACCGATCCCTGGTATTTTCGTGAGTTCTCAGAGAAGTACGCTTATCCACTGGGAATCAATATCGTCTTCTACGCCTTGACTCACTGAGTGGCGCAAAGTTGAAAAGCGATCACCCCGGTCGCAATTCGCTTTCAAATCTTACTCGCCCTTTTTGGGGAGATTCAGTTTGGGCACTTTCTTCTTTTCCGGAGTTGAAGCTTCAGGAGTGGCTCCCGGTTTTGAAAGTGTAGGAACCTTTTTGGGAGCGCTGTTGCCGCCGGGCTTTGCCAGTTTAGGCACGGCAGGTTTTGATGACGGTGCAGCGGAACCCGGTCTCGACAAAGTCGGAACACTCTTTTTCGCGGGCGCGGGTTTGGAAAGCGCGGGCACTTTCGGCTTTGCAGGGGCGGCTTCGACCACTTCTTCAACGACTTCCACAACCTGGACTGCTGCGACAGGTCCCGGTTTTTTCAGTGCCGGAATTTTGGGTTTGTCGGCAGTGGGCCTCGAGAGGGCTGGAACTTTCTTTGCCGGAGGTTTGGCAGCTGTTGAAGGCTTTCTGAGTGGGGGCAGAGTGGGTTTCTTCTTCAGCACCTGAGTAGAGGAACCTGCCTGCGCGGCGGTTGCATGTGTAGCGGGGACTGGAATGGGTTTCTCCGGTGCGGCGGCAGATGCTGCCGCGATCTTTTCCTGCTCTGCTTTCTCAATACCGGCAATGGTATCCTTCACGGAAAATCTCTCGTCATTCTGAGCGATCACAAAATAGGCCGGGACGGTTTCGCCAAACACAACTTTGTCGTGGTGGTTTAAAAATACCCTGCCGTTCCGGATTCCCTGACCCTTCACGCGAGTTCCGTTGCTGGAACCTTTATCCACGATCTCGTAGCCGTTTTTGTCTCCGGAAAGCTCACAATGCGCCGTCGAAACTTCTCTGATGAGGATTTGAATATCATTCTCCGGGCTACGACCAATTGTCACGGTGTTAGCGTTGATGGTGTAGCTGATCGGTTCCTGATCAGGGATCGCGACGATGAGATGATAGGTAGAGGCCATGAGTGTTTCGGGGAGCTAATTTTCACCAAGACTTAGGGCAAAGTCAATCAGTTGTCTTAATCGGTCTGGAACCAGGCTCGAACAGCACTGAAATAAGATCGCCGCATTCTGTCTCTTATACACATCTCCGAGCCCACGAGACCGAGGCTGATCTCGTA
>CAJXQE010000301.1 GCA_913058215.1 uncultured Verrucomicrobiales bacterium
GCTCGGAGATGTGTATAAGAGACAGTCCTTACATCGTCGAGCTGCAATCCATAGACTTCGACACTTTCGGCGAAGCCAAAATCAAAGGGGTAACTCTCACACCCAAATTCGCGGACCGGGAAATCCCGCTGGCCTATCTCGACGAAGTCCTGATCACCTATGATTTTAAAACGATTCGGGAAAACCAAAAACTGAAGAGCATTTCCATCAATCGGCCCACGCTCCATCTCGATGAGAAGATGTTCGACGCTTTCAGCGGAAATGAGGACAAGAGTCCGAAGGGCGGGCCTGAACCGAAGTTCGATCTCGGTGTCCTCGCTCGATTCACCGATTCCTTCGAAGCACGCAATGGCAGACTCATCCTCGACCTGCCCTGGCATCCTCCGGTCACCGCCGGATGGGAATTCGAATCGGGAGCCATCGAATTTGACGAAAATGGAATCCTCGACAGTCCTCTCGTTCTGGATCTGAAAGATCTTCGATTTGGCGAAGATGCCAACGCCGGCCACATCGATCGCTTCTTTTTAAAAACCAGACTCAATCGGGATATCAGTCACATTGAAATCGACGAACTACTGATTGAACGCCCCGGGGTCATTTTCACTCCCGACTGGCTGGCCCCACAAGCTCAGGAAACTGAGACTGAACAGGGTCAAATCAACGAGCCAACAGGCTTGGATCGAGAGGCTGAGCCTTCGCCGATCTCCATTGTCCTCTCGAGCATGAAAATCAACGGGGCTGACTTTCGGGTTCTTGGCTTCGATGAAGAAGCCGGGCGTGGACTCTTTCCTGATTTAAAAGTCTCGGGCTCACTGGATTTTGAGAATATCGCTTATCTTAACGGAAAATTGAATTCGCAGGACGCCATCGATCTAACACTCGATCGCCTTTTTGTTGGAAACGGAGACGAAACGCTCATCGATGCGCGCCCCTTCAAAATTTCAGCTGCTTCATTGCAAGACCTTGTAGAAAATCACAGCATTGAAACCCTCGAGATCGGTGACGCTAAAATCACCGTCTCCGACGAAGCGTTTGCCCGGTTTCCAAAAGGCAAAGGAGAGAAGGATACAGCGCCATTCACTGCATCCATCCAATCAGCAAAGATCAGCAAAGGGCATTTCGTAATGGAAAACTTCAATCCTGAAGGAAAGGCAATGCCGCAAGTCGACACCCGTTTTTCCACGACTCTCAGCGATCTGCTCTATGGACCTGAGGGTCTGAAATCGCCGGAAAGCCAAAGTGTGATTCTGGACAGTTTTTCGATTCACGCCCCCGGGATTGTGAAGGATGCCCCGGCACTTCTGACTTTTACCAAAGCTGAAGGCAAATTCACCCCGGATCAATTCAACCGGAATAGCCGGATCGAAAAGCTCCTTTTGGAAGAGCCGGAGATTCGTATCACCGATGAATCTCTGGGAAATTGGGCTGACCCCACACAGGAGGAAGAGGCCATTGGTCCTGCGAACCGGGCTGTCTATTCCGCCGACAAACTGGAAGTCAATAGCGGGCTGCTGATCGCAGACACCAAGTTCGCAAACAAGGCCATCCCAAAGATTGTTTCCAAGTTTTCTCTGACAACCCTCGAGGACTCACCCAACCCGGAATCCCCCATTTACCATTTGATGTTAAACGACCTCCGACTCCGAAATCATGCGAGAGTTACAGAGGGTTCTGCCATCATCGAGAATCCCGATTCCTCCGATCCAAATACTTCGACCGATGCCGCCCCGATAACTCAAACTGTCGTGGAAGAAGAAGTCTTCAAGGTGAAGGAAATCTCCGCCAACTTCACTGCAAAACAATTGCAACGCGATCGTCGTATTGAAAAAATCAAGGTCGACGGCGCCACTCTCAATGTCGGGCATGGCTTGAAAGAGCTTGTGCGGGAAGACACCGGGGAACCCGCAAAAGATGAGAAGAAGGCACCTGAAACCGAGCCGACGCCACAGGCCGCCGCTGAACCGAACAGAAAGCCTCCTCCAACCTGGCAGATCAATGAAATCAAAGTGACCAACAGCCAGGTCCGCTTCGAAGCTCTTGTCCCTCAAATCGAAGGCATTCAGTTCGCACTCGATACAACCCTGACCGATGTCCCCCTCTCCCTCGAAGGCCTCCTCGCTCAGAACGAGATGCAGAAGATTGAACTGTCCGGAATTGAGATCAAAGATCCCTACGATTCTTTCATTACAGTTGCGTATCTTCCCACGATCTTTGTCAAATTTTCCCTCGCCGGTCTCGCCAGTCAGGAGATTGAACAGATCGACCTCATCGGCCCTTCATTGTATGTTGGTCAGGGACTTTTCTGGTGGATCGAATACCAGAGGGAATTTCGGGAGCAAAACGAAGGGGCCAGCGTTGGAATCCCGGGAAAAGACAGCCCTGTTGACAAGGATCCGGACTGGAACATTAAGCAAATCAATGCTTCGGCAGGGAAAATCGTAATCGCTCCGACCGGCGTTCCTCTTGGAATGGTCCCCTTTCCTTTCGATGCCGAAACCAATATGGACGGGGGAAAAATCACGCTGGCTCTCAATATTCCCGGAGAAGAATTTGTCTACCGCTTTCCGGATTACCAGGTGGATCTCTATGGGCTGAATGGCAATGTCGATTTCAATGTCCCCGTCGAAGATGTGAACAACAATCTCGTTCAAACCTTTGGGCTCAAGAAAGCTGTTTGGAAAAAGTATGAAGCGGAGGATCTTTACCTCACCGTTACTTTCGACGCCGAGGGAGTCTACGGAAAATTCGGCGGAGAAGCCTACAATGGCTATGCTGAAGGGCAGTTCAATTACTACCTCACTGAAGAAGGGAAGAAATGGGACGCCTGGATTTCCGGCACCAACCTCGACACCGGCCCGCTGACTTCGGTGATTGTTCCGGATAATTTTCTCATGGACGGTCGGATCAGTCTAAAACTTGTATCCGCGGGAGACGGTTCAACCCTCGGAGAAACCACGGGAACCATTACCACCGAAGGCCCCGGCTGGATTGATATTACCAAGCTCAGTAAAATCCTCGAAGAATTGCCGGCGGACTGGACCAATTTGCAGCGCAGCCTGACTGAACTGGCACTGATCGGATTGAAGAAATTCGAATATGACAAAGGCACCGGTAGCCTCTATTTTCAAAATCGTGAAGGTGACTTGAGTCTTCGGTTGGAAGGTCCATACGGAAGTCGCGAGTTAAACATGCACGTTCACGATTGGCGGAGTGAAGAGGAAAAGGCTCAAGGAGAGCTTACCGCCGGACCTTAATGAAACACAGAGAGAACAGTTCAGTATCGCGGGGGCACACTTCGCGGGCATCAGCGTCGCTGCTCGTCACGGGTGGTTTGCTCGTGGCGTTTGCTTTTTCGTCCTGTAAACCATTCGACGTAAACGTCGCGACGGAAGAACCCATCAAGGTTGATCTCTCCATGGACGTCCACGTCTATCAACACGGGGCTGAAAGCAAAGCGAACAAGAAGTCTATGGACGACTACAAGACGATCATGAATCGTCGCCGGGACCGGATGGCTGAGATCCAGGAACTGAAAAATAACCGGACTGTCGGGGAAACCCACGAAGGTAAACTCGAGATCCGTAATCTCCCTGCTGCAGAATATGGTAACTACGTGAAAGAAACGATTCGATCTGAGAATGATGACCGGGAATTTTTGATCGCTCACGAAGCTGCAGAAAAAAGCATTTCAGCCGATGAAGTGAGAGAAGCGCAGTGGCGACACTGGCAAAGGAAATCCTTTCCCGGCGAATGGATTGAAGTCGAAGACGGTGACGGATCCGGCAAATACAAGTGGATTCAAAAAGCCGGAGCTGACGGGGAGTGATTTACGCTTCGCTGATTTTGGATTTTGGATTTCCGATTTTGGATGTTAGTTCACTGAAGTTTCATCAGCATTGCCGCTGAACACCTGAAACTGAAAACTTGAAACTTTCATGCGCCAGATCCTTGTAACATCCGCCCTTCCCTACGCCAACGGCCATATTCACATTGGTCATCTGGTTGAATATTTGCAGACCGATATCTGGGTCCGGTTTCAGAAAATGCAGGGCAATCGCTGCATTTACATCTGCGCCGACGACACTCACGGCACGGCCATCATGCTCAGCGCTCAGAAAAAAGGCGTAACTGAGGAAGAATTCATCGCCGATATGAGCGATTCCCATCAGCGGGATTTTGCGGGATTTGGAATCGAGTTCGACAATTTCGGCTCAACCAACAGCAAAGAGAACAAGATCTGCTGTGAGCTGGTTTGGAAAGCTCTTCGTAAGAAGGACATGGTCGTTGAGGAGGAAATCGAGCAACTCTTCGACGTCGAGAAAGGAATTTTTCTGGCTGACCGCTTTATCCAGGGAACCTGCCCGACCTGTAAAACTCCCGAACAAGCCGGCGATGGCTGTGTTTCCTGTGGGGCGACCTATTCCCCCGAAGAGTTGCTGAACCCTGTCAGTGTCATGTCCGGGACGACTCCCGAGCTGCGCAAAGCGGTCCACCTTTTCGTCGATGTCGAAAAGGAACACGCCTTTCTCAATGAGTGGACCCAGTCGGGCGCGCTTCCAAAAGAGAGCGCAAATTACCTCAAGAATTTCTTTCTCAACGAGCCGCTGAAAAAGTGGGATATCTCCCGCCCGGCTCCCTACTTCGGTTTTGAAATACCGGACGCGCCGGGCAACTACTGGTTCGTCTGGTTCGATGCTCCGATCGGCTATATTGCGTCAACCCAGCAGTGGTGCGACAAAAATGGCGAAAGTCTGGAAGATTGGTGGGAAAGTGAAAAGACCGAGATCCATCATTTCATCGGCAAAGATATTCAGTATTTCCACACCCTCTTCTGGCCTGCGATGCTGAAAACGGCCGGTCTGAAGCTTCCCGATAAGGTTCACATTCACGGCTTTCTGACAGTTGATGGAAAGAAAATGTCGAAGCGGGACGGGACTTTTATCAATGCTTCGAAGTATCTCGAGCACCTTGACCCTTCCTATCTTCGCTACTATTACGCAACGAAGCTGTCAGCCCGGCTCGACGATCTCGATCTCAACCGCGAAGAATTCGCCGCGCGGATCAACAGTGATCTCGTTGGGAAAATGGTAAACCTCGCGAGCCGGACCGCAAAATTCATCGCCGATGTCGGTCTTTCGGATACCTATCCCGAAGACGGTGGTCTCTTTAAAGAATTTGCCGAACGCGGAGGCGACATCGCCGAAGCCTACGAGGGCGCCAATTTTGCCAAAGCGACCCGGATGATCATGGAACTCGCCGACAAGGCCAATCCTTTCGTCGAGAGCAACGCCCCATGGGAATTGCGCAAGGACGAGGACAAAGCACAGCAATTGCAGGACGTCTGCACCGTCGCGCTTAACCTTTTCCGTCAATTGGCCATTTATCTCGCTCCGGTTCTTCCCGAACTCGCGGAAAAATGCGGAGAGTTGTTCGGTGAGAAAATTCTTACCTGGGATCAGGCGGCCACACCACTCGTCGGTCGGAAGATCAACAAATTCAAACACATGATGCAGCGCGTCGATCCGAAGAAGATCGAGGCCATGGTCGATGAAAGCGCTGCCGAGTGTGCCGCAGCAGCTGCCGCCGATGAGAAACCTGCTCCTGCAGGTGACTGGAATGACAGCGGGGATACTTTGGCAGAGGATCCGATCGGGGATGAGATCAGCTTTGACGATTTCATGAATGTCGACCTCCGCGTCGCCCGCGTCATCGAAGCGAATGAAGTTCCTGAAGCTCGGAAACTGATTCAGTTGAAGCTCAGCCTGGGTGGTGACGAAACCCGCCAGGTTTTTGCGGGAATTAAATCCGCCTACGAACCTGGTGATCTTGTTGGAAAGTTAGTAGTGATGGTGGCGAATCTCGCTCCCCGGACAATGAAATTCGGCGTCAGCGAAGGAATGATCATTGCCTCCGGCCCCGGCGGGAAAGATGTGTTTCTACTCTCACCTGATGATGGGGCTGTGCCCGGTCAGCGGGTGAAGTGAGATTATCGAGGATTGCCGGATGGCTGAAGGTAAGACGGGAAATAACGGCTCCCATTTCACCGAACCCGATGGGCGAGTATCCAGTAGATACCCCAGCAGATTAAGGTAACACCAAGACCGGCGATATATCCCTGTTCCCACATGTAGAGAAGAACGAGAATACCGGAAATAATCCCGGTCCATCCCACGGCGACATGCGGTCTCATCGCCTTCCGCCTTTCCTTTAAAGCGACAGCCATAATCTCATCGGCATATTTATCCGCCATTTCACGAGGCACTCCGTCACTTTTCAAACTTTGGACCACCGAAACTCTTGATTTCCCGGCAAGCGCCACCTCCAGGGCACTGCAGAAAGCAGCATCAGCCACGTCCCCTCTTGTAAAATTCACGATCATTTGCAGGCGAGTTTGAAAAAATTCCCGCTCATAGTCAATTCGTGAATAGCGGTTTCAAAGTTGTTCACGTCAATACTTCGTGATAGCAAAACCAGGCAAAGCGCTCTCTGTTATTCGTAAATTATGGGAATCGAAATCGAACGTAAATTTCTGGTTATAGGAGAGATTCCTGCAGGAGAATCCACCGAGTTGATCCAGGCCTATCTCTCACTGGACCCCGACCGGACTGTCCGGGTTCGGATTGACGATGAATCGGCATCCATCACCATCAAAGGAAGAACAACCCGAGCGACTCGAGTGGAGTTTGAGTATTCGATTCCGCTCGAAGACGGCAGGCAACTTCTGCCAATGGCTGAGGGTTCTCCCGTCGAAAAAATCAGGCATCGAATCCCGGTCGGAGACCACATCTGGGAAGTCGATGTTTTCAGCGGCGACAATGCCGGTCTCATCGTCGCTGAAATTGAACTTGAGTCGGAGAATGAATCTTTCGATTTACCGGACTGGATTGGCGAAGATGTCACCGAAAACCCGCGATATCTCAATGCCTGCCTCGCGCAGAATCCCTATTCGAACTGGTAAGCAAAGGCTGCGGACCCCAATCAGGGAATCCGCAAAGATTGTCCTTTAAAGATATTGGAACCGCTTATGCCGTTGGTCCGCTTGAGTGTATCTAAGTCGACGCTGTATTTGTGGCTGATGCCATAGAGTGTATCCCCGGACGCAACTTTGTGATAGCGGGTCGAAGGGGAACTACTGGCCGTGGTTGAGGAAGAGGGTGCTGTCTCGGGACTTGCAGCTACCGAATAGCCCTCTGGAACTGTGTAGGGATGAATTCCACCGGGCGCTGCCACCGCCCCATCTGCCGGCCCTGAGTATGCCGCTGCTGCTGCCGGATCAGCAGTTGAATCTCCCGCCGCTGCCGCAATTGATGTCGAAGCCTCCGTGCTCGCTGCTTCGGGCACAACCGGCGCAGGATAAGAGGTTTTGGTTCGACTGCTCGGCTTGGATTTTACCCAGTCCGTTCGATACTTACCATTGTCGTCAAAAGGATAATCCTTCTTCTTCATTCCGTGACCGTGCGGAGTCGCGAGCTTCTCAGACGAGTATTCGATATCCTTATAGGTCTGATTCGACTTGCACTGGCAAAATAAAATGGCGAATCCAAGTCCCACGATAATGGAACGGAAACCTGTAAGCAGGCCGGGGCGACTGTTCTTCAGAAGTGTCATGGCAGTGTTCTTCTAACGCGCCAATAAACTAAACTTTAGACGGCACAGCCGTCAATTTACTTCATTTTTTTAAAAAATAAAGAAAACTTAAGGAACTAATTGATCCTCGATGACCTGCGCCCGCCATTTCTCTAAAATTTTCTTAGCGTTTTTTCCAATATCCGATTTCGGATCCACCTGCACCACGTCGAATAGGGACTGGATGATGCCCGCCGGATCATTCACCCTCACCTGCACTCCGTATTTGTTCATGAGCGCAGCCTGCTTCGCCTCACCTTCGAGCTTGTTGTCCGCAATATATTGATCCGTAAGCTTCAACATCTTCACCCATTCCACCTCTTTCGCGAGAAGCTGCATCTGCTTGCTGTATTCCACATCGGCCACCATGCGCTCGAACTCCTCATTGAATCCCGCAGTATTCTCCGGGTCCCCGGCGATCACCTCTTTCATTTCCTTCGAGAAGTAGCGGGCGGCGAGATTCCCCGGAAGATCAGGAATCGCAGCTCCGAGAACTTTTGCTTTATCCAATCCCGTGAGACCTTCGGCCTCTTTCAATTTCGCCGTTTTCTCTTTCAGCAAAGCTCCCATCCCCAAGACTGTTTCCCCATATTTCGCTGCAGTAACAGGTTGATAGCCATTGATCCCGAATGGCCGCCCCCCAGTGTCTGTGATCACAAGAGTGGGGAATCCCTTCACCCGATAAGCGTCTTTGAGCAGTTGGTTTTGGAGAGCGACTTCTTTTTTCGCGATATTGTCTTTGGCGTATTCCAATTTCAGTAGCGCAAACTCTTTACCTGCAACTGAAGTGAAATCATCCTGAGAAAGGACGGAATCATAGAAAATCTGGCACATCTCAATCCAGTCCGTGCCGGTAAAAACGATCAGGACATTTTTCCCCTCTTTTTTGGCCTCAGCCACTGCGTCGTTATAGGACTCGTGCCAGACACCTTCAGCATTCGCTCCTGAAGATTGAAAGAGAAGAATCGCCATCAAAGCGAAAGTAAGAGAATGAAGTCGGAAGATGAAATTCATGGAGAGAAGGGATCGAAGTCTTTGTAAACTCATTGTCGCCAGCCGCTCAATCTGCGACATACAGCGCGATTGCGCAAATGCCGTAATTTTTGACGATCCCTGTATCCTGACCTAGAATCGCCGCTCTCACACGTGATGAAATCCATTTTACCTGTTTTTACCACCCTGCTTGCTCTCATTTCCACGACGGGCCTGTCTCAGGACCAGAAAGTGATGGAACTGGGGCAGCAGACTTTTCAGTTGTGTGTCGCTTGCCACGGGCCTGACGGCAAAGGAGTTAAGGCCGGTGACCTGACCATGGCTCCGTCGCTGCCTGAATCCGGATACATTAAAGGAAATCACCTCGATCTCATCACCGCTGTTGTCCTCAAGGGAATCCTGAAGGAGGACAACAAGTATGTGCAGGCGATGCTTCCGCTCGAAGTAGCGCTCAATGACGAACAAATCGCAGCTGTTGTCAGTTATGTCACCCGCCAGTATGGAGGCGACAAAAAAGCCCTCGCCACGCCTGCCGATATATCCAAGTGGAGAAAAAAATACAAGAGCCAGGGTAGTCCTTACAAACGAAAGGATCTGGAGGGTATGCTCAAATCCGCAAATGCTCCGCAGCTTCTCAGCGAGGTAAGCTACGAAGTCTTCACCGGTAGCTGGAAGAAACTCCCCGACTTCTCTTCCCTCAAAGCAGAGAAATCCGGAGTCATGAAAAATAATCTCGTTTCATTGAATCCGGCAAAGGGAATCAAGAAACCTTTCGGAATGGTATTTGAGGCGAAACTGACCGTTCCCAAATCGGAAGACTACCATTTCACCCTCAGTTCCGATGACGGTGCTGTTCTGGCAATCGACGGGGAAGGCCTGATCGATAATGACGGAATCCATCCCAATAAAGCCAAGACTGAAAAGGAGCCGCTCGAAGCCGGTGAACACACGATCAAGGTGCTTTACTTCGATGGTGGGGGAAACCGCAACCTGTCTCTGAGCGTTAAGACGAAGAGCCTCGGAACTATTGCTCTCTCCACCGAGAAAATTACTAAAGGGAAAAAGGGGCAGAATTATGAGCCTGTCTCTTATACACATCTCCGAGCCCACGAGACCGAGGCTGATCTC
>CAJXQE010000302.1 GCA_913058215.1 uncultured Verrucomicrobiales bacterium
ATCAGCCTCGGTCTCGTGGGCTCGGAGATGTGTATAAGAGACAGGTGCGATTGATCCCGAAACCGGCAAGGCCATCGCCAAATTGAAACTGAATTTTGAACCCCAATACTAGACATGTCCTCCGACCCACTGAACGATAAACTCAACGAATTCTTTGGCGGACGAGCAGTCCGGAAGGATCTTGTCCACCGGCTGAAGAAGGGAACGAACATCCCGACTTTTGTCCTGGAGTTCCTGCTCGCCAAGTATTGCGCGACCGATGACCCCGATGAGATTGAGCAGGGGCTGAAGGCGGTGAATGAGCGATTGCAGGGCAACTACGTTCGACCCAACGAATCAAACCTTGCTCAGTCCATGGTGGAGCAGAAGGGGCAGCATCGCTTCATCGACAAGGTCCACGTGACCTACAAGGAGCGAGAGAAGCGGCACTGGGCTGAGATGGAGAATTTCGGATCCAAGCGCATCGCGATTTCCGAACGCCATTACAAGGAGAACCCCCGGCTGCTGGAAGGTGGTCTCTGGTGCGAGGTCAACGTGGCCCACCACGGTGTTGAGGAAGACGACTACGCCTTCATCATCGAGGAACTGCGCCCGATTCAAATTTCTCGTTTCAGCTTCGAAGCTTATGCCGAAGGAAGATCGGAATTCACCCGGGACGAGTGGCTAGCTGTCTTATTGCGATCTATTGGTATCGAGACGGATGGGATGGATCGTCGACTGCAATTTCACCTTCTCTCTCGCTTGTTCCCCTTGGTAGAGCAGAACTACAACTTCCTTGAACTGGGGCCGCGAGGCACAGGAAAATCCTATGCCTATAGTGAGTTCTCACCCTACTCGACGCTGATGAGTGGAGGCCAGACTTCCACTGCTACTCTCTTTTATAACAAGGTGAAACGTGCTGTCGGTATCATCGGATATTGGGACGTGATTGCTTTTGACGAGGTTGCTGGCGTCCGCATCAAGGATCCAGGTACGGTGCAGATTTTAAAGGACTACATGGCCAACGGTCATTTCAATCTCGGCACCGAGGTGATTGCTCAAGCTAGCCTCGCCTTTGTCGGGAACATCGACGACTCCATTGAGCAGATCGTTCGTTCCGAGAAGTTCGACCTCTGCAAACCGTTGCCGAAGGAATTCGATCTTGCGGTAATTCACCGCTTTCATATTTACGTGCCGGGCTGGGAGATCCCGCCAATGAGTAGCAGCCTCCTGACTCAGGAATACGGTCTTATCAGCGACTACCTCGCCGAGGCCTTTCACCACATGGCGCGGAAACTGAATCTCTACTCCGATGTAAAAAAGCGCTCAAAGCTGGGAGCCACGGTCGAGGGGCGGGACGAGACGGCCGTCGTGAAGACGGTAGCTGCGCTGCAGAAGTTGTTGCATCCCGGAAGTGAACCCAGCGACGAGGAATTCGAGGAATATCTCGCGTATGCGATCGAGGGTCGGCGACGGGTGAAAGAGCAATTGAACAAGCGGAAGAACGACGGCGAGTTTGCTTTGATTGATCTCTCATTCACCAATAGCAAGGGCGAAGTGGTCGTCGTGCCCTGTCCTGAGAGTGAGGGGATTGAGGCCACCGTAAATCCCCGCCGAGGAAAGCTGGAGGAATCAGCAAAAGACGAAAAGTTACCCCAAAAGAGCCCAGAGTCGGTGAAGGAAGAGGTGACCGAGACGACCCCTGCAGAGGCGAGCGAAGCACCTGCGGCCCCTACCCATCCAGAACTGCAGGAGCAGCATGTCGACATTCACTACAACGATCGAGGCTTTTCTTACCGAACTTTGTTTGGTGACTACCTCAAGGGGGCGAAAACAGTTTCCGTCGAGGACCCTTACATCCGCGCCCCTCATCAGATCGTGAATTTTCTGCGCTTCTGTGAAGTATGCGTCGAGGCGGGAGGAATCGAAACCGTGCATCTGGTGACTTCCACCGAAAGTGAATACCACAAGTCGGAGCAATTGCAGAAACTTCAGGTTATCGAAGAGAGCCTGAGTCAGCACGGAATCGAATTGACTGTGGAATTCAGTACTACCATTCACGATCGAGAAATCAGACTCGGAAATGGATGGGCATTTCGACTGGGGAGAGGGTTGGACTATTTCCAACGCCCTGACGACTGGCTTGAAGTTGGCGCGAACGATCTTGATCTGCGCGCCTGCCAGGAGACCAAGGTCTCAATTATTAGAAGGTAGTCTTTTCATGATCAAGCAATCATGTTGCATGCTTTTCGAATGATTGAGAAGCCACGCAGAATGGCTAGAGTAGAATCATGCAAAATGAAGACAGCCCGGAAAACACCTCTTTCGAGTCCGCCGTTCTCAAATGGTCGGAACTCAATAGGCAGGTGAAAGATCTTGTTCGGGAGAAAACCAGAGGGAGCAAGGATTGGCTTTCCTCAACGGAAGCCATCTACGAGATTTTGGAGCTTACTATACCGCTTCTCGAATTGGAAAAGAACTTGATAGAAAAAATTGAGGGGAGCGATGTGATCGACTGCTTATCGAACCCACAAATTCGCTCAGCAGTTCTCGATCTCGTAGAAAAGAGCAGAGGAGTGGCGGAGGAGGAACTCGATAAAGGAGAGCTCGAGATGGACGACGATTTAGCGAACGAAGCCTGGGATTTCGTTTACAGCTTTGGAACACCCAAGGAATTGGTTTTACGCTACCGGAGCCTTTCTTCGATTGTTGCCGTGACAGAGATCCCGGAGAGAGTAAGCACTTTGGTAAGGGAGGCTAAAACTTGCTATGTAATGGGTCAGTATATTGCAGTGATGTCGCTGGGCCGTATGATGTTGGAATATGCTATCACCGACATCGGTGTTCGCAGGGGATTATTCCCCGCACCTGATTCTCTTGAAGATTTCTACAAGGCATATCCACCCTTCGAAAGAGCGGATCGATTGCTCAATAAGGACGGGCCACGTCGCGCTGAATTCCGCTCCCTTTACAATGCTGGAAGTAAGGCGATCCACTCTTCTCATGAAGAGCCGGGATACAGCCCTTTGAAGTATCTCGAAGAAGTTCTCAGCTTTGTCGGAAACGAATACGCGATCAATCTTCGGGCTTAGATTTTGAATTAAAGAAGAGAAAGATGCCATTGCACATCCATACGGCTGAATCCCTCCGTTCTTACAGCCGCTGCGCAATTGAGAATCTCGAGTATTGGCTCCGGAGGTTGATTGATGATTCTTTACGGAAGGAATACGGCTCCGAATATATCAATGCAGTTAAGCCCTGTGGGGACAACCTCATCAACGGGCAAATCCGCAAGAGCATCCAAGACCGCTTTGATTCACGCCCAGGGCGATATCCTCGCCTTATCGACGCGGCCCAATTGGAGGAGGAAATATCGATCATCTGCAATCCCGCACTCTACGGTCAGTATTTCGAAGATGCGCTGAAAGGTGCCTTTCCTGATGGCAGCGAAGAAGCGAGGACTTTTCTATCGAGATTGAAAGAACCGAGAAACAGGCTCTCTCATGCTAACTCAATCTCTATCCGACAGGCCGAGCAGGTTATTTGCTACACCAACGATGCCATCGAATCACTGAAGAGTTTTTATTCGGCAGAAAACATGAACAACCCCTACAACGTACCAATGGTGATCGCAGTTTCTGACTCTTTTGGAAACACGCTGCATGCAGGAGCGATCCACAGGAACAACACCGGCAGAGGCAGGGTCAATTTTCAAAATAGCCCGGGTAGCCTCCTCTATGTTGGGGATACTATATCATTAGCAATCGAGGTGGATCCCACTTTCGAGCCTGAAGGTTATAGGATTGATTGGACCCACACCAACCGGGGTGGCCCAATGATTGATGACCAAAAAGGTCTGCAGTTCTCTCTTCAGATTGAAAACGAGCACGTCACAAATGATTTCGTAATTTACTGTTCGATAAAGAGCATTGGAAAAGAATGGCATCGCTTAGGTGACTGTGATGATTCGATCGCTGTGACGTATCGGGTGGTCCCGAGAGACCATTGAGGAAGTCCAAAGCGGTTTCTCCGCACTAACGCACTAACGCACTGGGCAATGAAAAAGATTGAAGTTGGATTTCTCAGTGATATTAGATCTTTAAAGTTTTCTTTCTCCGGTGCGGTAGCCGCTTGGTCAATGGCAATCGGTTGCAATCAAATTCATACAAGAATATCACAAAAAGATGTGAAATTACGGGGCATTCCGTGGGTTCTATGGTTGAAGGAAAAGAAATCTGATTGCATTGAGCCGTTCTGGTTCTTCTTGTTCCCCCTGCTATCGAGTTCTTCTTGTTTCCCGTCCCTCTGGGAGAGATACTGCTAGACTATGAGAAAGCGGTATATGGATTCTGTCTGGATCGAGCTAAAGGCTGCCTATTTTGCAGGAGGCGAGATTCGCGCTTTGGCTCGTGGTGCGGACATTCCCGAGGGAACTGCACTCGCTCGAGCAAAAAGAGAGAATTGGTCGAGCGATCGAGGAAAGGCTCGAGAAGCCGCTTCGCGCGACTTTGCTAAAGCAGATGTTTCGAAAGCTATTGCACTCGACAGAGAGGAGCGCCGTCGCAGACACCTATCGCGCATGGAGGAGATCACAGAGCGGATTGGGACTCATGTCGAAGACTTACCTTCTGATGTAGCTCTAAATCGAATTGGACAGCTGGATCGGTTTGATAGGTTAACTAGAAGGACCCTGGGACTGGAAGACGGAAGCTCTCCTGCCCCGCTAATCAACGTGAACCTCTTAAGCGAGATTGGAGCTATGACCTTGAATGGAAGGTATGCCGAAACTTCGGACGCCCCTCTTCCAAGGAAGATTAAGAGAGAGCCAAAGGGCCTTAGTGACGGTTAAATCGATAGATCTTCTTCTCTCTATTTCTTTTTTCTTTTTCGAAATATACTTCTTTCGTAGTTCGAGTGACCGTAATCCCATCAATACAGATTTCGGCACCATCTTTAAATATTTTCGCGAGAACCCGCCCTATCGCCTGATTCCTTTGGGCCTCGTCGCCACCACGAAACTTTGGAATCTCGAGACTGCATGACTCGCTGAACAGGCCGAGATCCGATGCTGTCCAATCTTCGTCGCAAAGATTACTCCGCTTCACGTTGGGAAGGTTTGAATCGATTGTATCCGGATACTCGTTTTCGACGATTTTTACTGCGAGAGACCGGAGCCATGACAGCTCGGTATTCGCGGCTCTTTGCTGAATGGAATGGTGGTCGGCGAGAAGGTCTCCCATATTCGCTGCGGAAACGAACCATTGAAGAATCCCTGCCCATTCGCGGAAATCGTGGAATTCCCGGACATCTTTTTTTGGCTTTCCCTGGGAGACCCATTTTCGGACGAGAGAAAAGACAGCTGACAGATAGGTTGTTTGATTCGCTATAACCTCGGGAACCAACTCTCTGCCATTCCAGTCCCGGAACTTGAAGGAATGGGGTCGTTTCTTTATCCGAATGATGGAAGAACGATTCGCTAAGTCTTGAGTCATTTCGGCGGCGTTGCTCGTCATTTGATAATTAACTCGGCTCACATCGATATGCTTCTCTCCATGGTAAGGAATGCGAACGGAGATTGGATCATCTCCCGCTGTGATGGCACTCTCGAGTATTTGGGAGTCAACGACGCCACGAATGTTATCGAAAGCAATGAACGGGGCACCTGAAAAGAGCGCAGATTGGAGACTTTCATCGAACGAGCCGACACCACCGCTCTTTTTGCTGACGGATACTGGCTTCTCTCGATATACAGCCCGTTGGAGCTTGGAAAAATAGGTCTTCCCAGCCTGGCTTTCGTCGGATTCAATGACCGCAATAGGGGTCGGCGCGGTGATCAATCCCCCAAGCTTGAGAGCTGGCACAATGATCGCTGCGAATGCGCGGGCTCGATCCCCTTTGGAGACAAAGTCGAAGCCTTCGAGTATGCCAGTGAGAATCTCAACCGCCTGTGATATGGGCATTTCCTGATCGATTGGGATAGGGTTTCGAACAAAGACTCCTCCGGCTTCCTGATTGTAAGGTTGATCCAGGATGGCAAACTCATGACCCTCCTGCTCGAAGGCAATTGGAGAATTGCTGACCAAAGAGATTGGCGGAAGAGCCTCTGCTAACTCGCGCGATTTGAATATTGACTTTGCATCATCGCTGGAGAGTTTCGTTGGTAATATCACCACTTCGTCGTTCTTGGATGTGCTCCTCTTTGCAAAAGACAGATACTTCTCGAACCTTGTTCGAATTGCGTCGTGAGAGAGCAGGTGGATTTCACCATTGAAGATTTCGCAGATTGAGTTTCCACGAGTGAAGAGATCGGTTAATGAGGAAAAAACATGCCCGATCGCAAGAGCTGTGTCTCGAATTTGAATGTCACCGATTGGGATGTGAACTAGGGGCTTTTCTGAAGCCCCCAAGAGCGCAACAAGATGCTCGGTTTGATCTTGCTCAATTGCAGGTAGATCCCTTCGCCATGTTGCTGCCCAGTCGATTCCGAGGTTTGCTCCATCGACCACCTGTCCATCTGGATTCCAGAAGTGCACAGTTTGTCGAATCTCCTCTGGCCTTCGGAGCCCATTTGGCATCCTAACGAACTGACATTTTGTCCATGTCATGCGATCAGCTCCGAGACTGACAGCGTAGTTCATGAATCTCCTCAAATGGCCTTCGTCTTCTCCGGAGCATCTGAACCAGCCATGAATTGATTCGTTTCCTGAATGGACGGCCATTGCAAGGGGCGCGTAGTGCGAGAGTTGTATAAGGACAGCTGCGCCTAGATCCTGAGGGGACATTCCTTCCAAGTGATCTTCTTCAAAATCGCATTCGATGACGAGATAGGTGCGATCGCCTGTATTTTCTAAACTACGAATCGCAGGTCGGCCGCTCTTTGTTTTCCCTCGAAAGCCAGTCATCGGATTGGGAACAATCAGTTGCTGGGAATTAAGAGATTCCCCAAGTATTTCAATGCGCCTGGTCGAAGCATCCGTGTTTTCTACGGCAACGCAAATAAACGGATTCCCTGGGAGCAATGCCCGCACAAAGTCAATCGCATCGAGGTCCTCAGAAGGAAGCGGAGACAGTTCTTCAAGAGTCTCCAGTGTCCATCCAGATCCCCTCAGTTCTGACAGCGCGTGCTCATCAATTGATGGCCATTTTGAAGTGTGTCTGTGTCGACTGACAGCAAGCCCCAGGCTCTCAGCCAGATAGCCTCGTGGTTTCGTGGTGGGTGCAACGAGTGAATCTTCAACTTTGTGCATAAGCTCCGATTCAGACCAAGGGGGGCTGCAGTGAGTGGCATTCCACTCAGACAGAAGTTTGAAGGCGGCTTCTTGCTCGAAACCGAATCCTTGTGTGAGTGTACAAGCTGCTGCGAAGGTCGCATTGTGTCCTCCTTTTCCGGCGATCGCTTTTTCCATTTTGCCCAGGTATGCGCGGGCTCTATCTTCAATATTCATAGTTCAAGAATGTTTGGCCAAGTCGTGAAACCGATTGCCCATCTCAGGAGCAATCAGACTAATCAAAACTCGGCGCGAGTTTTGATTAGGAAGCGTTTGGATTCTCGATTTGAAGAATCTGAATTAATGAGTATCGGACAAGACGTCCGGTTCTGAGAGGCTTCAAAATGCCCGATTGTTCCCGACGTTTGATCGTCATTACGGAACAACGCCAGCGATTTGCAAGTTCTTGCCGAGTAAGAAACTTCTCCGATATGGGTGATGTATATGACTGTGTCATGGCGGGAGCATCCGGCCGTGACCATAGGAGATCACCTAAGTTCGCTGAACTCTGAGAGTTCAGCGAACTTACTTGACAATTAGGGAATCTATTTGGCGCACCTCCCGTCAGGGAGCCAAGGAGGTTTTCCGATCGCTTCGATAGCTCCATAGACCGTGCTCTTTGAAGGAGCCAATCCTGCCTCGTTGAGATGAGCGATCAGTTCTGCTTGGCTCGGCCATCTCTTCTCAATATTCGCAAAAGAAATGAGATGAGCGAGGATCTGAAAAATTACCCTCCTCCTTCTTGGAATCTTTTTTGTCTTTTTCAATCGAACTAGATACTCCGCTTCCATTACATTTCCTCGTTCTGCTGATTCCTGGAAGGCAATAATGAGTGAGCTGTTCGCCATATCATAATTGTGCTCTTTCCACAGGTGGCTATCGGATTCCTCATGGCTACGAAGGAAACCTACAAACGAAGAAATTGCCCATCCTTCCTTCTTTCCATCAAGGTCACAGGCCAACGCGACCGTTTGGACTAATTCCTCGGCAAACTCTTTGCCATGAATTTCCTCTAGTTCCGGAAGAATCGAAAAAAGCCGCTCACTGATTTGTGCTTCCGTAGGGAACATCAAGACCCTTATCCCTGCCTCGTCGCCTTCCAGAAAGGTGACGAAGAGAGGGTCAAATTGATACCCCCAATCGCCAACGTGGGGGCGAACAATGGGACGATCTTGTTTCTTACGATGTTCGTTTTGTGGATGTCTCTCCGGCATCTGTTTTGCTCTCTTCATTGATGGGGGTAACGTTTTCCGGTTGAATCATCAGCCCCGTCGTAAGCCGCTCCTTCTTGGCGACATAATATCTGGCCGTGATTCCAATGTCTGCATGCCGAAGGAACATGCTCGCAGCTGCGAGCCCATGTCGTTGGTTCACCAGGGAACCGGCTTCTTTCCGCAAAGTGTGAAGAGGTTTGTTGACCTCTTTCAAGGGCGTTTTCCCATCAATCTCTAATTCCCTCAGCCACTTGTATAGCTCCTGGAATTGTTCGTGTGCCCGAAAGCTCCCGGGCCAGTTCGGGGGCTTTTCATTTCCAGGATCAACGACAAACGGACCTGTGGCTTTTGCCTTCCATCCCCTCAACAATCCAACAAAACCATCATCGAGATCCACGGTGCCGAGTGAGTCTTCTGACTTCGCTTCGAATGTTTCTGTAACCTCAATTCTTATCTCGCCATTCTTGAGATTAACTTGAGACCATCGTAGCCCGTCAATTTCTCCTGCTCTAAGACCAGCGCAGAGGGCGAGGGTAAGAATCTTTAAGGGCTCTTCCTTGAGACTCTTCACTGCTTCCGCGAGGACCACTTCAGGATCGAGGGCAGACTGATATCGAAGAGACTGTTGCGGGAAAAGTTCGACTTCCGAGAACGGAATGTGATCTTGGATGTCAATCTGCTCCGAAACCAATGGAAGGACTCTCTTTCCAAAAAGACTCTTCGCTTGGCGGACGTGAGTATTTGCAGTCGTCTTTGCGCTGCGCTGTTTCAGCGGGTCATCGGCAAATTCATCCAGGCGCTTCTTTTGCCAGGCGGCGATTCTGGCGGGAGTGAGTTCGGATACGTGAAGCTCGTCGATTTTGCTGCGCCATTTCTTTGCACCTTTAGCACTGTAGCGACTCTTGGTCGCCTCAATGTCAGCAATCTCCGAAGCGATCATCCTCAATGATCTGCAGTAGTTCCCAAAGGTGCGTGGTCTCACGCGGGAAACGGCTTCGGTTGCAGCGATGTAATTTCCAATCGTGGCGGGTAGCTTCTCCGACTTTTCGGAGCGATCCACTCGCCCATACTCTTCTAGAACGGGATCCCATCCCTCAGAGAGAAGCTTGGCAAAGGCTCTACCCGCTTTTGTTGCTGAATCGTGTTTGTCCTGCGTGAACGTCAGGTAATGCCGCTCGCCTTTAAATTGGATTTGAGTTCCTGTCTCTTATACACATCTCCGAGCCCACGAGACCGAGGCTG
>CAJXQE010000303.1 GCA_913058215.1 uncultured Verrucomicrobiales bacterium
CGAGATCAGCCTCGGTCTCGTGGGCTCGGAGATGTGTATAAGAGACAGGGCGTCGACCGGCTGCGGTGCAAAACAGAACACGAGAAATAGCAAGTGGAGTAACCAGAGAGGTTGACGCAAACGGTGGATGAGGATGTTGCTGAGTTTACCGAATCGATTCGATTTCATGATTGTCAGAGGTTGGTTCTATCGGTGCAATGGTGCGAGCGGACGAGGCCTGAATGCATTGTCTGCACACCGACATGCGCAGAATATCAGGAATTCTGTCAGCTGACACCCTTATCGTTCTTCTTTTCTGACTTCTGACTTCTGACTGAAAGATGGGGTGTGTTTGTTTCCCGTTTGTTTTATAAGTCGGGGGTCAGGCAATTCCCTATGCAATATTAAGAAATGGAAAAGATCATGACAAAGCAAATTCAAGAATCCATCTTGGCAAGTGCGCTTTGCAGTTGCGGAACGATTTCGGAAGATATCGGCTCAAATGTATCCCCGAAAAAAGAATCCATTCACAACGAAATTAATGGAAGTGGGAGAATTCACGTCGCACATAATGTTTCTCCTCAAGCGGTCTGGAACAATGAACGCGATCCACGGGTTCGTCTAAGAACAACCTCCACTACCCGGATGCTCTCAGTGTTTCGGCTGATAGTGCTCGCCTTAGGGTTCGTGGCCTGCCCGGCAATGGCAGCTCCGTTTGAGAAAGCGACGATCAACAATATCAGGGCATTTCAGAAACAATTCGCAAGCGGGAAGGACAACCCTGGAGGAATGGTCATCGGAGTGATAGATGAAACAGGACATCAGGTTTTTTCCTGCCGGTCCCGGCAGGCAGAAGCCATGAACGAATCGAGCGTCTTTGAGTTGGGATCCGTCACCAAAGTCTTCACGGTTCTTCTGGCCCTCGAACTGGAGCGAGAAGGAATCTGGGACATGTCCGATCCAGTGCGTGATCACGTTCCGAAGGGGATCGTGGTTCCCTCATATAACGTTCACGAAATAGCACTGAAGAATCTGGCACGCCAGGACAGCGGGCTGCCCTGGCATATTGAACCACCGGTAAGAACGAATTCCGGTGCCCTCGATCTTCATGCGATGAGGAGAACTGCTGAAAGCTATAATCGAGCGAAGCTGTTTTCCACTCTTGAGACCTTCACTTTGCCCTGGGAGCCCGGGCGTAAGTTTCAATATTCAAATGTCGGAATGGGGCTGCTGGGTTGTCTTGCGGAAGAATCGACGTCGAAGACTTTCGCCGAGTTGATCGAAGCTCATATCACTGCGCCCCTGGGAATGTCTTCGACTCAAGCATACTTGAATGAGGATCTGCAAAAACGTCTTGTCGGCGGTCATTTTTCCTCCGGAGAGCCAGGATTGAATCTGAATTTTAAAGCAATGGCAGGAGCCGGGCAAATGCACTCAACTGTGGAAGACCTTCTCCGGTTTCTTGCGGTCAACATCGCCCCGAAATCATCCGGTTTGGATCTGTCACTTTTGAAAATGCAGGAAATTCAGCATCGGGATTCGCCTGAGTTCGGGCTGACCGCAATGCCCTGGTTTTCGAGGAGGGTGTATCAGCCAATTGGATCGCAGCTGATGGGACATGGTGGAGGCGGGTTTGGCTATCTCGCGTTTGTGGGATTCGACACGATTCAGAAGCGAGGCGTGGTGATTCTTTCGAACCAGATGACTATCAATCCTGCAGGCGTAGGATGGTCGATTCTCCAGGGTTTCCCATTGACTCCAAATAACATTGGCCTCCTTGTAAAACGGTACACAGGAGTTGGATTCTCCCTCAAAATGGAACCGGATGGGGTTGCCGTTAACAGAGTTTTCTCAGGATCGCCGGCTGAGAAAGTCGGATTGCCTCGTAATTCTCGAATCACCAAAATCGGGGGAAAATTCACTGAGGGGAAAAATCTTTATGAAACCCTGGAGTTATTGCGAGGTGAAGACGGCGATATCGTGGAACTGACCGTGTTTCTACCGGGGAGTAAGCTTGAGAAGAAATTCAGAATTACATGCGCTCCATTCCTAACCGCCACTGGACTCGATGCCGTTCCACAACTGAAAAATTAAATAGTCAGGTAGAAACTGCCACTCCGAGTTTTCCCAGTCAGGCAATAAATTTAAACAATCCCTGTTAGGCGCTCATGTCAAAAAATCTTGGCTCTAAAACTCGCCACGTCGTTATCTGATACTCCACCTACGTTTAGTTCAGATTTTTTTAACTGACCCCGTGTTGGCTCTTCCGCTCCGAGGCGACTCGGATGGCCACGGTACGAGCGGCGACGCGGTGGGGTTGCAAGACTACGATCATCTTCGTGTCCGCGATTCCCGCATCGAGCAACATCTGCGGCACCTGCGTGGTCTTGCCTGAGCCCGTGGGAGCGACGAGCACTAGACGATTGCCAGCTTGAAGCGCACGCAAGAGGTCGTCGTGGATTTTCCAGATGGGGAGCGAGTTGGGCGCGGGCATGAAGTGGAGGCCGCTTACCAGGGCGACCACGCCGGGAATGCGAACACGAAGTCACGGGAACTAGTGCCCGACTGAATTTCAACCAAAAGCACTAGACTACCAACATTCAAGAAATGTTGCCTGTGCCCAGAGACCGGGAAAATCTTTGGGATGGAAGATATCGACCTGCGCACAAATATACACCCTCCACAGGTGCGCTTCCTTGGCAGACGACCCGGAGCCAAACCCGAACCGCCGATGTCCACAATATGTAAAACCTACAATCGCAAGCCGGCAAATACGATTTAATCGTAACAGAACCCTAAATCGGAAAAGTCAGAAATCGGCACCTGAACCCCTACCCCTCTCTCTTCCGCATGCTCTTCAGGACATCGAACAAAACTTGTTTACCTTTAATTACTGCGCTCACTGGAATGGGCGAAACTGCTCTCGAGCGCATTCCTTCGAGTGCGTGGATCCAGGTTCCGCTGAGTCACTAAACCCTTTGCGACCGGAAATGCACGCAGGGATATCGAATCCCGTGATACAGATATTACTGTAGCCGTTTTTCATAAACCGGACAAAAATTTACCCGCTGCTTCGAGATGTCCGATTCGTTTTGCGTCATCCATTTTATCGATTTGTCTGACTAGCATTCCCAACCGGTGCTGTTTGCGGAAAAAACCTTCGTGAGTGATCATAAAATTCCAGAACAAACCATCCCAGGTTTTGCACCAGTCACCTCTCGGATAGTCAGACATTTTTGTGATATAGTTGGAGCCGCTAATATACGGTTTCGTGGTAAAAATCCCTCCGTCGGCGAATTGACTCATCGCGAAAACGTTCGGAACCATGACCCAATCGTAAGCATCAATAAACAATTCCATGAACCAATCGTTTACCTGCACGGGATGAAAACCTGACAGTAACATGAAATTTCCGAGGACCATAAGGCGCTCAATGTGGTGACAGTAAGAATGATCGAGAACCCGCTGTATCGTGAGGTCGATCGGCTTGATTCCTGTCGTAGCGGTCCAGAACGATTGCGGGATATCTCTGGTGTTCCCGAAGAAGTTGGCGCTTCGCATTCCAGGTCCGTGGCGTCGATACATGACATAGATAAATTCTCTCCACCCAATAATCTGACGCACAAATCCCTCAAGCGAATTCAGAGGAATGTCATTAGTTGACGCAAACCGTATCGCCCTGTCGATTACTTTATCCGGAGTTAGTAGACCTATATTGAGAATCGGTGTCAAGATGCTGTGGAAAAGGACGCGTTCCCGACAGGACACGGCGTCTTCATAAGGTCCAAAGCGATCGAATCTCCAGGTAAGAAATTCTTCGAACCACTTTTCAGCGGCATCATGAGTTACCGGATACGCAAAATTCGATGCGACGCCGGGATAATCTGAAAAATTGGTTTCAACATAGGCAACGGCCTCCTTGCTGAACTCACATTGTGGCGCGGAAGGATCTGCTGGAATATCCAGTCCTTTCTTTGGCATTGGCTTCCGGTTCTCATTATCGTAACTCCAGCGTCCCCCACTCGGTTTATCGTGTTCGTTAACCAGGATCCCCATTCGTTTGCGCTGGGCTTCGTAGAATCTTCCCATCTGTGGCTTTTTGCGACCATCGAAATACTGATCCGCCCAATCCTGCGGCGTCAGAAACAGAGGGGTATCGTGAACTGTAAGAGTGGTTGATGCGCTTTTCTCACAAAAGCAGCGGATCCGCTTTTCGAGAAGGAAATCGGTAAATTCGCAGACATGGAAATCGGCGATTCCATTTTTGAGCAGGTTTGCCAAAACTTTGTCTACTGGTTTTCTCCTGTCGTAATCGTGATAGCGAACTTCAAACCCTCGTGATTCCAATTTTGCGGCAAAGCCCTTCATTGACGCACGGTGAAGGATGATTTTCTGGCGGTGAAAACGTCCCGGAGCGGCTTTTGAATCTCCAAAAAAAAGAGTATCCTCAATCAATACCACGGGGCGATCCCGTGACAATGCGGGATGGGGATCAAACAGTTGATGCGGAAATATCAGAGTGACGGCGGACATGATCAAGAGTTACGTCAGTCGGCATCAATCCCGATGTGAAAGGAGTCGAAACCGCTTTGAAGCGTGAATCGTAATCTTCCTGTTATGTCTCAAACTATACTCATCGCTGGAGGAAATTCGGGGATCGGACTCGAAACGGTCAGGCAGCTCACTGATAGTGGAATGAAGGTCATATGTGCCACCAGATCAGAAGACCAGTTAACGGGAATTCCCGGTGTTTCCACAGTTGGCTTTGAAGCGGCATCGGACGATGCCCCGACGGTGGAGGTCGATGCTCTGGATGGCTTTGTTTATTGTCCGGGAACGATTAATCTGAAACCGTTCCATCGTTTATCCGACAATGATTTCATGAACGATTGGCAGGTCAATTTCATGGGCGCGGTCCGGCTCTTAAGGGCAAACCTTGGTGCGCTCAAAAACGCAGACAACGCTTCAGTGGTATTTTTTTCGACAGTGGCTGTCCAAACGGGGCTCCCGTTTCATGCCAGTATCGCGGCGGCAAAAGGAGCCATCGAAGGTTTGACGAGGGCTTTAGCGGCGGAACTTGCGCCGAAGATCAGGGTCAACTGTGTCGCTCCGTCCCTAACCGATACCGGACTGGCATCGGCGCTGTTAAGCACACCGGAAAAGCGCGAGGCTTCAGCGAAACGACATCCACTCCGGAGAGTTGGAGATCCGGTTGAAGTTTCGAAAACTGTGAAGTTTCTGCTGGGCGAAGATTCGGGATTTATCACAGGACAGGTGCTTCAAATCGATGGAGGATTATCGACATTGAAAGGAATATAGATTGAAAATTTTCGGAATCGATTTCACTCCAGCAACTTCGGCTCCAAGTTTCCGATAGAATGGAAAAATAACCGAGAATTTTGGGATTCCCCGGTATGTAGATGCCCTGGAGGACTGGACCATTGCCCTAAATCATTACGCGCAGGAAACCATCCATAACGGCATATAATTCGTATAGTGCTCTGCAATGAGCAAAGAATTCAAACATATTTCGACGCGCGAAATCGAAGAGATGGAAAAGCGTTATCGGGTGAATTTTATCAACTCACTCCCCGGATTCAAAAGCCTCAACCTCATTGGAACCGTCAACAGGAAGGGTGACACCAACCTTTCGATTGTTAGTACGGTGACTCATTTCGGCTCAAACCCACCCTTGATTGGCTACATCTCGAGGCCTGAGTCGCCCGAAAGGCATACGCTTTCAAACATTTTGGAAACAGGTAGTTACACGATTAACCAAGTATCGGAATCATTCTTTAAAGAGGCGCACCAAACTTCCGCCCGTTACCCCGCTGAGATTTCCGAATTCGAAAGCGTCGGCTTGACTCCAGTGTGGCGGAAAGGTCTGCCCATCCCCTTTGTCGCAGAGTCCGCTGTAACAATGCATCTTTCCCTGGTAGAGAAAGTCGATATCCAATCCAACGGAACCGTTTTGACAATTGGTCAGGTCACTGATGTTTTCCTTGATCACACCCATTTGATGGATGACGGGAATATCGATTTGGAGGTTGCTCGCATCGTCACAGGGGCCGGGCTGGACGGCTATTTTCTCCCTCAAAAGCTGGCGAGACTTTCCTATGCAAAAACTGACCGACCGATCTCGGAGATTTAGTTACATTTCTTTAAAATACGGGAGTAACGGATCGCGAAACATCCCCCACAATTTCAGCGGAAGATAGGCTGAAGAGATTTCCGACACTCCAGCTCAATAGAAAAAAATTCCAGGATCGGGTAAAGCAGGTGATGAGAAGCGTATCATAAGCTCTATGACCACACCCTTAATTTGGATTACCGCGATCTCATTCCTTGGCTACGGAATGAGCTGCGTTTTTACCACTCACATGGTTGCCGAATTTGAGCGCTACCAACTCGCAAGATTCCGGGTAATGACAGGAGTGCTTCAGTTGCTCGGCGCGATTGGTCTGCTAATCGGGCTGTGCATTCCACTGATCGGTCTATTCGCTTCGGGAGGTCTTGCGCTACAGATGCTTCTCGCCTTTGGGGTGCGAATTAAGATCAAGGATTCCATTTTTCTTACCGCTCCTTCCCTTATGTTCATGGGGATAAGCGCATTACTTTTCCTGAAATTCTATCAAAGCCTAACCTGAATACGCGACAACAAGGCAAATTGCTAACATCGCGAGGGCAGGAAGAAATTTAGTGAACGGATCTTTGACTTTGAAGTGAGCGATGATCGCTCCGATCATGAGCAGTGAAAGTAACGCGGCTGCTGGCTGGGTGAGAAAGGGAAACCATATTCCGGCGATTAGGGAGACTGCACAACCGACTTTCAAAAACCCAATCACATAAACAGCCCATCCGGGAAAGCCGTAGTTAGCGAACTCTTCCTTTAAATTGCTGGCATTTCCGCCCCGATATCGAGTCGCCCTTGAAAAACGAAGAAACCAGACGTTAAAGATGCCAAGTGCGATGATAATTTGAAGAGAGATTTTTAGTGTGTCCATCCTGTTTTTTATTGAGTTGTTTGAATTCGTTTTTCCAATTTAGGCTGCTTTGTTGTTTACGCTTACAAAAAAGACAGCCCAATGTTTGCGATAACCCAATGTTTACGAATTGACGGCGGATTGGGTTGTCGAAGGGTGCGCCGCTCATTTTCCACGTTTTTGATTCGTCGGGTGCTTTTTCGGGAGCTCCGCTGCTCTTTCACCTAACCGGGGAAGAAACTTTTGTCACTTTCAACAGCATCTGACCGTTAATAATTAAGGGCCAGGCGTTGGGAGGGTAACTGCCAACCTACGCCGTCCGACCGAGATTCGGTCCTTTCTCGGCTGCCAATTGTAACGCGCCTGCGTTCTGGCAGGTATGAATGAAACAGTTTCCCTGATAGCGCCGCCGCCCGCGGTGCGGCGTGCCCCGATCCAAAGCGAGTCCCGGACGGTTTCGCGGCCTGAATCACCATTCTGGAACCGTCTTTTCCTGATCCGTCATGGCGAATCGACCTGCAACGAGGTGAACCGGTTCGCGGGGAGTGCTGACGCGCCCTTGACTTCACTGGGCCGGGCCCAGGCGCGCCGGGCTGCCCGATCCCTGGAGGGAGTATCGCCGGATTGCGTTTTTGTTTCGCCCCTTTCGCGGGCGATCGAGACCGCGGAAATTCTCTTTCCCCGCGTGGCAGAGTCCGTGCCGCACCGGATCGACCCGCGAATCACGGAACGGGACTTCGGAGATTTCACCCTGCGTAACAAAGCGGAGTTGCAGCGGGCGCACGGAATCCGGGGTTATGACGAGGCGCTCTACGACGCTTCTGAGACCATGGCCGGGGCGGAAAGCTTTGCGGCGTTTCACGATCGGGTGGCCGACTTTCTCTTCCATACCGTCGTGCCTAGGCTGCAGTCGGGCGAACGCGTCCTCGTCGTCGCCCACAAATACGTGGTCGAGCTCATGGCGCGGATGATCCTGGAACTCCCCGAAGGAAACGGATTCGATCTTCGCCTGCCCAATTCCAAGGTCCTCCGCGGCGGCGATCTCGCCCGGTATTGCCAACGGGAGAACCGAAGCCTGAATCGATTGCGGGATTGGGCGGTCCTAAGACATGACTGGCTGCTTTCGGCGGCCGCAGTTGCCGGCCTTGTTTTCTCCGGGGCGGGACTTCCGATCTCGCTGCCCTGGCCCGTGGGCGTCGTTCTGCTGATGCTCGCCACCTTGATCAGCCTGACTCGCGTCGATCTGGACAATTTGAATGCCGGGCAATCACCTCGCTGGTTCGAAGTCGTGCTCCGATTCGCATTGATCCCGGTCGGACTCGCATGGATCGGCCTTCAGACCGAACTGGCGGTCCCCTTGATTTGTGGTGCCGTCGCCCTGGCGGCACCGGCGGCCCTGACCAGCGTGAGCTTGAGCCGATGCGCTGGAGGGCTGGTCCTCCCGGCGGTGGGAACCATCTTCCGGTCCGGCGCGATTGGATGCCTTTCGATGATCCTGATTCTCCAAATGTCGGGAATCACTCGAGCCTGGACCATGGTACCGTTGCTCCTCGGCACCGTCTTGATCACGATTCTTGCGCCATCAATTCTCGCGATCTGGCTTCGCCGCCGGGCTCCGATCGCCACGGCCAGTTTCGGGGAACGTCAGGCGGTTCTCCCTGTGCTGCTACTGGGGGCCTTCGTGTTCAGTTCCACCGCCCAAATCAATCTGGAGGTTTTTTTCCCTTACGGATTGATCGCCATCGCCGCCGGCCTGTTGGCCCGAGCGGCTGCCTGGCTCCGGGCACGACGGGGTGGCCTGAAGGGAGCGGATGATTACCTGTCGATGGCCTATCCGAATCTTTTCCTCGTCATCATTCTCGGTCATTTGCTGGATTTCCCCGAGCTTACCCAGACGGCGGCCTGGTTTCTGTTACCGATGTTCCTCTTGTCGCCCATCGATGTCAGAATTTGTCGGAGCCTGATCCCGGATGACGGCGGCCAAGGCCTTCGAGTCCATCTCGGTATCGAGCCCGCTATTCGTCCCCGGGCGAATGATGAAAACCCGGTCTCGGCTTACGGCGGCCTGCCAGTGATGAAACCATTCCTGCATGACTGAAATCGGCCCCACCACCGACGAGTTCAAGAATTTCCCGGTCGGCGGCGCTTTGGCCGACCACCTTGAGTTCATCGCCGGCCACCTATTTACTCGAGTGGGCAAAGAGGAATGTTGTCCCCTGCCCCCTATCTACAGCCCCGTCCCTTTGGGTCCCGCTACTGGATGGAACTCACCGCAACTCGGAAGCCCTGGTAGTCGAACCGGAGAGCCGGGTAGCCACTGTCGCGGTAGGCAGCGCGGCAAGAAGAGGCCGCGTGGAGCCAGCTGCCGCCGCGGAGGACACGGGGAGAGCCGAAGCCGTCAATTGGCTCGACGGGATCGCTGGGGCCGGAGGGATCACGTTGCCCATCAGCATAATAATCAGCTATTTGCCAATCCAGGCACCACTCCGTTACGTTTCCGTGCATGTCGAACAATCCCCACCTGTTCGGCGTTTTCTCGCCAACAGGATGTGTTATGTCATCTGAGTTTCCCCCCCACCAAGCCATCGCATCCAAGCCCGGATTCAACCCACCTGTATACCTGTCTCTTATACACATCTGACGCTGCCGACGAAGAGGATAGTGTA
>CAJXQE010000304.1 GCA_913058215.1 uncultured Verrucomicrobiales bacterium
ATCTACACTATCCTCTTCGTCGGCAGCGTCAGATGTGTATAAGAGACAGGCAGAGAAACCGTTGATTCTCGCGGAGGCGGACCTCCACTCAGCCGATCTCATCATTTCTATGCTGGAACCTCAGCACCGCCCTTTGATGAGGGAGCGATTCCCGGATTTTGAAAACACCTCCGATTACTGGCAAGTCTACGACATCGAAGACGAACCGCCGGAGGTATCTCTGGAGCTGATTGACAAAGAGGTAGACCAGCTTTTCAACACTCTTTGATTAGAATACGGAACGGAAGCGGTAGTTGGCAGTCGGACCGTAAATCAATCAACCACATCCAAAACAATCCCCGCCCCGAGTTCTGGGCCGGCTCAATTTGACAGAAAGATTTTGAAAGGCACAGAACCTGCTATGACTTGATAATTTAATTTGTCATATATTTTGACAAGATTAAGGAATCTCGTCAGACTGGGAATCAACTAACGTTCGATGGAGATCATTATTTGGGTTTCGCCGAACTACAACTATGAGCGACCTTCAATCGGAAACAGGATCAGGCGGAGTGGAAACCGGGACCGTTCAGGACGAACTCTTCCTCTCAAAAGGCAAAAAAAAGCGGAGCGCAAGGCGAAAAACGATATCGTCCCCCTATAGCAGCGGGTTGAAAGCCCCCTCCCCGATCGGGAAGAACTTTGTTCTCGATACCAACGTCCTGCTTCACGATCCGGAATGCCTGCGGCATTTCGCTGACAACCACATTTGCATTCCACTGGAAGTGCTCTGCGAGCTCGACCGGTTCAAGAATGAACAATCCGAACGTGGCGCCAATGCCCGGGCGGTGCACCGCAACCTGGCCTCCCTTTTCGCAAGCCACCGTGAGCAGGCCACCAGCGGGATACCGACTCCGGGCGGCGGCTCGATTCGTCTTGTCCCCGGTCACCCGTCCGATCCCAAAAAACTGGCGATCATAGATGAGGTCAACCAAGTGCTCCGTGATCAGGAGTCGGCCGATAACCGGATATTGATTTGCGCCCGCCTGATTTCATCCGAGAACACTTCGCTAACAGTCCTCGTCACCAAAGATCTCAACCTTCAGCTCAAGGCCAGCGCCCTGGAAATCCTCTGCGAGGACTACCAAAGTGACAAAGTAGCGGTCAAAGACACTGAGTCCGTCAAGCCGGTGGTGATTGATCTCAAACCGAGTGATTTGCAACGATTTGCCAGCTCGGGAAGTATTGAAAGACCGCCCCGCTGCAAAAAAGTGCACTCCAATGAGTATGTTCTTTTAAAGGCTGGTGAAAAACGGACCATGCCTGCCCGGATGGGAGTGGATGGCCTTTTTCATAAACTCCGAATTCCTGATGTTATCAAGATTCAGAAGGGCACTCCGATTCGTCCACTGAATCTCGGGCAACGGTGCTTTCTCGATGCCCTGTTGAATCCTGACATCTCTCTTGTCACCTGCTACGGTCAGGCCGGAACAGGGAAAACGCTGGTTGCCGTCGCAGCAGCGCTCCATGCCACGTTCAACGGACAGTTCAATGGAGCTACCGTAAGCCGACCTGTAATTCCACTCGGCGACACCCTCGGTTTCCTACCGGGATCGCTGGAGGAAAAACTGGACCCGTGGCTCAAACCGATTTTCGATGCCCTGGAGTTCATCATGACTCCGGAGAAAAAACCGCGTAAAAAAGGCACTCCTTCCAAATCGCGAAAAGGCGGGGACCAATTTCAGACCAGCCCCGGCAAAAAACCCTATGAATCCTTTCTGGAATCCGGACTCATCGAAGTCGAAGCGCTCTGCTACATCCGTGGGCGCTCCATTCCCAGCCGCTATTTCATTCTCGATGAAGCCCAACAACTCACCCCGCTGGAAGCCAAAACTATCGTCACGAGAATGGCGAAAGGATCAAAACTGGTCCTGATTGGCGACCCTGCACAAATCGACAACCCTTATGTGGACCGTCTTAGTAATGGACTGGTATATACTCGCGACCGTCTTCGCAACGAGCCGTGTAGTGCTCACGTTATCCTCGAAAGAGGAGAGCGTAGTGAGCTGGCCGAGGCCGGCGCCAGGAAGATGTAAAATTCGCCGACCCGAAAAGATTTATACGCTTTCAAAAGTGGATAAGTCGAAATAACGTCGTAGTCATTTTCGCCAAAAATTGGCAATTCTCGCTTGTCTTTGATAGACGCAGGATAGGCTCCGAACGGTGGGTAGCGCCCTCACCCGGCGAGTGAGGTCTACTTTTTCCAATCGACCATTTCCCCGGAATTTTCGTTTTCGATTTCTCCGACTCTCTCCTAGACTGCGTTCGCAGATGGCCCGTGACTACACAATCCAGAAAACGCCCCGAAACGCAAAGTCGGGGATCGATTACAAGGCGGAACTGAACGACAAACAGTTCGCCGCTGTGACCGCCCCTCCGGGGCCCTCGCTCGTCATCGCCGGGGCTGGCAGCGGAAAGACGCGCACACTCACCTACCGGGTCGCGTATTTGCTCGATAACGGAATCAACGCAAAACAGATTCTCCTGCTGACCTTTACCAATAAGGCGGCCAAAGAAATGCTGGCACGCGTCGAGCAACTGGTCCCTTACGATACCAAAGATCTTTGGGGAGGAACCTTCCACTCCGTAGGCAACCGAATCCTCCGAAGCCACGCAGCCGAACTGGGATTCGAGCGAAATTTTTCTATCATGGACCGTGAGGACCAGAAGGAAATCATGCAGGCCGTTGTTGCCGAAAGTAAAATCGACACCAAAGCGTCACGCTTTCCAAAACCGGAAGTACTTGCCGATATCTTCAGCCTTTCCACCAACACCGGTGAAGACATTGATTCCATCCTTGAGGTTCGGTATCCTTACTTCCACCATCACTCGGTTGCGATTGAGTCTCTGCGCGAAGGCTACGAAAAGAAGAAGCAGGATACCAACTCGATGGATTTCGACGATCTATTGGAAAAGACCCTTCTCCTCCTCGAACGAAACAAAGAGATCCGGGAATACTATCAGCGACTCTTCGAATGGGTCCTTGTCGACGAGTATCAGGACACCAACTCCTTACAGGCCGAACTCATCGACATGCTCGCCGCTCCGCAAAAAAACGTCATGGTCGTCGGCGATGATGCCCAGTCCATCTACTCGTGGCGCGGAGCTGATTTCAAAAACATCCTCGATTTCCCTGAACGCTACGAAGGGGCAAAGCGTTACGTAATTGAGACAAATTATCGATCTGTTCCCGAGATTTTGGCTCTCGCCAATGCGGCGATCGCTCCGAATACCGAGCAATTTAAAAAAGACCTCGCACCATCAAGGGACAAACGGGAAACCCTCCCCGGATTGGTTGTTCTTCAGGACCCCGGCATGCAGGCGAACTTTATCGCGCAACGGATCCTTGAACTGCGTGATGAAGGAATCGAGCTGGATGAAATCGCCGTCCTTTACCGGGCACACTACCACTCCATGGAGATCCAGATGGAGCTCACCAATCGTGGGGTCCCCTTTCAAATCACCAGTGGTCTCCGGTTTTTCGAACAGGCCCACGTCAAAGATGTGGCGTCCTTCATGAAGTTCGCCGGCAACCGGAAAGACGAAGTCGCATTCAAACGAATCGTGAGAATGCTACCCGGCGTCGGAGGCATCAGTGCAAACAAACTTTGGCAGGAATGGCTTCAATGCGACGGAGCTTCTTCGGAAACGGTCACCTGCTATTCCGACGATCTCATCGGTTTTAAAGTTCCAGCGAAAGCCAAAAGCAGTTGGGAACAGCTTGCCTACACTCTCGACGAGCTCATGGATGCCGAGGGTAAGCCGAAACCGCCGGCCGCGATGATGCCGTCGATCGTCGGAGGCGTCTACGATGACTACATGCGCAGCAAGTTTCCCAACTACGACAACCGGAAACAGGATTTGCGGCAGTTGGAAATCTACGCGGAAAAGTTTGAGGACCTCAATGAATTTCTCAGTCAACTCAGCCTTCTCGCAGGGCAGGACGCTGTCAATGCGACTCAGGCTCAACACGATGATGAATCCGTCTGCCTCAGCACCGTTCATCAGGCGAAGGGCCTTGAATGGAGAGTCGTGTTTGTAGTTTGGTTAGCAGAAGGAATGTTTCCTAACAACCGGGTCATTGATGAAGACAATGAAGACCAGACCGGCCTCGAAGAAGAGCGTCGCCTTTTCTATGTGTCAGTAACCCGGGCCAAAGATGAGCTCTATCTCACCTACCCTTTGATCTGGCACGGGGCCTTCAACGGAGATGTCGTGCAACGGCCTTCGAGATTTCTTGAAGACATCCCCAAAGAAATGACAGAAGAATGGAACGTTGGCGCAGCGTGGTAAGCCCGGGGCCAGTTTAGCATCGACAACAAGACCTCAATCGTGCCCTTCAAGTAGCAGATAGAGAAAACGGGCGGAACCGGCGTCTAGCGCGTGATGGAAAGCCGTCGGGGCGAAGTGAAAGTCACTGAATCTTCGCAAGATACGTTTGGGGATCGTTCTTGAATGCAAACTGACATGGCTTGCAGCAAAATTTTACTTCCTGCCCCTGATAGACCTGAGTGATCGCTCCACCTTTGGATTCGAGCCCCTCTCCGGTTACGAGACAAGTGGCGAGCGGATAGGGTTTTGTCGGAGTCGCGGCCGCAGTAGTCGTGGTGCCTGCTCCTTCATCCCCGCCTCCTGATTGTGAAGTAGTCTCGCAGGACGAAAGCGCGAACAGAGACACCGAAAGAGCGAGGGCGGGAATTGGAAATTTCATCTTTCTTCAGCATGGGAGGTCGAAGATCACGAATCAAGCACGAATCCTCCCTCTGTAGTAAATGCTCACTGCAATAAGTCCCGACGCCCCGACCATCAAGTAACACAGGATTCTCCAAAGGGACTGATGGACAAGGATTCTGGATCCTATCGCAAAGGAGACATAGGGACCTTCCGAAACCTCCCCATACCAACCCGACTGGCCTTCGATGATTGCAAGTTCCATTGGGTATCCTGCAATTTTACCAGCCAAAGGATATTCATAATCAGGCGGCTCCTGCCAGCCCATCGCCGGAAAAACGATCAAGAGCTGCAGGAGCAAAAAAAGATGGGACCTTAAATTCAAAGATGGAATTTTACTCATTGAAGTAATGGGATCAGCCCGATGCACAATATCTACGATCCTATTTAAGGAAAGTGAAGCCGCTATGTCGATTCACCTGTCCGATTCAACACTGTCAGCTCTTCGATTCAACCCTCTCTCTTCCGCTATCCCGTGCCATTTCCCTTGATGAATTTCTCCAGTTTCGGCTATCCTCTTCTTATGTTGAAGCATCTTCTCTTCCTGCCCGCTCTTCTTCTCTCTGCTGCCGTTCTTCCGGCAGCAGATTTCAAAGACATTCCCACAGAGCCACTTCCGGGTGATGCAATGCTTTCACAGTATTTCGAAATCGAAACCCGTCGCCTTGCCAACCGCTCACTTGGAACGGTAAAAGACGCAGCCAGCTGGAATATTCAGAAGGCGAACCTTCGTCGGCAGCTATTCGAAATGCTGGGGCTTCAACCGCTGCCCGCCCGGACGGATTTGAAAGCAAAGATTACCGGCACAACCGAGCGCGAGGGAATTATCGTTGAGAATATCGTATTTCAGTCCCGCCCCGGCCTCTACGTCACTGCAAATTATTATCGCCCGAAAGAACAGGACGGACCACTCCCGACGATTCTTTATGTGTGCGGTCACGGAAAGGTAAACATCGATGGTGTTTCCTACGGCAACAAAGTGAGCTACCAGCACCACGGAACCTGGTTTGCCAAGAATGGATACACTTGCCTGACGATCGACACTTTGCAGATGGGAGAAATTGAAGGAATCCATCACGGGACTTATAAACACAACCGCTGGTGGTGGAACTCCCGCGGATACTCCTCCGCCGGGGTGGAAGCTTGGAATTGCATTCGATCGCTCGATTACCTGGAAACGCGTGAAGAAGCGGATAAGGAAAAATTTGGCGCCACGGGTCGTTCCGGTGGAGGTGCCTACACCTTTTGGATTTCGGCTCTCGATGAGCGAATCAAAGTGGCCGCTCCGGTTGCTGGAATCACCTCGATGCAAAATCATGTCGTCGACGGATGTATCGAAGGACATTGCGACTGCATGTTCATGGTCAACACTTACCGATGGGATTTCCCACTGGTATCGGCACTGATTGCACCCCGTCCTCAACTAATACTGAACACTGACAACGATCGAATTTTCCCGCTCAATGGAGTCGTCGACGTCTACACCAAATCACGGGCGATCTACAAAATGCTGGGTGTGGAAACGAACCTTGGCCTGGCGATCTACGAAGGCCCCCACAAAGACACCCAACCTCTTCGCGTCCCTGCTTTTCATTGGTTTGAAAGGCATCTCAAAGGCTTGCCACTCGATCATGAGATGGAGAACACCGCAGCTCCGAAGATCTTTGAGCCGGCGGAACTGAAAGTGCTCAAAGAGATTCCCGGCAATGAGCGAAATACGGTAATCGACGATTACTTTACCCGCCGTGTTCCGAGGACTTTAAAAGTTCCGGAAACTTTGACCGACTGGAATGCAGAACACGCTCTGACCCTTTCAAGACTGCGGGGGAAATCATTTCGCGGTTGGCCTGCGAATCCGGGCGATCTGGAGCTCTCACTCGATGCCGATCAGACAGAGAACAAGCTGACCCTTTCAGCATATTCATTCGATAGTCAGGCGGCTGTTCGACTTCCTTTGTATGTGGTCCACAACGCGAAAGTCGATCCCGAAGATCTGGACCTGATCGTTTTGAATGTGCTCGATGATGAAGGCTGGACTTCATTCATGAAATCCATTGGAAGTGCTTTTCCAGAGGCTTTTCCCGGCGAGGACCTACCGGAATTAGATGAAGATCGCTTCGACGAGGAACGGAATATGTTTCTCGGTCAAAAATGGGGTATGGCCTACCTTCCCCCTCGCGGCGTCGGCCCAACAGTCTGGACTTCCGATGAGAGAGAACGCATTCATATTCGACGTCGCTTCGCATTGCTCGGGCAGACATTGGACGGGATGCGAGTTTGGGACATCCGCCGCGGCATTTCAGCGCTTCGCAATATCGAAGGATTGACTGAACCGCAACTCTGGATCCAGGCGGGAGACAACATGGCTGGAAACGCGCTTTACGCTTCACTTTTCGAGAAGGACATTCACCGTTTGGACCTTCATCAACTCCCTGCTTCTCACCGCGAAGGGCCCACTTATCTCAATGTATTGCGTTACACAGACCTTCCTCAGATCGCTGCAATGGCAGCGCAGACCAGTCAGATTCGGATCTACACCGACAAGGCTAAAGACTGGAAATACACTTCAGACGTGGTGAAGAAATTCGAATGGCCCGAGAAGCAGCTTCAGGTTCGCGAAATCCCGAAGAAAAAAGAGGAGTAAAATTGGCGTTGACCGGGGGAAGGATTCGGGGAACTTCCCTGCAATGACAGTCCGAACCCGATTTGCCCCCTCCCCGACCGGCTTCCTCCACATTGGAGGTGCTCGAACCGCATTGTACAATTGGCTCTACGCAAAGAAGAACGGCGGATCGTTTGTACTTCGCGTTGAGGACACGGATGCAGCAAGGAGCACGGATGATTCGGCTAAAGTAATTCTCGATGGTCTCAAATGGCTCGGTCTGGAATGGGACGAAGGTCCCGGAGTCGAAGGGAAATTTGGTCCCTACTTTCAGAGTCAGCGTCAGGATATTTATGATGCCTATCTGGAGAAACTTCAGAAGGCGGATCTTGTTTATGAAGACGAAGGGGCGACCCGTTTCCGGGTGCCGGACAAAGACATGGTGGTCCATGACAGAATTTGCGGTGACGTCGCAGTCAACCTGAAGACTGCCGGCTCGAAGCGGTTCGATGAGGCCACAAAGCAGGAGGTGGAAGCCAACCCTGACATTGTCATACGCCGGCCCGACGGCAGCTACATTTTTCACTTCGTCAATGTGGTCGATGATATTGAAATGAAAATTTCACACGTGATTCGCGGGGAAGATCACCTTTCCAATACGCCGAAGCACCTCGCACTGTTTGAGGCTTTCGGTGTCGCTCCACCAATCTACGCACACATTCCACTGAACCTGAATCCGTCTGGCACGAAAATGAGTAAACGCGACCAGGGCGCGCTTATTCATGAATACGTTCAAAGTGGATTTCTCGGAGCTGCTGTGAACAACTACATGGCCCTGCTGGGCTGGTCGAGCGGTGACGATCAGGAAGTATTTTCGCCTGAAGAACTTCTCGAAAAATTTGATCTCTCCGGAGTAAACAAAGCGAATTCCAAGTTCGATTTCAAAAAATGTCTTTGGGTCAATGGTGAACACATTCGCTCACTTTCTATCCCCGACCTGCAAACCGCAGCGGCCCCATTTCTTGAATCTGCCGGAATCGATGCAGACGACCCCCGACTTCTGGGTGCACTGGAGTTGGCCCGGGAACGTGCTCAGCTACTGAGCGAAATACCACCAGTCATTGAGCCCGTTTTTTCTGCGGACATTTCTATCACTGATGCCGCCAGGGAAAAGCTGACAGGCCATGTGGACATCGCCAAAGTTTGTTCCACCTTGGTACAATCGCTCACTGAGGTTTCCGACTGGAGTGTCGACGCCATCAAAGCCGGTATCAACAATGCCGCTGAATCGATGGAGGTAAAAATGGGAAAGCTGATGCTTCCCTGCCGCGTCGCTGTGACTGGAGCAACGAGCGGAGCAGACCTCGTGCCGATGATGGTGTTGATCGGAAAAGAAACGACTCTTCAGCGGATTGAGAACCTACCTTCTTTACTAGGAGGGTAGGACCACCCCGTTTGAAGAACGCGTATAGTCTTCACTCGAAATTGTAGTCAAGAATGCCTCCAATTCATCTAAGGCAATGGGCTTGGTAATGAGCGCATCGGCTTCGACCCGCTCGTAGTCCTCGTCACTGATATGTTCCGCGGTTACAAAAGCAATCGGCGTCCGGCGGTAATGCTCTCCTGCATCACCAGCTCTGATTTTTGAGACCAAAGTAAGGCCATCCATATTGGGCATTCTCAAATCAGAAAAGATTGCACCGTAACCATTGGCTGCGTTCAGCTTTTCAAGACACAGGACCCCATCTTCTGCAAAATCGGCTGCATACCCCAGCCTCTTGAGCAACTTATCCAAGAGGTTTCGAATCGCTCTGTTATCTTCAGCAACGAGGACCCTGACCTTTTCAGCCCCATCCTCGACAGGAGTCACAATGCTCTGACTTTCTTTCGGGACTCCAGTACTCCGCCTCGGGAGAGAGTCCTCCGGTTTCCATTCCCGTTTCGTTCGGGGCTCTGTTTTCGCGAGAAAATCAGTGATCTTACTGACCTCAATTGGCTTCATGATGAATGCGTTTGCGCCAACTTTCGCTGCTTCGTCCCGTGAAAGAACGTCAGCCGACATGATCGCTATAGGGATTTCTTTCAGTTCGTCGCCACATTTGCCCGAGCGGATATGAGTAGCTACATCAAAGCCGTGCATTTTAGGCATGCGCAGATCAAGGAATACCGCATCAAAGTCCTTATCTTCATCAAGGACCTCCAGGCCTGTCTCTTATACACATCTCCGAGCCCACGAGACCGAGGCTGATCTC
>CAJXQE010000305.1 GCA_913058215.1 uncultured Verrucomicrobiales bacterium
CTCGGTCTCGTGGGCTCGGAGATGTGTATAAGAGACAGATCATACGCTCACTCACAAAGCCGATGAATTCGGCCTCAAGATCAAAGGGCTCGAATACGACTGGGCAAAAGTAATCGGTCGCTCCCGCAGCGTCGCCGACAAACTCGCCGGCGGAATTGAATTCCTTTTCAAGAAAAACAAAATCGACTACATCCGTGGATCCGGCGGACTCGCCGCCAACGGCAAAGTCGAAGTCACCGATGCCGACGGCAAATCAGAAATCTACAATACAGCGAACGTCCTCCTCGCGACCGGATGTGTTTCCCGCGAACTTCCTTTCCTTCCCTTCGACGGAACAAAAGTGATCGGATCCAAAGAAGCGCTGCAAATCAAAAAGCAGCCCAAGTCCATCGCCATCATCGGAGCCGGTGCCATCGGCATCGAGTTCGCTTATTTCTTCAACGCCTACGGCACCGATGTGACCGTCATCGAAATGATGGACACCGTCCTTCCCGTCGAGGACAACGAAGTCAGCGCAGCTCTCGAGAAGTCACTCAAGGCAGCCGGAATCAAATTTCACACCTCCACCAAAACCGCCTCCGCAGAGGTGGTCAAAAACGGAGTGAAACTCAATATCGAGCCCGCCGCCGGAGGTGATGGCCAAACCGTCGAAGCCGAAGTCTGTCTCGTCGCCGTCGGAGTCGCACCCGTCCTTCCTCACAACGCCGAGCAACTCAAGCTGACCGATCGCGGTTACATCGAAACCGACGATCGCTACCAGACCAATTTGCCGAACGTCTTTGCCGCCGGTGACATCATCGGACCTCCCTGGCTCGCTCACGTCGCCAGCTACGAAGCGATCCAATGTGTCGAAGGAATGTTCGACTCCAGCATTCAGCCAAAGAAAGTCACCATCTTCCCCGGCTGTACTTATTGCCATCCCGAAGTCGCTTCGATCGGACTCACCGAAGAAGCCTGCAAAGAGCAAAAGCTCGAATACAAAGTTGGCAGATTTCCTTTCCAGGCCAGCGGCCGTGCCCTCGCAGTAGCCGACGCCGAAGGATTCGTGAAAATCATTTTCGGAGCCAAATACGGAGAGATCCTCGGCGCCCACATCATCGGAGCCGGAGCCACCGAGCTCATCGCCGAGATGGGATTGGCGATGAATCTCGAAGCGACTCACGAAGATATCGAAGCGACCATCCACGCACACCCTACCTTAGCCGAAGCAATTCACGAGGCGACCGGTGAAGCGTATGGGCATGCGGTTCATATTTGAGGCGTGGGAAAGAATAAGAAAGGTTCGCTTCAGGTATTTGGATATCTGCAATCGGCCCCGAAAAAACCCAACGATTCCACCTCTAAGCGGCGGAAGACCGTCCTACTGTAAACAATTGCTTGCGGATAGGTTTCCGGGACATTATTTTGTTAACTAACGCCCCCTGTTATCGCGACAGTCGCTGATAATGGTTATCAGCGACAGCGGTATATTATACTGTTGGGCGAAGAATAATGACCGTTGCTGAAATTGCCCCAGGAGCGCTGGAATCGGCAACTCAGCTCGACCCCTCATCTGTTCGTGTGCGGTGGAGCTCCGGATATTACGACGGCCCTCTTGATGGCATCGCCGAACTCGATGGTAGGGTTTGCTGGTTCACAATTGCTGAGGATACCGAGGACGAAGATTCCTATGAAGGATACCGCAGGCTTTGGTTGATTGAGCTGACCCAAGAGCAGATAGAGTTCGCGATCCAGATGCACGAAGACTTTGTTCGGCATGTAGGAGATCACTTCGATCATCGCGATGACGGTCTACGCAAGGGTGGGAATCCGAGGCCGAAGTCAGAATGGGATGGATTCTATTCAAATTATTCAGAAGACTCGATGTCATTGAGTGCCCTGTCGGATCAGAGGGTTTTGGGATGGTTCTACTGGCCCAACCCAAGCGCCCAACAAGTCGCTGCACAGAACCCCTGACCCGCTCCGAGTCGAATTTTACATGGCCACTCAAACCTCAATTCTGAAATCAACGCTCTCTCCCGGTCAGGGATTCTGTGAGCTTTGACGTTCGATGAAGAAAATACGGCAAATCGCAATATTGCTAAGCGCTGTCGTATTCGGTTTCTTGGTCGGACGATTCTTCTTCCCGGTTGCTTCTTCAGATCCCGCCTCATCACAGACGGTGTCTCGTCATATCGGGTATGACGTCCCTTCCTCAGCAGTGTTCGCGAGATTGAACTCAGATCTTGCGGACTTTATCTCAGAGGAAACCGACCGGTCGATCTACGGGAGGCAAAAATTTAGATATTATGTTCTGCCTTGCGAAAACGGTTATAAAGTCGTCCGATACGGAGATGCCCCAGCGGAACTTATTGATAAGATCGACGAGTTCGTTGATGAGCGGATCGTTTGGCTGGCTGAAACGGTCGATCGTCCAGATGAGGGCAGATTGCGGTTCGGCAATTAATCTTCAAATTATGACTCCACCGCCCGCGAAAAGTAGTTCACTCGCGCTTTCCCCACGAAACGCATCGAACAAGTCGGAGATGGCAAGCCCGATCCCGCCGCGAGTTGATTGACTTCCCTGATTCGAATCCCTATCCTCTCATCGAGGTCGCGCTCCCGGATCGGGCTGCCATTCCTCTAACGTTAGTCCCAAAGAAACCGTAATGCTATGCCTTCGCGCCGACTGAACACTTTAGCCTCCGGAGGTTTGTTCGTTGCTTTGGGAATCTCCCTTTGCTCACGGGCCCAAGCGGACTCAGTCGCGACCGATTGGCCGCAATTCCGGGGATCTCAAGCCAGCGGGGTGTCCGCCCAAGCCGAAACCCCAACGCATTGGGATGTCGAGACCGGCAACAACATTTTATGGCAGACCGAGATTCCCGGTATGGGCCACTCGGCTCCCATTATCTGGCGGGACCGCATCTACGTCACAACGGCGGTGTCGGAAGGTGATCCCGATTTGAGCATCGTTAAGGGGGCGGGCGCCGCAGCGACGGCTGATGATAGCGGACCACAGCAGTGGAGATTGCTCGCGATCGACAAGGCGACCGGAAAGATCGTTTTTGACGAGCTTGGCTTAGTGGGGGTGCCGCGGGTTAAGCGCCACCGGAAGGCGTCCCACTGCAACTCCACTCCGGCTACGGACGGCACGCATATCGTCGCGCTTTTCGCGTCGGAAGGCCTCTTCTGTTTCGATATGGAGGGGCGCCTGCAATGGAAAAAAGACCTAGGCTCTTTGGACTCGGGGCATTTCTCAAACCCGTCGTCGCAATGGGGGTTCGGGAGTTCTCCCGTGATCCACGACGGCAAGGTGGTCGTGCTTTGCGATGTTCAAGAGGGCTCCTTTCTAGCGGTTTTTGATCTCGATGAGGGCGAGGAGTTTTGGCGCACACCGCGCGAGGATGTACCCACATGGACGACACCGACGATCGTTGAGCATGAAGGGCGGACCCAAATCCTCGTCAACGGATGGCACCACACGGGAGCGTATGATTTCGAGACAGGCGAGGAAATCTGGAAACTGGATGGCGGGGGAGATATTCCTGTTCCCACGCCGATCGTCGCCTACGGCAACGCCTATTTTACGAGTGCTCACGGGAGCTACCGTCCGGTGCGAGCTATCCGTCTTGGAGCGAAGGGTGACATCACTCCGCCTGAGATCGAAGACACCAATGACGCGATCGCATGGGTTCATCATAAGATGGGCAATTACATGCAGACCCCCATCATCGTCGGAGACAATCTGTATTTGAATTACGATTACGGGATCTTGAGTTGCTTCGACGCCAGGACCGGTGAGGTTCAGTATCGCGAACGCCTGAATGCACGGGCAGTCGGGTATACTGCTTCTCCGGTATCCGATGGAAAACACCTCTACTTCCCCAGTGAGGACGGACTAGTTGTTGTCGTTCCGGCCAGTGGAGAATTCTCCGTTGTGACGATCAATGATCTCCGTGAAAACTGCCTCGCCACGCCCGCGATAACGGACGGCATGTTGATTTTTCGAACCCAACACAAATTGATTGCAGTCAAAGAACACGTCGCCGCCAGGTAAAATCAGGACTAACAAGCAGGTGGACACCAACCTGAGACCCGTCGCTGTGATTTAGTGTGATTTAGTGTGATTTAGGGGTCATCCGACATTTATCAATTTTCTTCAGATTCTCGACTCACTCGAATTCCAAAAGGACAGGTTTTGAAAGATCCCATCACCGAGGCCGTATTCTCAGAGGATAGGAAGCGTCCGAAGAAGACCATTGCAGAAGCTCCTGTTACGATTTTACCTTCAGCAGCAGTGCTGTGATTTAGGTGATTTAGGGGTCATCCTAGGTGATTTAGGGGTCATCCGACATTTATCAATTTTCTCCCGATTCTCGACTCGCTAGAATTTCAAAAGGACAGGTTTTGAAAGATCCCATCACCGAGGCCGTATTCTCAGAGGACGGGAAGCGTGCGAAGAAGACCATCAGACGAATTCTTGTTACGATTTTAGCAGCAGCAGCAGCAGCAGCAGCAGCAGTGCTTCTCTACTTACCCGACAAAAGCATCTCCACAAAATGCGAACCCTCTTCCTAATCTTCACTTCACTGCTCACCGCTTGTGTTAGCTCGGTTCCTCCGATGGAAGCGCCCCTTCCCCGGACGGCAGTCACGCGGGAAACAGGCCGACACCAGCTTCCTTTTCAGCCGAATGAGCGGTTCATCCTCCAGTCCGTGGCTCCAGAACCGGGAGTCTATGAGAATTCACGACTCATTATCGTCTACTTTCTTGACGGGAAACGAAAGGAATGGAGGATGGGAGGACCGCGAAGCACTGATGGGTACGTAACAGAATTAGGATGGTTTTTGGAGAGTTCACCAGTTGATGGAAACTTCATGGAGGAGCGAGTGATACGGCTACCTACCGGTGAGCAGATGACGGTCAGTGGTAACACCGTTCAAAGAGGAGAGGTTAGACTGCGGACACTCAATTCATCTGAAAACTTTGGCAAAAGCAGTCCTGATGAGTTCGTAAAGAAGGCTCAGGACCAAACCAGACCTCTTCCCCGCTAAAAGCGACTTGAGCCAATTGGCGTGATGATTCTACGGGAAGTGAAAGTAGAGTGCTTCCCGATCCAGCGATGTCTTTGAACTCTTGTGCAGGGGAACGAAGCTGCAGCCATCAAGATGCTGTTTCGGTTTGGGAGAGGGCTTTGATTACGGTTTCGTTTCGGCCTTCAAAGATGTCCTGATTTTGGCGGCCACTTTGGCGGCGAGGAGATCGCGTCCCTCTTCGGTGTAGTGCACATCATTCACGCCCCGCTGATACCGCTCCCGCTCTTTAATGACAGCGTCGTAGAGATTGTTGATCTTCACCTTGTGCTTGTCCATCACCGCACGAGCCGCTTTGTTGAAATCTTTGGCCCGCTCTTCAGAAACGACGAATTTGACTTTCTTTTCCGGCCCGACACACGGGGGCGTAGTGATCGCAAAGATCAGCGTCGCATCGGTCTTCTTCCTGATTTTCAAGACGATGCTTTCGAGACTCTTTGCATAGGATTCCGGCGTCGCCTTTTCTTCCTGGGACCAGCCATACCAATCCCAGAGCCCGAAATTAAAATGGATCACGTCCCATTTTGAGTCACCCACCCACTCAATGATATGCTCATCGCCGAAAGCAGACCAACGGCAATTGTCTTTCGGACGATGCACGTTGGCCACGCCATCAAGTTGCTTGCGAACGCGGGGCGTGTAGCCAATCGAAATCGAATCTCCAATGATGAGCGCACGCGGTAGCGCCGGATCATCGACAGGGTTCGCGAATGGATCCTGAAACGGGTCCTTCTGCCCGTTTTTGTTCTGAGCAGACACCGATTGGGTCAGCGCAATCAGACAGAATAGAAATGTCACCAAAGTGTTCTTCATAAAGTTTTCAGTTTCCCCAGAGATATCATTCCTGCCCTGATGTGTCGCCTGGTAAATGATCTTCCCGATGCTCAAGGGCTCAGGCGAGAATGGAACTGCGTTTAGCTATCCTGACATTCAAGTTCCAGACCATGGAACTTTTGCAAGTTCTGCTACGGCCATGGATTGTAGAGGAAGATGCCAATCTTCCTTTCTTCCTTCGATGAGTCCACGATGACTCTCCTTAATCAACGGCGAGGAGCCAGGCGACATTTCTTACCCTAAAAAAACCGTAAGAACTCTCCACTTCCCGAAAGGGATGGCAGCATCGGCAGCGATACGCTCCGGAGTCGAACCAGTGGTCAACGGAAATCCAGGACGTCGCTTCGACGGACAACCCTTGACCGGTCCCATGAAATCCAGATCAAGTCGCTTCACGGGAATCATCCGCTTGTAAGCCAAACGTATCGCTTCGTGAAAACCTGCGAACAAAGGTCCCCGAACGACTCGAGATACTGTGAAAAACCAATCGGGGATCAGTCTTTCGCAGCGATACCGGCAAGGCGACTAACGTCCCTAATGAAACCTTCTCTGTCGGTGGGTGAGACGAGGTAAAACTTTCCGTTCTTCATCCGGATTTCAATCCGCTTGAGAGATGGCGCCGGGGCGCTCAGCGGATTCATGGTGCAAGCCAGCGATTCAATCCCATCGATAGGGACCCGGAATCGCAAGACCCCTGAGCGTATCAGAATATTTGGCTCTTCAATGGCATAATAGCAGGGAAACATTAGAACTCCGAAGAGGATACTGTCAAAGACTCCAACTCCGATCAGAATGAGGGCTCCAGACAAATTACTCTGCCACATGAAAACACCCCAGAGGATGAGCCCTACAGTAGAGCCAATCAATATCAGCCAAAGCCACCAGTCGACTCTCGCAGGGTAAACTTTTGATTCCATAGATCCAAGTATGCAGTCGGATTCAACTTAGCCACTTACAAAATGGCCCCAAATTTGGAAAAGAGTATCCACGCTCAAGGGATCACGCGAAATTTATTAACTTCAGGAAACCGTATGAACTCTCGACTTACCGAAAGGGATAGCAGAATCGACTGCGATACGCTCCGGGGTCGAATCAGTGGCCAACGGGAATTCCCGAATGTCGCTTCCCTCGACCCGGGACCTTTGGATGCCCTCCTTTCAGCCTCCACCATTTTGACGGACAGCCTTGACTCCAGTTTTCGTTCATGGCCAAATCTTTCCAGGCAGTCACGGTTTATCCTGTCCCTATTAATCGCAGGAGGATCAATCCAAACCGAAGAGCCTTTCAAAAACAAATCCCTGTCCATTCATGAACCGTCTTTGTCCCATTCTTTGCTGTGTGTTCCTCATCTATTGCCCATCCAGTATGGCGACCGAGTACCAGGGCAATGTAGGACAGCTTGCTGCGGTATTTTCACTGGATTGGAAAAGTGACGGGAGCGTTTCCGGAACTTATTATTTTACGTCGGCGAAGGGACAGGTAAGAAAACTCCTTGGCAGCAATTTTAAGGAGGGGGAACTCTATCTTGAAGAGCACACCGGGCAAAATATTACCGCGAAATGTCATCTCAGGAAAAAACTCACCAAGGGGCAAGTGTCCTGGGAAGGAGAGATGCAAACTGCCGACGGCCGTTTTCCGATCCGTTTTGCCCGACAGCGAGAGGCTAACGCTCCCGCCACAACAACAGCCGCACCTCTCTCCACCAAGCCCAAAGAACTGAGCGACGAGGAATTCGCATCTCGCATCAAAACCGAAGTCGTCTGGAGCACCTTCCCCTTCGCAGATCGCGTGGTCGATCGCGTCCCGGCTCACTTCGACTCCGCCCGCTTCATGAGGGCGAAAGTCGAGAATACTCAGTCTGACCCTGACAATCTCACCCTGGCCTTTCGAGTCGGATTAAGCGCCGACGGCGATTGGAGTAATGTCCGCTTTTCCGGACCCCTGGTCACGTTCCGGATCAAGAGGAGCATCCCGATTCCCCGCGACGAAATTGTAGGAAAGGAGATCTCCCTTCAATATGACCAACAAGGGAAATTGTTGGCCATTAGTCTGCTTGGAGTCGGAGTGGTTCACGTCAGAAAACCTCTCAACAAGAAAAAGTTGGAAGTGCAGGTCCTCGTCGAAAATGACAACTTGTCTCCTCTTTTCGATGAGAATGCCACTCCGGCAGATCGTCGAAGAGCCCTCGAGCGAGCGCCTTCGTTTTCCTTGCTTCCGGACAAGTTGGCTCTGCTCAATCGGGAATCAACGGAACTCATGTTTTTCCGTGTACTGCAGCTGGTCAATGGGTACGGGGCCGTCATCCAGACGATGGACACCGGTCCCGGAATCCTGGAACTCGAGGGTCTCGATTTGGAAGTACCCGCAGAGCAGAATCCGTGGATTTCGGTAGGCGAATGGTCGCGCTGGGGACCAATTCCCCCGACCCAGCGAACGACCGATTTCGATTGAGCGAACCAAGCATTCAAGTTCCCAGCCTTAGAACTTTTGCAAGTTCTGCTACGGCAATGGATTGTAGCGGAAGATGCCAATCTTCCTTCTTTCGATGAGTCCACGATAACTCTCATTAAAGGACGGCGAGGGCCCAGGAAGAATTTCCCGAAAGGGACAATGTGGGAGGAATCCCACCAACAATTCCTCTGGCACAATTGACTACAAGGATTCACCCTGTTGCCGGACCAACAATCCAACTCTGCCCGCCCGGGCAAATCAAGACGATGAAATTTCCAAGAACACTCACCGCCCTCGCCATTCTCCTCTGCACATCCATTCTCGGAATCGCTCAGGAGAAAAAGACTCTCAATGTCCTCTTCATCGGAAACAGCTACACGGCGCGGCACAATCTTGCCAAGACGGTGAAGGCTCTTGCAGAGGAAGCTGACCCGGCCCTTTCCTTCAACCCAAGCGCCGTGATTTACGGAGGACGAACACTTTCCGATCATTGGCAGCTCGGCACCCAGAACGTGGTCAATCTTCACGCGCTCACGGCCGATGAAGTCAATGCCTCGCTCGCTACTCTCAAAGCCGGTTTCGAAAACGCGAAACTGAACGGTTACGCCAAAGGCGCCATCACCCGCCAAAAGAAGCTTCTCGAAGAAGTCGGCAAGCCGCATCCGAAATGGGATGTCGTGGTTCTTCAATCCTATCGCGATGATATCGAAGGCGACCCTAGCAAATACGCAAAATTCGCACCGAAGTTTGCGGAACTGGCCAAAGCACAGGGCGCGAAAGTCATTCTCTACGAAACCACACCGACGACTCAAAACGCAAAGGCACTGACTGCCGCTCCGGATCCTGCGCCGGTTCAAAAAAAAGCGACAGCCATTGCGAAGCTCGCCAAAGAAACCGGCGCTACCGCGGCTCCCACGTCACTGGCGGCATTGAAATGCCAAACCAAGCGTCCCGACATCACCTTGCGCTTTATCAACGACGCCCACCTCAACCATGCCATGTCCTACATGACGGCCTGCGCGATCTACGCCGCGATCTTTGAGAAAAGCCCTGTTGGTTTGCAATTCAACACGGTGACCGACATTCGCTTCTTTGAAGCCGAACCGGGAAACAAAACCAAGGATCGTGACGGAAAACCGATCACCCGAAATTTTTCCGAAAAGGACCGCACCTGTCTCTTATACACATCTCCGAGCCCACGAGACCGAGGCTGATCTCG
>CAJXQE010000306.1 GCA_913058215.1 uncultured Verrucomicrobiales bacterium
ACGAGATCAGCCTCGGTCTCGTGGGCTCGGAGATGTGTATAAGAGACAGAAACGGAAGTTCACGAAACAAAGAAGGAACTCGAATCACTCCGGAAAAAATTTCAGGAAGAACACCCGCAGATCCAGAATCGGGTAAATGAACTAAACGCACTTGGGAGGCTGACTGAAGATACTTTGAAAGAGCAGGAGTCATCAAAAGCGGATAAGGAAAACGAAGCAGCGGAAAACGAGTGAACAGATTCGGAATGGAGTGGAGAAAGGCAGCCGACCCCGCGAAAGCGGGAGAGGTAGGCGCCTCGAAGCGTCCAAACTAAAGCAAAGTCATTTGGTTCATCGAACAGAGCCTCTTTCTAAGTCCCGGGACCGATCCCAACGTATTCGGAATAGCCGACAGCAAAATTTTCTAGCGCTTGTAATTCAGCTCGATCTCAAGCTTCTCCAACTCAACTTTATCCGGTGCTTCGGAAGTCGAATCCGATGTTCTTCGAATCTCGATTCGATTCCTGCCGACCTGGCAGATTTGAGGGTCGATTTCGTAATCGATCCGAAGAAGCTTTTGCTTCGGGTTCACTTGATATCGAGCGAAGCGCCCACCGGATGCCGGCTCTTCTTTGGGTGAAAAAATCTGCGGATCCTTCCATTCCAAGTCGCTCGATTTCAAGGTGAGCTTCGTTCCATTACACCTGACATCCAAACTCTCGATATCAGGCTCTCCGAAAACAAGGGCGGCGAGGACGACACTTTGAATCTTCCGGGATTCGGCGCGGACTGCATCTGCAATACGAATCGTCAGATCAAGGGCGGAACCGTCTGACGGGATCGATACTGGCAAAGGCGAATCGTCATTTCGGTTGAAATAGCCATCTGCCCATGGATATCCACCGCGCCTTTCCACGACAAAGGTCTTGTCCTTTTCCTTCAAGGTGGATGGGCTACCGACCTCGCGATAAGCTTCGAGTTCTGATCTCGGAGCAACTTCGCCGCCCATTTTCTCACACAATTCCGGATCGGCGCAGGCCCAGTTGAATGTCATGACACTGTCGGCGCCCTGTTGCCACCAGTTGGCAAAGGTTCCGCGGAAGACTTCAATGGGAGGACAACGGTAGCCGTCCGGCGCATGATGATCATCGCTACAAGGCTGCAGCTTGATATTCCTACCTTCCGTTATCTTTCGGAAGTCCTCGATGTCTATCTCAAGTGACCGACTACCGAGGGTGAAAATATCGAGCAGGTTCTGTTCGGCCCACTTCTCGACATCGAAACCGTCGGCACGACAACCGCGCAGGCTGCGAGGCACGCGGGCTGCCAGGAGAATGGGACGCCCCCTTTTGCGGGCTACCTCCAATGTCATTTCGCGAACCATGCGTACGAACTCAGTGACGTGGTGACGCAACTCCCACTGTCGACCAGCAGGCAGACAGGGAACGTGCCTGGCAAAGTCCAACTGGAACCCATCCAGCGGATACGTTTCAGCAAGATGCCGCAGAAGATCGAGTTTGTATTTCCGAACTTCATCATGCTCCAGGTTCCACAATCCGTGTGGCCACCAGGTTTCCATGACCCAATCGGGATGCGACTCTTTCAAGGGATGTGGCTTCTTTGTCCATCCTTTCGTGCCGGGTGATGGCAGATCGACTTCGCTGATGCGATGATTCCAGAAGACCTCCAGGCCACGCTTCTTCGTTTCCTCAATCAGCCGTTCGACAATATCGGTCTTCTCGTCTGGCCATTCATAGATCAGCGAGTCAGGTGGAGTCGGGTAGTAGTTCTTCAGGAGCGGCTGGATATCCCACCAGATGGAATCAATCTGCACGCCCGGTTCATCAATCCAGCTGAAACGATAGTCGAGCCAATCAATCCAATCTTTTCCCAAAGCATTGTTCGCATCATATTGCACTGTTATTCGCCGCCGTCGGTTTACGGCATCGCGATGCGCTTCGCTGAGTTCAATGACGGATTCATCTTCCGCCTGGAGTTGATTGGCCAAGCCCCCGAATGAGATACCGACGGCCGAGTGCCTGAGGAAAGAGCGACGGTTCCATTTGCAAGTCTGTCTATTCATATCGCGCTCCGGTTCAGTCCACAAATCACTTGTCCAATTTAACACCGCATCTGTCCCTGCTGTTTAAATCAGCCGTTGATCGTAACGACCGTGTCCTGTCGCGGCGCAAGTTGCCCGGCCTTGATCGCGCCGCCCTGCATGACCACGAGCAGTTTCTTCCGATCCTCGAGTATGGAAATGTCCGCGATCACATCGCCATCAACGACCAGCACATCGGCGAGTTTTCCGACTTCCAAAGTGCCGAATTCATCTTCGCATCCCATGATCTCGGCGCCGGTCCTGGTCGCGCAGGTGATAGTTTCCAGCGGAGTGAACCCGACTACCTTGGTGAAATACGTCAGCTCCCGCGCGTAATCGCCGTGCGGATTCCAGCCAAACCCGTAGTCGCCACCCATCCCGATGCGGCCTCCGGCGCGGAGGATTTTCAAGGCGCTCTCGGCCCCGCCATCGAGCGTTTCCTGGTGGCCATCGATGACTCGCTGAGACAGCCCGAATTCAGGGCCCAGATCGACACTGGCTTTTTCAAAATACAAGGCCGGCACCACGGGCACATCACGCTCCAGTAGCAGATCAAGCGCTTCGTCATCCATGAAGGTGCCGTGCTCCAGCGCGTCGTACCCGGCCCGCAAGGCATTCTTGATTCCCTCGGTCGCCCGGCAATGACCGGTCACTTTCATTCCGTGATTGTGAGAAGTCTGAACGACCGCCTCCATTTCTTCGAAGGTCATGCAGAGAGTGTGATGATCGTTCACGTCCGGCGCGGCAGCGTCCCCTGTCGGATACGTCTTGACCCATTCGACTCCGTCTTTCACCAGGGCTCGGACGGCTCTCCGGGCATCCTCCGCACCATTGATGATGAAGACGAGGCCTTCCATCCCGATCTTCCGAAACTCCGGATTCCAATCCATCAGCCCGCCTGCCGAACAGATTTCGCGCCCGGAAGGAGACAGCCTCGGGCCGGGAATGAGATCGGCTTCGATCGCGGTGCGCAGCCAGACGTCGACATTGAACAGGCAGCCGCCCGAACGTGCCGCGGTGTATCCACATTCCAGGGCCAGACGGCAGTTGACCGAAGCCAGGAGCGAAACGTATTCCACTGGGTACTTAATATCGAGATCCTCCAGCGCCCGGATGTTGAAATAGGTAGCGTGGAAATGTGCCTCCACGAGACCGGGCATGATGGTACCGCCCCTGGCATCGATCCGGGACGCGTCCGCTGGAGTTTCAGGTGCGTCTTGAGCGGATCCGGCAAAGACGATTCGCCCATCGGTCACCACGACGCAGCCATCCGCAATCGGCGGAGCACCGGTCCCATCGATCAGGCTTCCCTTGGAAATTATCGTCGTGTCATTCTCCGTTCTCATGCGGCGGAGATTACCACAGTCCCCTTGTTGCCGTCTCGCATATTCACCACGCCAATGCGGGACCCGGCGATGCTGAAGGCAGACTAACCGAACACCCCGCAACACTGTCGCCATCCCATTCGGTTTGACTTGTCCCGACCTTCCGTGATATGCCATTGGGCTCACGGATGGGCATATTTTCCGCCATGCCTTCGTCACGCGAACACGACCTGGCCATGCGCGTTGCCATCCTGTTCGACAGCGGCATCAAACTGAACTGAACTATGAAAGAGAACAATCGCCGACAATTCCTCACCACGGCCGCCTCCACCGCAGTCCTTTCGCAACTGCCCGCTGTCCATGCCGCCGGGTCGGACACCTTAAAGATCGGCCTCATCGGTTGCGGCGGACGCGGCGCTGGCGCGACTGACAATGCGCTCAAGGCGGACCCGAATGTGAAACTCGTCGCGATGGCGGACACCTTTTCGGATCGCCTCGAAGGATCTGCCGACCGGCTCAAGAAGCTGCACCCCGACAAATTCGCCGTGAACGACGAACAGCGATTTGTTGGCTTCGACGCCTATCGCCAATTATTAGCCTGCGATGTCGATGTCGTGATCCTGGCAACGCCGCCGCATTTCCGTCCGGAACACCTCGCGGCAGTGGTCGCCGCCGGCAAACACGCCTTCGTCGAGAAACCCGTTGCCGTCGATGCCGTCGGCGCGCGTCAAGTGCTCGAAACCTGCCGGGAAGCCAAGACAAAGGGACTGTCGATCGTGTCCGGATTGATGTTGCGCTACAGCCTGGCGATGAAGGAAACCATCCAACAGATCCACGACGGCGCCATCGGCAAAATCATCACCATGCAGGCCAACTACAACATTAATGGCCTGTGGAATCATGAGCGCCAACCCGGGTGGTCAGACATGGAATACCAGATGCGCAATTGGTACTACTACACCTGGCTCTCCGGCGATCACATCGTCGAACAACACGTCCACGGTCTCGACCTGATGGCCTGGGCCATGAAGGATCAATACCCGATCAAATGTTTCGCCCTCGCCGGACGCCAGGCGCGAACCGAGCCGAGGTTCGGTCACATCTACGACCACTTCGCAGTCTGCTACGAATACGCCGGCGGCGAGCGCTGTTTCAGCTTTTGCCGCCAACAGAACGGCACCGATCAGGATACCGCGCCCCTCGTCTTTGGAGCCGAGGGCACAGCCGACTTCCGACGCAAGACGATGACCGGCGGAAAGGTCTGGCGATACAGCCAGGCTCGCAATGGCGAGAAAGACATTCCCTACCAACGCGAACATGACGCCCTCTTCCGCAGCATTCGCGAGGGCGAGCCAATCAACAACGGCGACTACATGGTCAAGAGCACCATGATGGCCATCATGGGCCGCCTCGCTGGATACACAGGCAAAACCGTCACCTGGGAACAAGCATGGAATTCCAAGGAAGACCTCCGACCGGCAAAGTATGAGTTTGGCGATCTGCCGATTCCGCCTGTTGCGATTCCGGGGGAAACGAAGCTGATTTGAATTGGGGGCGAGCCTTTATTCGCCTGGGAATGGGAACAAGGCCAATAGAACGGGCAGGCGCGAAAAGTGCTGACCGGGGCGGGCTCTCAGTGTAGGATTTCAGAACCTGCCTGAATCCATTTTCAATCCGTTCAAATCCATGCCTGCCCCATTTCTGCACAAGCGGAGTCCCTCGGACGCGGAACAAAGATGACCGGATCCAAATGGAACACGGATCATGTGAAAAAAGCGCAATACAAAAAAGATGACATGGAGCAAGCCCGCAAAAAAAATGTTTCGTAATTTGCGAAGTGAGGACCGAAAGTAAGCGAGGAGGAAGAACTCATTGGCAGATAAGAAATGGAACGTATCCCGATAACGATTCTGGCGGGGAGCGATCACGCTCCGGGGCACCTGCCGAAAACAGAGACCGAACTGCATTCTCTATCGACCGCCTACAAGGGCGCCGAAGTGAAAGTGGGAGACAGGCCCCTGATCGAACTCCTGGTCGAGCGAATCGAACATTCAGATGGATTCGGTCCCATTACGATCGCCGGGCCTGCCGCGATCTATGAGCCACTCGGATTGAAGGCGGAGATCGTCGACACGAACGGGGGGATCGGCGTCAACCTGAAGGCAGCGTTCGAGCATCATCAGCAACGCCACGGGAAAAAGCCACTGGCCATACTGGCCTACGATGTGCTACTCGAATCCGGGGAATTCGACGAAATTCGGAACCTCTACGAAGAAGACGCTCCCTGCGCCATCTGGATTCCTTTCGTCAGGAAACCGGAAGAGGAGGAGGAACTCGGCGCTTTCGCCTGGAAGCCCACCTATGCTCTCCTTCCGGCAAAAGGAGAGCCCCCGATTCCCATTCTTCCGGGCCACATCGGGATCGTCCGACTCGAAGAGATGCGGCTGTCGATTCTCTACCAACTGTTCGATCTGGCCTACAAGACGAGGAACCATTCCGTGAAGACGAGGAAGCGGGTGATGGTTCGATCCGTGATCGGTAAGTTGCTTCTCTACGATCTCCGGGCTCTTTGCTCACTCCAGGTGCCCCGCCTCACCTTGTCGGTAATCACGAATGGGGTACGAATCGCGGATCGCCTCCGGAAGGGCGATCTTCTCATCCCCGAACTGGAGAGAGCGATTGCCGGCATCTTCCTTCATCACGACAGCGAGTCGAATGTCGCGGGTAAAGGAGTGAGACACCCCATTGTCGATATTCTCAGCCTGGGAGAGGACATTGATACCGAAGAGGAAGCCGCCGACCTCCAGGTGTGAAGCGGAATCCTCGCCCGGCATAAATGGTTCTGCTCTTCCGTCATGCCTCTTGTCTTTTTCTTAGCGCGGAGCAATAAAGGTCAGTAGTATGTCTGCCTGGCTTTCTTGAGAATCGTTGAGGAATCAATTTGAAATTGAAAAATTAGGATTTGTTGACTGACCCCTCTTAACTCAACTGGCAACCAGAACAATCGCCCGCTGCCATTTTATTCTTGAGTATGCAAATATCTCTACCAGACTCAAAGCACCTTGTGTCAAGAATACATGTCTGTCATGGATGTTCGGTTTACTAACAGCAAGCAGAGTTTGAGCGGTGCCAATCGGTCGCAAGTTGATTGGGCCCAACTTACCACCGCCGATCGGATTCGATGGGTGGAACGCGAAGGTTATGTCGTCATTCCGGATTTGCTGAATAGCGAGCAACTGGATGCCATCCGGTCCGAGGTGTCCAATCTCCCCACAACGGCGACCGATTACAGCGAACACCAGCGTGGCTCGAAAGGTCCTTGGCCTTCATGTCCTAACACGGTGAAGGTGATCGCCTTGCCCGCGATGGTCGAGTATTTGACTGCCTTGTTCGGTGATGAACTCATATGCACTTCCTGCACTTACTCGGTTTCCGAACCGGGCCACCCCGGCATCGCCATTCACACGGATTCGCAACCCTACGGTTCAAAGATTTTCGGGAACCAAAGCAGTTCGCCGGTGCTGGTCAGGGTGCTTTACTATTTGGACGATCTCACGCCGGAACGGTCGCCGTTCAAAGTGATTCCGTATTCCCACTTATCCATGCACCTTGACGGTGTGCCTTATAACCGGTTTCTGGCTCATCCGGACGAAACCATGGTGACTTGTCGTGCGGGAACGGCCGCGGTGATCAATCAGAAGGTCTTCCACGGAAACTATCCGAACTATAGCAAGGAAAACCGTCGCTTGTTGGCTATAGCCTACCGGCCGGCTTGGGCCGGACCCAAGGGTGAAGTGCCCGGACGAGATACGGAACTAATCAAGCAACTACCATCGGAGGTCCGCCCCTTTTTAGGGGATCCCAACACCTGCCGCATTGATTACGACGTGCCGAATCGTCCTGACGACTTGCAAGTCGATGCCCCAGGCATCAGTCCGAAGAGATGGGAGTATGTTGCACCCCCTCCCACCCAGGACGATGCGCGGTGATGATGCGGCGGTGTTGAACCTTAGCGAAGCGAAGATAGATTCCCGCTCGCTTCGCTCGGAGGATTCGCAGTGGCCCTCCGCGGCACTTCGGATTGAATCGAATCCGCCGCTGGCGGATCGTAGCGAGGCCGCCAGGCAGCCCGAAGGGTGGAGCGAACGCGACGTCAAAAAGCAAATTCCTGGCAGTAATCCCTGGCAATCGCTTGCTGAGTGAGGTGAAGTAAGCAACGAACGATTTCGGATGATTACTGATTTAAACCCAATGCGATCGATATTTTTAGAGCGACTGGTGCCGGTAGCGATGATCTGGGCATCACTGATCGGTTCAACAGTCGCGCAGGAGTCAGGCGGAAACGTTCTCGTCAATCCAGGATTCGAGTCGGCGGATATTGGCGATCAAAGCGGGGCGTCGGTGGCGGAACGCTCCGGGATCCAAGCTCACGCTGGTGAGTGGTGCCTGCGAATCGGCGATAGTAGTCGGGACGAAATCGAATACCACAACCGTCCATCGACGCAGGTGGCGCTGCAAGGCGGTGGGCAATTTTACGCCGAGGGCTGGATCCGGATCGACAATGCGGCGGACAATCGTACCGGTTACGGCACGGCGTCACTCGAAATCGCGTTTTACACGGCGGATGGAAAGTATATCAGCAAGCAAAACGTCGGGGCAACGAGTTCGTCGAAATGGGTGCGGGTGAGTAATGTGGTGACGCTCCCTTACGAGGCAGCGCTGCTCGGTTTTCGAGTGACGCCAGCGGATCGGGTCGCTCCTTTGCGTGGCTCGGTTTTTATCGACGACCTTTATCTCGCATCCTTGCCGGTTGCGGAGGAAAGTGATCGCGTCAGATTGACTGCTGCGCCAAGTCCCCCGAAGCAAGCGCCCGAATACAAGGCTCCGCCGCGCCCCGGTGACGGGCGATACCTCGCCCAGACGGTCGCCAAGTTGGAGAATGGTTTCGACCCGCCGCGACCGCTCGTGATCTGGGCGATTGGCTCAAGCTTCACCGATTTTCTCGGCAATGGCGAAGACCTCATCGCCGACATTGGTGAGCGATTTCCGAATGCTCCGCCGATCGTTTACAAAAAAATGATTGGAGGTTCGACGCCATGGCATTTGACCCGGGGTTGGGCGCGTCACCTCGTAATTCCCGATCAAGCTGACGTCGTGTTGGTCTGTAATTTTGGTTCGAACTCCGGCCTGGAAAAGCTGCTCGTCGAACTGCGAAGCCGGACGACCGCCGACATCATCGTCGGCACGCTACACTGGTGCCGGGACCATGAGTCGGTTTGGCCTGACCCTGAAGCGGTGACCCGACACCTCGACCCGCCTGCGGTGCGTGAACTGTGCGAGCAATACCATGTCGAACTGGTCGAAAGTCGACGCGAGATGACCCGCTACATGGTCGACAACGACCTCGAAATTTCCGACCTACTCGTCGACACCGTTCATCAGAGCCCCTACGCCGCGCTCATGATCAATGCCAACATCGCGCGACATTTTCATCGCCCGGACGACGCAGTGATGGACAAGCGGCACCCTCGCGAACGACGCCTACCTGTGAGTTCAGATCAGGTGGCCAGGACAGGGCGCTGGAAATCCGGCGAACGCGGAACAGCCCTTCAAGCGTCGGGGCCCGCCAGCCTCGAATTCGAGTTTACCGGTGCAGGCATCAACTTGATCGGCTGGCGTGAACCTGGCGGTGGCTCGGCGCGAGTATGGATCGACGGCGAACCGGCGGAGACAGTGAACGCCTTTTACGCCACCTATATCCAGCCGGATGCGGACAATTTCATCGATCTCGACTCGAGCGATGTCAACTATCGCCGGCACACTTCTGATCGCTGTCCGCATGGCATTTCGCTTGGTGAAAATCTGCAGCCGCAAACATGGACTATCGCGATGACCAGCGACGCGGGAGATTATTCAGTCACGGGTTCGGTGACCGGGGCCGATGGAAATGGCAACGCCTTTCGTCCATTCTCCAGTTCCAGTGGCCAGATTATCATCGACCCGGAACTGTGGCGCCTCGCGAAGACGAATCGACGCGGTGACAAGTTTACTTTTGAAGTGATCCGCAACACGCAGCCCCTGATCTGTCTCTTATACACATCTCCGAGCCCACGAGACCGAGGCTGATCTCGT
>CAJXQE010000307.1 GCA_913058215.1 uncultured Verrucomicrobiales bacterium
GATCAGCCTCGGTCTCGTGGGCTCGGAGATGTGTATAAGAGACAGGTATTGCCCTTCGATGATCCCTTGCGGAATCGTATCGAGAACAACTGGCACATTCTCAATGAAAGGGTCGGCAGCTTTTTTGAATTGGATCAGCAACAGTTGGTTCGAGATATTTTCCTGAATCTCCACAGCGATGAATATAGGGATGAAGTATGGAGTCAGTTTGTCCATGACAATAAGAAGAAGGGAGCAACCACTCCGGAAGAGATCTTCGGCACTTCTTCCGTAGCTTTGTTTTCCGACGAATCTTTTGATCAATTCGAATTTGTCTTCACTGGTCGCCACTGCACACGACGGTGCGACGGAAACTCCGTGAAGAATGCGGCTTTCGGTGGACCCATTTTTTATGGGCACTCGGCTCAAGGATTCACGGAAAAGCCGGACCATCCGGGAAATGCATACTGGTTCCAGGCAAAACGGGCGAATGCATTGTTTCAAATGCTGGACGGAAAGCAGCAGGAGAAAGCTCTCAAAGGGGAGAGCCGGGGTGAAAAAGGAACACGGACGGTTACACTGAAAGGCAAGTCCGAAGGGATCGAAGGTCTACCCAGCTATGATATGACCACTGACCAGCGGGCTGAGTTGATGAAAGTGGTGGGCGATTTGCTGATGCCTTTCCGGGCAGAGGATCGCGCTGAAGCACTTTCCATGATCGAAGCGCAAGCTGGAGATCTTCATCTCGCATTTTACGAAAAAGAAGATGTCGGTGGTGATCGTGTTTGGGATACCTGGCAGTTGGAAGGACCAAACATGGTTTGGTATTTCCGCGGCGATCCGCACGTGCATGTCTGGGTAAATATTAAAGATCCCGGCAAAGCAGCAGACAAGCCGGTGACGAAACCCGCATAATTCGACTTTTTCTAGACGATGGAATTCCTTGAACCGCTGTTTGGCGGGGCACTCATTGGTATTGGAAGTTTGATAGCAATGGCTGCGTCCGGGAAGATTCCCGGTATTTCGGGAGTCGCATCGAAAATTCTGAAATGGCATCGGGGGGATACTCTCTGGAGAATTCTCTATTTGGCAGGATTGGTCGTTGGAGCCGGGCTTGCTATCAGCTTTTCAATGGGATGGGCAAAATACTCTGTGCCTGCTGACAAAGGGCTCGCCGTTTTTGCGGTGGCAGGGCTCCTCGTAGGATTTGGGAGCCGAATGGGGGGCGGGTGCACTTCCGGTCACGGTGTTTGCGGTATTGGCGCTGGAGCCAAAGACGCGATCATCTACACGCTTGTCTTCATGGCCGCTGGAATTCTGACCGTCTTTGTATGGAATCAGTTAATGGTAGGAGGAGCTCTCCAATGAGGTGGTTCCTTATTTTTATCGCCGGACTTTTGTTTGGAATGGGATTGGTAATCTCCGGAATGACGGATCCCTCAAGAGTGATTGGTTTTCTGGATTTGTCGGGAAATTGGGATCCGGCCCTGGCGTTTGTGATGGGAGGCGCCGTGGCAGTATTTGCTCTTGGCTATTTCATACTTCGAAAGCTGGAGAAGAATCGCTTTCATGGGCTGGGATTGCCCGACACGTCAGCGGACCCGGTTTCCAAAAGGCTGGTGATAGGTTCCGCTATTTTTGGAATCGGTTGGGGGCTGGGGGGATTTTGTCCGGGGCCGGCGATTGCAAACCTCTCCGTCTTCAGGACGGAAGCTCTCATTTTTGTTCCCATGATGCTTCTGGGAATGTTCCTGGCACAGCGGGTTTTCGGGCTGGATCGTTGACCCCTTTGCTTAGTTCTATTTCAATTCCTCACGGAACTGCTCCATCGATCGGCGCATTTCACCGGCCACATCGCCATAGACCTTGGCGAATGGCGGAACAAACCAGGGATAGCCTCCGATGACATCGTGTAAAACGCGGATCTGTCCGGAGCAATCCTCCCCGGACCCAATTCCGATTGTCGGCATCGACACTGCTTTCGTGATCTGAGACGCAACGGCGGGGACTACACTTTCCAGGACGATCGCAAATGCACCTGCCTCTTCCAGAGCCACCGCAGAGTCGATGAGAATGCGAGCCTGGTCTGCTGATTTCCCTTTCTTCTTGTAGCCACCTTCTTCAATCACTCTCTGGGGGAGCATTCCGATGTGGGCCATCATTGGAATGTCGGCTTTTGTCAGTGCCTTCACCTTTTCCAACTGTCCGAAACCACCTTCCAGTTTTACAGCATCCGCACCTGCGTCCATCAGCACTCGCGCATTTTTTACTGTATCTTCAGGTGTCTGATAAGTATTGATCGGAAGGTCTGAAACGATCACTGCATTCTTCGCACCCCTGTGAACCATTTGAGTATGGTAGGCCATCTGATCCAGGGTAACCGAGGTCGTATCGGGATTGCCGGCGACGACCATTCCAAGAGAATCGCCAACGAGGAGAAGTTGTATTCCAGCTTCGTCAGCTATTCGGGCCGATGGATAATCATAGGCTGTGATCGAGGAGATGGGAATATGAAGGCGCCGCTGCAGCTCCTGAGAAAAATTATTCATTCGAAATAGAAAGACCTTAAGTGACTGATTGTTAGCGCTTAATGGGGTTAATTGCTTTGGCAGGAGAAATTAGGTAACAAATAGTTTTGCAAAGTTTCCATAATTACTATAAAATAGTAAGACACACAAACAAAGACAATTCGAAACACGAACGTACAGGAATATTGACAATATAAGACCGAACTCTCTTACAGAGAAATACTAAGTTAATCATATATTCCCGTATCGGATCCGCCCGTCTTTTGATGGGTGCTTCGAATTGCCGCAGTCATCTAATGATTGCCCGGCAATGAAAAACACGAAAAACATCCCCGTAATCTTATATCCGGTTCTTCCCCTCATTTCGGAAGATGACCCGACCGGAAATAAAACTATCTCCTGCTTTGGTAAGGTCCGGGCTCATCGTCGCTACGACGAAAAGAAGCTTCCTCCTTTACCGAAAGCTCCTTCGGACCGGCGTCGCAAGACTCCTGGAACGCCACTCCGGAAAAATAAACCTCAGCCCCGCTACAACTAAATAAGAGCATCAATTATACTTTTCAGGACTGACTAACTCAGTCCAATTCCCCCGGTTTCTTTGCTTATTGGTTGGTTGTGGTGGAACCAAAAAATTCCGGGTGAAGCAGTGTTGTTCAACAACTGCTGCTTCGCCCGGCTACTCTTGAAGCCGGTTGCGTCCTGCCTTTTTCCTTTTCCCTGCGCCGCGTATCAAGAGGGTAATTTCTCCCTTTACCGGTCCGGGTGACAGGGAGTCGAGGAGTTCTTTCGAGCTGCCTCGATGGTAAGTTTCGAATTTTTTGGTCAACTCCCTGGCTACACACACCTCACGTTCCGGATCGAGTTCTGCGAGGACCTTAAGTGATTTCAGGACTCGATGGGGTGATTCGAAAAAGACCGAGGTCTCTATTCTCACAAGCGCTTCAGACAGAATTCGTTCCCGCTTTCCCGATTTCACAGGAAGGAAGCCCCCGAAATAAAAGGCGTCCGTCGGCATTCCCGATCCAGCGAGACCGCACGTTATGGCACAGGCCCCTGGTAGAACCTCCACTCTAACGCCTGCAGGTATACAATGATTTACGAGGCGGAAGCCCGGATCAGAGATGGTCGGGGTTCCTGCGTCAGAAAGAACAGCCACCCGCTGTCCGGCAAGAGCTCGCTCCACCACTTCAGCCGCTTTCTTTGACTCGTTGTGCTCATGAAGAGCCCAAAGCTCAGAGCCGTTGATCTCATAGTGAGAAAGAAGACGGCGTGAATGCCGGGTATCCTCACAGACGATCAAATCGGCTCTTTTCAATGATTCAACAGCACGATAGGTGATATCACCGAGGTTCCCGATTGGACTGCAAACCAACTGGACGAGTCCTCTATTATTTTCTTCAATAGTGGAACTCATGTCGAAATCGTCGCAGCCAAGAGCAGGAAAGGGGACTTCCCTCCGATTGAAGGTAGAATTATTTCACGAGCCCCTGATCCAGGGCTCGAAGTAGAAGTAAGAAAAAGGAACAAGCCGAACAGACTTACCATCCATTCGCCGCCTGCGACACGATCTTTTTCGCTGCATCCTGCGCAGCAACAGCGATCGCGTTGCGCTCGCTCACCTGGAAGCTGGGGTCAACGATCTGAATAGTCTCGCCGATGACACGTCCCGGACGGGCTTTGTAAACCTTGTCATCCTCGCGATCAATTTTTGAATCGCCTTCACTACGATCAAGCGAATCAATTCGCCGTCCTGTAGATGGGTCTTCGAAATGCCAATCTACATAAAGGAAAAGGCGCAATTCCTTGGAGCGGAGAGTATCTGTCCGAATTGCCCGCAACTGCCTCTTGGAAATTTGACGGATCCTCCCAACCAGAATGGCATCGCAATTCTGGCGATTGGTAACCTTATACGTACCGTCTGCCTGAATTTCTTTAAGCACAGCGTTGGTGACAAGGCTGGAAACCCTTGGCTCAAGTGTGTTATTTGCAAACATGGGCACGTGGATGTTGTCAATCCCGGCGTAAACGGAAGGCTTGACCGATCCCAACTGGTAGCCGGCACAACCGGACAGAAGAGTGAAAACCGCGCCGATGAGCAATGCTGATGTGACAATTCGCTTCATGAAAACTGCTGACGTTTAACGTCTACGTGTTCCTGTAACAAAAAACACCCGACAATTCAAGCGAAGCTAATCACAATTTTAGAAAATACAAGAAGGCAAAAGCAGTTTATTTAGGAAAACTTAACAAATTCCCGCGGGCTGAACAAGTAAAACTCAGTTGTCTGAGGGAAGGGGGATTACTTCATCATCGGACGTTCTCATCTCCAGCTTGTCCTTTTTTGACGGTTTCGACCCCATGAATCTCGTCCGACTTGAAACCGAAGTGGTGGAGCTATCAATGGCGGCGAGGCGTTCCTGGGCCCGGGCGAAAAATGGAGTGTTAGGATTCTTCACCACCTCCCGGTAGTAGATTCTGGCCGACTCCGGCTTGTTCATTTTCTCGTAATATTCTCCAGTCGTAAAAAGCTTCTCTATGGATCGCTCTTCAATCTGCTGCATGTCGGATTTGATTTCCTGAGCACGTTGATCTTCTGGATTCTGATTTACAAAATCGAGCCCGGCTTCCATTTGAGCACGATCCTGATTCGGGCTGTTGGATTCTTCCGCCTTGATTCCACGAATTTGATAGATCTCATACTGGGCTTCGGTAGCATACTGAGAGGTCGCATATTCATCGACTACCGACTGAAAGGCCTTGATAGCCACTTCTTTTTCACCAAGCTTTTTCCGTATTTGGCCCACACTGAGAAGCGCCCGCGGTGCGTAGTCTGTATGCGGACCGTTCTTGCTGATGCTCTCATACATTTCGATCAGCTTGGAAGGCTGAATGGCAACACCAATACCCAGGAAGCCTTTTTTCGTGTCGCCACGCAAGGCTTCAGCAATAGCGAATTGACGTTCCAGAGCCGTATTAAAGTTTGGGCTGTTCCGGTAAGTCGTCATCAATTCCTGATACTCTTCAAAGGCTTTCCGGCCTTCACCTTCGGATTCCCGAATTTGAGCGACTTTAAATTGAGCTTCAGCTGCAGCGTCCGTCCGCGGGTAGCTCTTTACAATTCTGCCGTAGGTATCACGTGCCTGCCGACGTTTGCCTGATTGCTCATACTGCTGGGCTTTAGCAAGCAGGCTATTGGCGGATCCTTCCTGAGAAGAGAGTTGCTCTGCGGAAAGCACTTTTCTGGAATCGCCCTTAAAAAAGCCACTGAAGCCTTGAGCGTCGACCAGTTGGCCGGGCAGGATTAAGCCGGCAGCCAAAATATACGTAAATGGAGAAAACAAATTTTGCTTCATAGGAATGATTAACAATCAGCAGGACGGGACAAAGTAGAACGAGGCGGGGCTTCATTCAACCTTTGGATACCTGAGAGGTAAAAAGTTTTAGGAATGTGAGCCGGAATTTTTCGTTAAATTTTATAAAAGGGTTAGTTTTCTCAACTTTCCCCGTGGAACATTTTATTCTATCTCACTGACTTGCAAGCGAGATCCAAGCTTGTAACGAAACGGCTCGAATCTTATTAGACGACGATTTGAGGATGTTGAGAAATCCAGCGATCGCTGCAGTCTGAGGGTGAATCTCGCGAGAGTGCGATATTTGAGGGATTCATGGCCCATGGTCCTGAATATCGCAAGGAATCGAGTTACGACGAACACGAGTGATTCCTTTGACAGCGGCGGATACAGAAGATTGATGTTATTATCAAGAGGATCAGATCCATGTGGATCCTTTCTGATCAAACGAAGGTTTTTCTGGTCTGACTGATCGATCGGATGATTTAAGGGGCACTCTGATTGATCCGGGAAATATTGTGCGAAGAAATAAATCCCTTGGTCGAAAAGGAAACCAGAGCAGCTCTTTCAATTCGAAGCGTGAATTCCCGGAAGCTAAAGAGGTCTTAACCATTAAGAATTGGGATATACCCAAGGTCAGCAGCTCAATACCACAACCCCCTTTAGAACAAGGGCTGCGTTATAACTTCTTACAATATATGTAATGCGAAATTGCATATATTCGAACGGTCTTGGGATATTCCCCTGTGTTTGCGTGAATGTCCAAAGCGCGACCTTCTCTATTTTCCTGCGATCCGTGCGATGAAAATATCATTTCCCTTTTTACTGGTAAGCTTCGTTCCGATAATTTCTGTCTCGTTTCGAAATGCCCCTGCGACAAATGCTTCACCGTCACGACCTGCTCCGATGGCATAGCTCAAATCATAGTCGGTTCCTCCAAACAGGTTTGAAGAAACCAGCATTCCGTCCCTGCTGTAATGCAAAATATACGAATCCTTCTCTCCAATGGCTGCTTTGGTTGAGGTTGACGTCTTCCCTCTGAATGTCGCTTTCTCAGTGATCTCTCCTGTTACAAGGCATCCGCCAGTTCCATCAGCCGCAATACTGAGCCCGTAGTCCGTCTTTTCTCCGCCTCCTGAATAGACCCACTTTGGCTTACCGTCCTCATTGATCGCCGCCACATAGAAATCGTGCAGTCCTGAGCTGGTCAGATCAGCGTCGACCATTCGAATCGTGCCTTTGAACATTCCGGTAATGTAACAGCCGCCTTTTTCATCCGGAGCCAGCCCGGTCGCCAAACCGTCAGATTCTCCACCGGCATCTAAGGCCCATAGCGCTTTTCCATCTCCTGAATATTTCGCTACGAAGATATCCTGGATCTTGTGGGCAGGAATACTTACGCCCTTTCCAAATACCGCTCCGCCTCTCTGGAAGCCTCCCATATAAATGAATCCTTTCCTGTCCGTGCAGAGATTGTGACCGCTCATCGTCCCGGCGGCCGCATCATCAGCCGTGCCGGCTTCCCGAGCCCACTTCATGTCGCCGTCAGCACTCATTCTGAAAAGGAATGCCCGCCTGCCTTTGCTGTGCTCAAATGTGGATTTCCCAAAAGTTCCTGTTGTCGCAAAGGAACCGGATACTACACAGCCGCCCTTCGTGTCTGCTGCGATTCCGTGGCCGTAGTCATAACCGCCGCCGCCCTGGCGCTTTGCCCATACGCATTTCCCAAAAGCATCGTATTTCGCGACGAACGAATCATAATCTCCGGCGCTCTTCAGTTCAACATCACCAAACAGGATCGATTCGCTTTCAAAGTGTCCAGTCACGTAACAACCGCCATCATCCGCTAAACAGACTGCATAACCCCGGTCAATCTTCGGGCCGCCAGCAGTCGATACCCAGAGAAACTCTCCATCGGCACTGATCTTGGCAATTACGAAATCTAAGGAGCCTGCGCTCTCTTTCTGAAAGCTACCGAAGTCGCCGCCCGGATGCCCGAATTCACCGGTGACGAAAATACTCCCATCCGGCGCGACCACCATACCTCGAATTTTGTCCTGACCCTCACCTCCGGCTCGAATTGCCCAATCAGCACCTATAACTTCCCCCAATACCCCTATGAAAGTTAAGATCGTGAGAGTAAAAACCATCTTCATATGTCTTATCTTAAGGTGTTAAAGCCTATTTATTCCGAAATGTCTACTGGGGCATCAGGCAATGCATTTAAAAATGCCTTCCCGTAGCGTTTCGTCAGAACCCGGTTGTCCAAAATCACGACCATCCCCTTATCATCTTCGTTTCGAATGAGTCGGCCGACGCCCTGACGGAGCTTCAGAATCGCCTCGGGAACTGAATATTCCATGAAGGCATTCCCGCCGCGTTCCTCAATCATCTCGAGCTTTGCCTGAGTTAGCGGATGATCAGGAACCGCAAAAGGAAGTCGTGTGATGATCACATTACTAAGGGCTTTCCCGGGCACATCGACTCCTGTCCAGAAACTGTCGGTGCCGAATAGCACGCTCGTTTCGTCTTTTTTAAACTCGTCGATCAACTGCGCGCGAGGAGTCCCCTGTCCCTGGACCAGAAGTTTCCACCCCTGGTCAGAATAGAATCCACGCAGCTCCTCCGCTGTTTTCTGAAGCAGTTTATAACTGGTGAAGAGCACAAAGGCGCGACCGCCGGATTTCATGGTGAATTCCTGAACCCATTTGCAAAGGGCCTCATCGTATCCTTTCTCATTGGGTTGAGGCATGTTTTTCACCAGATGAATCTTCATCTGCCGTGGATAATCGAATGGGCTTCCAATCTGGATTGACTCAGTTTCGTCAGCGCCGACCCGGTTACGGAAGTAATTCAAATCGCGATCACCAATTCCGAGAGTGGCGCTCGTGAAAACGGAAGGTCGCCCGCTGTCGAAAAAGATAGGGCGCAGAATTTCTGATACATCTACGGGAGCAGCATTGAGACTGAGAGTCTCACGGTGATTCTTCTCCACCCAATAAACAAGGCCGTCGTCGCTTTGATCAAGAAAGGTCGTGAGAGCAGAGCGACACTCGCCCAGACGTCGGGCTAAATCCTGAAGCTCCGTGCGCGTCGTATCCTCGGCGAGTTCGGATATTGCCCGGGCTCTCTTCGAGACTTCAATCAAGCTGGCTCCAAGTGTGTCTTCAACAAACTCTGGATTTCTCACCCGGAATTCCCGCCCGTAATTGCCCCATTTACTCGACTCTTCCACTCGATCAAAGAACTCGTCGATTTCATCGAGCAAGGCCATCGTCGAGCGCCGTCCCTCCATGTCACCGGTAAGTTGAAACAAGCCCTTTCGATTTTTAGGATTATAAAGCCGATGAAGATCAAACTTCATTCCAGTCTGAGACAGTGAAAGCCCCAACTGTCGAGCTGCCACCTGCTCCAGAGTGTGAGCTTCGTCCATGATCAGGAAATCATTCGCAAAGAGGAAGCCTTCGGCTCCGTCTTTAAAATCCTGTTGGCCGCCAAGAAGAGTGAAAAACAAAGTATGATTCACCACAATCACATCCGCCCTGTCTCTTATACACATCTCCGAGCCCACGAGACCGAGGCTGATCTCG
>CAJXQE010000308.1 GCA_913058215.1 uncultured Verrucomicrobiales bacterium
CGAGATCAGCCTCGGTCTCGTGGGCTCGGAGATGTGTATAAGAGACAGGGCTTGGTCAGGCTCGATGCCGCAGGCGGTTAAGATGGTCGGCGCGATATCGATATTGCTCGCAAGGGTCGTCTTATCACGACGGGGTGAAATCTTGTTCTTGTGGGTGAGGAACATCGGTGTGCGAATTCCCGCTTCGACAGGTTCCTTTTTGGACCTGACATACCAGGCGACCTTCTCCGGATCGGGCCGCCAACCGTTGTCGGCTGTGAAAACGAAGAGTGTATCATCGTAAAGATCCTTTTCTTTCAAATGGTTCACCAGCTGGCCGCAGGTCTCGTCGAGCCAGGCGACATTGGCCCAGTAGCGCGCGGTCGATTCATCGGGGGCCAGGTCTTTGTATTTCTGGTAGAGTTCATCCGGGGCATCGTGCGGAGTGTGCGGCAGAAAAACGGCATACCAGATAAAGAAAGGCTGTGCGTTCTTCTGTGCCTTGTCGACGAAGTTGTGGATCGGCTTCATGGTTTTGCGACCGATCCCGTGCCCAAAACCCTCGTCAAATCCGTGGTCGAGAGGATCCCCCTCCCACCACTTCCCGGTCTGGAGGGTGGCATACCCGCTATCCTGCAACTGTTTTACCATCGAAGGCGCATGCGCCAGCGTGGCGGTCATGGTTTTCGATTGCTCTTGTGCCAGGGGCCACAGTTTTTTGTTGGCTCGCAGTCGTTTGTGGTCAACGCCTTCACCCATAAAAGGACGATTGCCCCTCGCGCCCGTCTGGTGCGGATAAAGCCCGGTCACGATGCTGGCCAAAGAGGGACGGCAAATCGACGCGGTGGTGTAGCCGCGTTCATAGATTAATCCCTCGCCGGCGAGCTGATCGAGGTGGGGTGTTTTCAGGTGAGGGTGTCCCATGAAACCATAGTCGCCCCAGCTCTGGTCATCGCTCAGGATGAAGACCACGTTTGGTCTGTCGTCCGCCTGCACCAGTGTGCCGGTGGCGATCAGGCTCAGAATCAAAACCATTTTTTTCATTTTATCGGGTACGTCTTTTCCTTTGCCTAGTCGTTCTTCGGAAGTGAGAGCCTATTTAAAGTGAGCTGCCCATTCTGAGTTCGCCTGTAATACCGTAAGGTTCTGTCATTAGAGAATCCGTTAAAGTCTACTTCTTGCGATTCTTGGATCTGGCTGGCTTTCCAATCAGTTCCGGACGATATTGAGCGGGGTCAAAGGCAGGGTTTGGAAGCGGGACAACGGCTTTACTTTCGGTGAGATACTCCTCGATTCGCTGATCCAGACTCGCCACCCGCTCCGGATACTGGCTCGCCAAGTCGTTGGTTTCTCCGATGTCCTTCGCAAGGTTGTACAGGCGATAGGCATGTTGACCATCTTCACCCTCATGGAATAGGCGGATTAACTTCCAATCGCCGGCATGTACGCAGACAGAGTCGGGAAGCCAGTCGGGCACAGGTGGGGCAAAAGGGAAGTAGGTGAATATGGCGTCCCGATCCAGTTCCCCGCCCTTCAGAACAGGCAGTATGTCGATCCCATCCACCACGTGATCATCGGGAACATCGAGCCCCAGTTGTCGCGCAAAAGTCGGATAAAAATCTGAAGTCTGAATCGGAACGTCACTACGGCTTCCCGGTGTCGTCACCCCCGGCCAAACCACAATGGCGGGAACCCGAATTCCACCTTCATAAATGGTCGCTTTTCCTCCGCGCAGGGGACGGTTACTGGTAGCCGAAGGAGCGTCAGGGAGCTCTGCGTACATATGCCCGCCGTTGTCCGAGTAGAAAACAATAATGGTATTGTCCGCGATGCCGGCGGCATCCACCATGTCGATCAGTGACCCCACCGCATCATCAAGAGAGTGAACCATCGCCGCATAAAGGGCAGACCGCTGGGCATCCTTGGGGTCGATCTTCTTGCGGTATATCTCGATCAGCTCCTCCTTCGCCTCAAAAGGGGCGTGAACCGAGAACTGCCAATAATTCATAAAGAAGGGGCGGTCACTTTGAAGCGAGTCGAACCATTGGCTCGCTTCCTCTGCCATACGGTCTTCAATGTGTTCGTTTGGTTTGTTGGCTTTGAGCTCTTTATATTTCCAGGGAGCAATATAGCCACCTGCGGGACCTGAGCCGGCCGCAAAAGGGAGACTCACATCGAACCCATGATTCAGGGGGATATGCGGATCTCTCCCTAGATGCCATTTACCAAAGTGAGCCGTCTGATATCCCTTGCCTTTAAAGAGTTTCCCCAGCGTCGGGAAGTTGGTATCGAGTCGACTCACGGACGATACACTTCTGGCCTTGATTCCGGGCTTCGCACTCGCATCGACAACGGCTTTGAGACGTGCCACTGGCGTGTGGTGTTGAGGTCGCGTTGATCCGTGTCGCGCCGGTGTTTGCCCAGTGAGCAGGCTGGCGCGCGTGGGCGAACATAGCGGACTGTTGGAGTACGCTCGATTGAACGTCATCCCCCGCTTGGCCAAGCGTTCAATGTTCGGAGTCTGATAAAGCTTGGTATGCCCATACAGAGTTGTATCGGCCCAACCCAGGTCATCGGCCAGAATGAAGATAACATTCATTGGAGTCTGCTCCTGCGCGGTGGCATTGACACAACAGCAAGCCAATAGTGCGCTTGTCGCAAAGATTATCGTTTTCGTTTTAGCATTCATAATATTATTCGTTTTACTTAAAGTGAGCCGCCCATTTTGATTTCTTCAGGTTATCCAACACCTGGTCCAGTCCCTCATCGGCCAAGTCCCAGGGAAAAACACTGGCTGAAATTTCCGGAGTAATGTCCGGACCTTTCGCATGGGAGAACTGTAGTGGCACCGCCATGCCAGTCACCCCGAGGGCACCTATGAAATTTCTTCTCGTCCAGTCACTCATACGGTCACCTATTTCCTTACTGCTTACTCCGAAAGAGTCCCCTGAATTGGAGCGGGGTAGGGCGCGGGCTTGGAGGTGGCATAGGGTACCCGGTAGCGCGGATCGGGGAGGGTACCCTCCGGGGCGCCCGAGAGCGGCCAAGCGAATACTTCGCTCGCGTCCTGTTGGGACTTGTTCAGACGCGGCAGCGAAGCCGACCACTGATTCAGGGACTTCCGCAACCGTGTCGCGACCTTGGCGTCGGTCTGCGCACGATTGGTCAACTCATACGGGTCTTCGGCGATATGGAACAGCAGCTCCTGCGTGCTCGAGCGCCATAGCTTCCAGTCGCCCATACGTACCGCCTGGGTCTGCCAGAACTCCCAGAACATCGGCTTTGGCCGGTCAATCTTATCGGTATTGCCTGTCAATCGCGGCAGTAAATCCACGCCATCAAACTCGTCGGGGATCGTTCCGCCTCCGGCCTTAAGCGTCGTCGCGGTAAGATCGAGGGTCGTCACCATCTCTTCGATCACCGTGCCCGGCATGATCCTTCCCTTCCAGTACGCGAACATCGGGACCCGGATGCCGCCCTCGAACAGGCTGCCTTTCTCGCCACGCATGGGTATGTTGTTCGAGCCGTTCCAGACTCCGCCCCTCGTCCCGGGCGGTCCACCGGGCAGGCCCGGGCCGTTGCGCCCCATCTTGCTTGGGGCGCCATTGTCGCTGGCGAAAAGAATCAGCGTGTTCTCTTCGAGCCCGTGCTCGCGCAGCTTGGCCATCACCCCGCCCACCGCGTCGTCGATCGATTTGATCAGTGCGAGGCCCATGCGCCGCCGATCATCCCGCCAATCGTCGTAGTGCGGGTAGTCGAGCGGGGGGAAGTTCTCGTAATACGGGTCGGACTTCTCGATGAGCGGGATGTGCGGGCCGAAGAGCGGCAGGTAGAGGAAGAACGGCTTGTCTCCGACCTGGCTGAAGTCGATGAACGACTCGCCGTACTTGCCCTGCAGGATGACGCGGTTGGCGACGCCCTTGGGCAAGCCGTTCCTGTTTTGATGCTCCGCAGGCTTGCCATCGAGCGTGAGGTTGGTTGACCCGCTATTCATCGTGCCGGTCCAGTAGTAGTCAAAGCCACGAGCGCGTGGTTCGTGCTTCCCCTTGGGGTGGTTGGTCGGGCCCAGGTGCCACTTGCCGGAAAAGCCGGTGAGGTAACCGAGCTTCTTCATCCGGTCGGCGATGGTCAGAACGGGCTGGCCCGCCATGTCTGTGCCTCCGGGGTAGGTGCGGGGCATGCGGCCCAAGCCCTCGCCCGCGTCGCAGGCGTTGTGGGGGAAGGCAAATTCGTTCTGGACCCGGCCAACCATCAACCCGGCACGCGATGGCTGACACTGCGGGGCCGAGCTGTAGCCGGCGGTCATCAACGCCCCGCCGCGGGCAAGCTTGTCCATGTTTGGCGTGTCAACGTGCTTGTCGATGCCGAGGACACCGAGGTCCGTGTACCCGTGATCGTCAGTGTAGATCAGGACGATGTTCGGGGAGCGTGACGCTCCACCCACTGCCTCGGCGCGAAGCGCTTCGCCTTCACGAGGAGCTTGCTCCGAGGGCTTCGCAGAGCCCGCGGAGCGGGATAGTTGCGGCTCCGCCGCGGAAAGTGCGATTGGGGCAAGGGTCAGTATGAAGAGGCTGAGGATGCCAACTGTTCTTTTCATGTTTTTTATCTCTGCACGCAATTTTTTATGATCTTATTCCTTCTTCTTCGGCCGGCCGTATCGCTTATTCTTTGGATCGCCCCCCGACATCAAGTACGTCACCAGGTCCTTCACTTCCTTCGGCGAAAGGGTGTTGATCAACCCTGGCGGCATCTGCGATACCGGTGACGGCTTGATTTCAGAAATATCGCTATGCGACAGAGTCAGCGGATCGGCCTTCGGGTCATGGGAATACACATCCACGACATCCCCTTTCTCGATTACCAATCCTGTATGCACCGTGCCGTCATTCATCGTCACCAGTGACGATCCGTATTGGTCGCTGATATCCTTGCCCGGATCGATGATCGCCTCTAGCAGGTAGGCCTCGTCGAACTTGTTCGGCAAGCTCGTCAAATCCGGTCCGATACTTCCGCCCAAACCTTTGAAGCGGTGACAAGCGCCGCAGCTGGTCGCGAAGAACATGCTCCGCCCGTGCTCAAAATCAGCCTTCCCCGGCCCGCTCACTGCCTGCATCGCGCTCTCCAGGGTGTAGACCTGACCCGGCCCCTTCGGCATTGCGATCTCAAAATCCGGCATCGGATTGAAATTCTCCCCGGTGATATCCGCGAGCGCTTGCCGTTCCTCGTCGGAGAGGTTGGCCAGCGCTTCTGCCCGGATATTTTCCATATAGCCGGGGAAACTCGCCCCTCCCGAACCCTTTGCCGCTACGTTCAAAAATTCAAAGAACGCGCGGCGCTGCGGCATCGTCCAGCCCTGCTTTATATTGCGCAGCATGAAGGCATACCTCATCTCCTGCACGGGCGGATAATTATCGAGCATCTTCTGCACGGTCGCCCCATAGCGCTCGTTCCGGCTGGCCAATTCCGTCCAATCCGGAATTTCCGGTTTACCGCGCGCGGCGATGAGTGCCAATCCCTTCTCGATCACCGACGGTGACCGCAAATAAACGAGCACCCGGATCAGTTCTGTATTCAAGTCATTGCTCTTATTCGGTAAAAACGGATCCAGCTCCGCGATCACCGCTTCGCGCTCTTCGGCGTTTGGCTCACCCAGGCGAATAAAAGTCAACGCATAGGCGCGCAAGAGTCCGAGAAACTCAGTTTCGCTCAATTGCTTCGGATCCAAGTCCAACAACGAGACAATCAACTTCGCCCGATGGGTTTCGGTTCCCGAACGCGCCAGCGCCACCGCTGCCGTGATCCGCGCCTGGGCATTCTGTTCTTTCAACACGCTTTCCGCCCACGACTCCACCGGCTGCGACTCCACCGCCACTCGGGCTGCATGGCGCAGGAACCGATCGGTACTCGATAGATGTGGCCAGGCCTTCTCCACTGCGGCTTTGTCTTTCACTCCATGAAACGCCTCCAATGACCGGCGCAGCTCCCTTGCCTTGATCGTCTCCGGGGTATCATTGCCCTTACCCATAACCGCAGGTTCGGTGCCCGTGTAGCGCACCCGGTAGAGATGCGACTCCATTCCGCGCCCACCGGTCGCAAAGTACATCGCACCGTCGTTGCCAATGACGCCATCGGTCACCGGCAGCGGCGCCCCGTAAACGAAAGGCTCGAGCTCCCCGGTGAATCCCGCGCCCTCAGGCGTGAGGTGCACGGCATAGATCGTCCCGAAGGTCCAGTCGAAGGCAAACAGCGCGTCGCGGTACTTCGCCGGGAACTTCGCCTCACTCCCCTGGATCATGCCCGTAGGCGAACCCGGTCCCACCTCCACCACCGGCGGCAGGCTGTCCTCATAATAGGTCGGCCATTTCCCCGAACCGCTCCGCCAGCCGTAGTCGCTCCCCGACACCACGTGACAGATCCGCGTCGGCCGGTACCAGGGCGAACCCATATCCCACTCCATGTCGGCATCGTAGGTGAAAAGATCCCCGTTCCGGTTCAGTGCGATATCGTACTGGTTGCGGTACCCGATCGAAATCACCTCCTGGGTCTTCTTGTTCGGATCAAACTTCGTCACCCATCCCGCCGGCGCGAGGCGACCTCGCGCATGTCCGCGCGGATCCCACATTCGCGACAGCAGCAAATCCTCATCCCAGCTCGTCACCCGCGATCGCGAATGCTCCGGCAAAGCCGCCGAATTCCCTCCGTCGATGTAGAGACTTTTTCCGTCCGCAGTCGGAATGATCGCATGATTCCCGTGCTCCCCGTTCCCGGAGAACTCGGTGATCAACTCCTTCTTATCAAAATCCCCATCCCCATCTGAATCCCAGAGCTTGAGGAATCCTTTCGGCTGCAGGTGAAACCACAACGCGCCAAAGGAATGATTCACTCCCCTCGCCGAAATCGAAGGCATCTCTCCCTCGGAAAAATCCAAAGCCAGCGGCTTGACCTCCACCGAACCGGCTTCGCCAACTTTCACCGTGAAGACTCCGGCATCCTTCTGATCGCAAGCGTAGAGCGTTCCATCCGGCCCCACTCCCATCGCCACCCAACTCCCCATCTCCGTGGGAACGGTGTACAATTTCTCTACTTCAAAACCGGATATCGAAGTAATCCCGGCCTCATTCGTTACGGTCCGGCTCGCGCTCTTCGCTTTGCCTCGATTCTCCGCACCAGAGGCTGCTCCAGTTTTTTTTCCGTGAAGCCCGGCGGCAGCATCGAGAGTCTGTTTCGCGCCGTCACCTGTCAGGGCTCGATACTTGAGTTCCTTAAACTCTACCTTCATGGCGGCTCCTCTATGTAGTTGCAAGCCGAGAAAACCTTTGGCGATGGCATCGGGATGATTCTCGGTGACGTCGACGGTGACTACATCATTCACCAGGTGGATCATGCGATTGCCTACTGCGACGATACGTAGTGTATTCCATTCTTCACTTTTGAGCTCGGCTCCATCTCCGACCTCGCCTGTCACTTCGACGAGCTTTTTGTCGCCCTTGGCGTTCACCTTTTGACCACGCGTGGCGATGATGCCGCGCTTGCCATATTTTTCCCCATACAGCATACCGAAAAACTCTTGCTTGGGATGCAAGTCGGCCTGGTAACCGCTCAGGGCCAGATCGTCAGGCTCACCGAAGACTTTACTGCGGTATTGGACTCCCGAATTATTGCCGGTGAATTTCACCTGGCAGGAAAACTCAAAATCCTCCACCTGACCGCCCTGCCAGATCAGGAAGGTATTCGCCGGGATCGGGGCATCCGCCTTGGTTTCGCCAACGATGGTGCCGTTTTCGACTCGCCACAGTCCATCTTTGCCCTTCCAGCCACTTAGGTCTTTGCCATTAAACAAGGTTTGGAATTCCTGTGCGGAAACATGCGGCAGGCTGATAGCGGCAACTGCCAGTATCAGGAGATGGAAAAGTAAGATTCGCTTCATCATGGTTGTATCAATTAATCGTGAATTTTCATGCAGAGATCGCCAGTGGGGCAACAATCTGCCGATCTTTTTTCTCATACTGGCAGGTTGAAACTGCGGCCCTCATATCAATGTAGAGGTCGGTTCCAGAGCAGGTCCACGAAATGGCAGAATTTTGGACAAAGATTTTCGGGATTTATCAAAACCGACCGCTGGCTCAACACCTGGTCATCGGTCAGAGGTTATCTTCGGGTGATCTTCCTAATGCAGTCGCAGCCCGTCTCATGCTGGCCCTATCTGCCTTGTGGGTGTGATCCGTCTGCTGGCGTCGCTTTACCGAATCGTGTGCGCGGGTTATGAATTTATCTGGAAAAGTTCGCACTGTGCCGATTCTCACTCATCCTTCTTTCTCTTCTTCATCGTCGGAGATGGATCTACCACGGTTTCGAGATAGGTTTTAAGACGTGCCTGCAGTTGCTTGGCTTTGTCAGCCTGCGCCGTGGTCAGATCACGCTCTTCGGCAATATCCTTAACGACGTTGAAGAGTTTGGCCGACTGAATTTCACGCTTCGCATTCACCTCTGCCAGCAGCTTCCATTGACCGTCCCGAATCGCCGCCATTCTCTGTCGGGGCCGGGAGAAAACCAAGCCATCGATCGGGCGCTTCACCGCATCGGTTTCCGGATCGGAAAATAACGTGACAAAGCTTCCTCCGTCGAGTTCTTCGGAGAGTTTTCCCTTCCCGCCAGCCAACTCATAAAAGGTAGGTAGAAAGTCGTAGCCTGCCACCGGGAACCGGCAAACCGATCCCGCTTCGATTGCGGGGCCCCGAACCATCAAGGGCACGCGAATGCCGCCTTCGAGCAGGGAGTGCTTGGCCCCGGACAGGGGAACATTCGGTGCAGGACTCTTGGGATCGCCGCCGGGAACGGTGCCGCGTCCTCCGTTGTCCGTCGTGAAAACCACGTAAGTATTGTCCGCGATTCCCAGAGCATCCAGCTCGTTGAGGATCCTGCCAATGCCGCTGTCCAGTTCTTCCAGCATTCCGGCCCAGCCGTGTGAGTAGGCCCGATCAGGGGCGCCCTTGTTTTGATACTTCTCCAGGGAGGCCTGCAGCAATTCGGTTCGCAGGTGCACCGCATAGTAACTGACCTGAGTATAGAAAGGCTTGCCTGCTTTGGTTTGCTCCCGAATGAATTCGATCGACCGATCCGTGACAGAGCCTGTCCGTTTCGGATCTTCGACGATGTGGGTCGGCTGCATCTTGTCCGCCATGCCTCCCGTGACATTTCCGGTGTGCCCGTCGCTCACGTCGTAGCCGCACTCTTCCGGCGAAGAAATCATCTTCTCTCCCCACTTCCCGAAGTGGGCACACTCGTATTCAGGATTCGCCTGTTTCAGCGCTCGTGGAAGCGTCATGTGATCAGCCGGCACCCAATGACTTTCGAACTCCGAACCCGAGCGAGCCGCGCTCGTCCCGCAAAGGATGCTGCGTCGGGTCGGGGTGCAAAGCGGGGCGGGGGAATAG
>CAJXQE010000309.1 GCA_913058215.1 uncultured Verrucomicrobiales bacterium
TCCTCTTCGTCGGCAGCGTCAGATGTGTATAAGAGACAGCCTCATCGGTGATCGGTCGGCGCTTTTCCCGATCAATCCGCACAACCTGTTGATGCTGCGCGACAACGCGGGTCTTGGTGATTGTCTGATAAATATCTGACTCCACACAGAGATCCACTCCGATTCCGTTCTCAGCGAGAGTCGTCTTGAGCAGATCCGCATTGGGATCAATTCCAAGAAGCCCGGCCAGATCGACCGTTCCTCCAAAAGGCGTAATATTTCTCGCAACATTGGCCGCCCCGCCGGGAAACCGCGATTCTCTTTGCACTTCAACCACCGGCACCGGTGCTTCCGGGGAAATTCGCGAAACGCTGCCCCAGATAAACCAGTCGAGCATGACGTCTCCCACCACGAGAACACGTTGGCGTGAAAATCGATCGAGCAGTTCGTCAGCGGTTACAGAAAGAGTTCCCATAAAAATTGTGGCCACACTACTTCGAAACCGTCGCTTTTCAAAGCCGGTCAATCGATGTCCGAATTTCCCCCGGCTTTGAGAGGACGTCACGGGAAACTTCAACCTCCCGCTCTTCGCCCAGCCAGTCCATCAAGACCCGGACCCGGTCCTGTCCCGAATACAGCTTGGTAACGATGGTGTGAAGCCCTTCCATCGCGCCGTCCGTGACAATGACTTCATCCCCTTCCTCGATTTCCGGCTCAATGATCCGAATCGATTTCGTTTCCTCGGGAAATTCGGCAAGAAGAATGGAAATGGTAGCATCATCAATCAGCGGATACTTGTCGGCGAAGCGCAAAATCCCCGATACTGCATTGGTTGCATTGACCGTCCTAAGTTCCGTAGCCAGATCAAATTTCGCAAAGATGTAGCCGGGGAAAAGGGCCTCCACGAACCAGACTTTTCCCCGCGTTGTAGATTTTTCGTAGCGAATACGGGGACAAAACACTTCATCCAGATGAGCAAACTTCTGGAGATGAAGCGCCGCGATATGCTCGGATTTCGGCTTGGTTCTTACGCAAAACCAACCGGATCCGGCATCTTCAGCAGTCACAAACATATCGGGTTCCCGGATTGAAAAATCGAGGGTCTGAAACATAAAACGATCCAGCCAAGATGAAAGCAATAGATTTAGGCCGGGTCTTTCACTTCAGCGCGAAGCCTTGCTTTCCTCGACAACCTCCCGTAAAAGTTTCCGGTTCCGCAAAGACCCCATGGCCAAAGAACCCGCAATTAAGAAAGGCGTTTCCGCAAGGGAAGTCGCTACTCGCACCTCCGATGAACTCATCGAAGGCAGCCGCGGTGTCTTCAAGCGCCTCTTCGGTTATGTAAAGCCTCACAAAAGCAGGTTGGCGTCCGGAATTCTCTTCGGGATTCTTGCCGGGATTTCCAACGGGATTCTTCTTCTCGTTTTGAAAACGGTTTTCACAGTGGTGCTGCCGGGATCGCAGGGAGAGGAAATTCAGGAAGTGTATCGTCCTTTCGAGGAAATTGGAGTCCTCTCCAAAATCGAACTTCATCGTCCAGACATTCCCAAAGACAAAGAGTGGATTTTCGTCACCGTCGTCTGCCTCAGCATTCCTCTGCTTCTCTCTATCCGCGGATTTTTCACCTATCTGCACCAGTACTGCATGCTCTGGCTGAATATGAAAGTGCTCTTCCGTTTGCGGGATGAGTCCTTTGGCAGCCTCATGAAGCAGTCGCTTTCATTTTTTAATACCGTCAAACAGGGTGAACTGATCCAAACGGTGGCAAACCAGACCCGAATGTCAGCTGATGCGGGAAGCCAATTGCTGAGTGCAACGATCAAGCACCCCATCTCGATCATCTCGATTTTCGCAACGCTCCTGTGGATGAACTGGCTCTACACACTTGGGGCCTTGATTGTATTCCCGCTCTGTATCCTCCCGGTTTCCATGATCAGTCGAAAAGTTCGCAAGGCCGGTGGTCGTGAGGAACAGGAATCCGAAGGATTGATGGTGACGCTGCATGAAAGCTTTGCCGGTGTTCGTCTCGTAAAAGCCCACGCCCGGGAAGACTATCAGCGAAACAAATTCAATGAAGCCAGCAGGGCGGTGATCAAATTCATCATGCGCTGGCGCAAGGCCATGGAAATTTCCAGCCCGCTTGTCGAGATCGTTGGTGCATTCGGGATTTCGATCGGGATGGTCTACGCCTGGTGGGCCAAAATTGGACCGGACGAATTTCTTGTGCTCAACATGGGCCTGATGAGCATTTATCCACACGCCAAAGCTCTCAGCCGGATTCAGGTTCAGTTGGAGAAGTGTCGTGTCGCCGCTTCGAAGGTATTCGCCTACATTGATGCAGTACCGGAAGTTCAAGACAAGGAGGACGCGATCATTCTCAAAGACTGCGAGGGTGGAATCGAGCTCAGCAATGTGACCTTTTCCTATCTTGAGGATAAACCGGCTTTGCGAGGCGTGAACCTCACCTTCGAGTCAGGAAAGAAATACGCTCTCGTCGGTCAAAGCGGATCGGGTAAGTCCACCATCCTCGCGCTCCTCATGCGCTTCTATGATCCGGAAAAGGGAGCCATCAATGTCGATGGGATAGACATCCGCGATTTCACCCAAACGTCGCTGCGCGATCAGATCGGGCTTGTCAGTCAGGACACCTTCCTTTTCCACGACACTATCCGGGAAAACATTCGTTACGGAAAACTCGATGTCAGCGACGAGGATATCGAGGTCGCAGCGAAACAGGCTCACGCCCACGAGTTCATCATGGAACAGGAAAACGGGTATGAAACCGTTCTCGGAGACAAAGGCTGCACGCTTTCCGGCGGCCAGCAGCAGCGGCTTTCTATTGCCCGGGCGGTTCTCAGGAACGCACCGATTCTGTTTCTGGATGAGGCAACATCCGCTCTCGATTCCGATTCAGAGAGAATGATTCAGGAAGAAATCGAAGAGCTTTCCAAAGGCAAAACCGTCATTGCGATTGCCCACCGCCTTTCCACCGTGCTCGACTCCGACGAAATCGTGGTCATGAAGAGCGGAAAGGTGCTCGATAAAGGTCCTCACGCACAATTGCTTGATAGCTGCGAGGAATACAGTCGCATCTACAAGCTCCAGTTCGAGGGAGAGAGCTAGTCGAACAGGTAAGGACGAACAATATCCCCACTCGTCCACCTATCCATCTTCGGAACCGGATTTTCTCAACTCGAGAGCACTACGCCACGCAGAGAAGAGATCGCATCGTAAAGATCACGACCGCGGTCTTCCCATTGGAAAGATTCTTCACAGATCTGCATCGAACTCTCCCGCATCTGATTGAGACGGTCATAGTCGTCGATCAATTCTGCCAATGCTGCGACCAGTGATTCTGTATCCGGCTTGAGCAGAATATTTTCAGGCGACGCCAGGGGCAACCCCTCCACCGCATGATCCAATCCGGCCAGAGGTAATCCATGGAATATATAATCCAGCGCCTTCAGTTTAAATCCACCGCCCAGCTCTTCGACAATCAGTCCGGCCCTCGAATCGAGCAAGTATGGTGACATCTCTGGAACACGACCGACAAAATCAACGCCCGGGAATTTCGTAGCCATTTCCTGACGGAAACCCTCCTCGGTCTTGCCGACAATCTGCAAATCGATCCCGGCTTCCTCCAAAGGAGCCGCCGCTTTTTCCAAAAACAATTCCAAATTGATCCGCTTGGCCACCCACTCAAACGATCCTGACATCACAACCCTCCTTGGAGTCTCTTCAGTGATCTTTTTCGTTCGGTGAATTTCTCCACGGTAGCCGGGAGTGAGACAAAGATACTGCTGTTCCGGAAAATTCTCGCGGTATGCCTCGACTTCCGCCGGAGTAATTGCCGTGACCAGATCAACCTCCTGACAGAGAGAAACCTCCTGTCGGGCATATTTTTCCGCATCCAGTTGCAGGGCGAGTTTCTTCGGAAGAATGGCGTCCGAGTTTTTTGCTACCTCGCGCCGGACCCTTGCTTCGTGATTGTGGGAAATGTAAACCACCGCCGGGTCCTGGTTCCAGTTTCGCGAAAGTTTTGCCTGTTTGATAATGTCCAGAGCCCAGCCAATCGCAGCGTGATCAATCACAATTGTGTCCCATTCTTCCTCCGTAATTGCTTTCTGGAACTCCTTCTCCGGACCACCGTTCTTCAAGCGCCAGGTATCGCTGGGATACTTCGTAAAGAGGCTCGCCATCCTCGATCCCAGCGTCGGGCTGCCAAGTCTCCATTCAACGCCGTCCTCGTCATAGTAGATTGACGTTTCCGACAAATCCCCAACCGGTTTCTCGTCGTTGTCATGAGCAATCACCGTGAGATCAACATCGGTCGCAGCAAACGCCCGGATCAATCCATCGGAATAGATCAGTTCGCCGCTGTTAGCCGGACGCGGATATTTTCGAGTGAGCCAAAGACATTTCATAAGTTCAAATTTCTATTGGAGAGCGTAATCCCCTTCCATCGGGACATTGAGCTTCTCGTGTTCCTTCCATCGATCGGGAAGGTGATAGTGAAGAATCGATTCGCGGGACAAAGAAAAGGTATCCACAGGAGGTACCGCGTTGATCAAGGACCAGGCAATCAGTCCAGTGTCCGGATCGAGAGGAGTTTCCTCAGGCTCACGGGTAAGAAAAGTCAGCAGCCGGTGCACTCCGGTATTGTCACTCGTGAAATCCACATAATCCATGAGCCGGCATGCCTTCAAGCCCATCTTGTGCTTATACAATCCGATCCCGCAGGCCTGAAGCTTTCCAAACTGATCGCAGAGGCCAAAAAACTGGCGGCGTTGTGAGCCGATATTGCTCAGCCACTCGAGAGATTCCTGTGTCAAAAGTCGATGCACCTTTCCATCACGAATTTCCGGAATCGATTCAATCTGAAAAGGATCTCCGGTGACATAGTAACCTTTCGTCTCCAGTTTCGGCGCGGAGCTGATCAACCCGAAGGGCTGGAGCATTAACTTGGAAGGACTCCACTTTCCTTTTTTGACGGGGAACAAATACTGACGTCGTTGCGCGGTATTCCGGTATCCGAATTTTTCCAACATCATTCGCATTTCCGGCGAAGGCGTTCCGTCGACAATCTGAAAATCCCGACTGAGCCTCCTGACCCGCGCCAGCATTCCCATGACTGCGCTTCGATGCCCTTCGCGGACAAAAAAGGAAGTCGTCACCAAAGTGGGTATAATTTCTTCGTCCACCTGGTACTTCCAGGGGATCATTCCCATAAATCCGACAATTTCGCCATCGCCCGTTTCGAGAGTAATTCCCCGTGGTGAGTCGGGCTCGCAAAACGGATTCTGAGTCCACCACCAGTCCATACGGTGACACCACATTTCCGGGACGTGATCATTTTGCTCGGGTCGCGGATGCTCACCATCGCGGACAAACTGCGCCAGGAATTGAGCAATGTCCCTGTTCGAAGAACCATCCGGCTCGACCTCTTTGATCAGATAACTCATTCGTTTTCGTCTGCTGACAAAACCTTTGCCAGCACTTTCCTGTCAATTTTCCCGTTCATCGACTTCGGCATCTCCTCAAGAATGGCCACAAATTCCGGCACCTTGGCCGGCTCCAGAGTTTCTCCAAGAGAACGTAGAATGGACTCAGTGGTGAGTTCCTCTTTCGATACTGTGGCAAACAAATGAAGCGTATCGTCACGATCACGCTTCAACACGCTTGCTTCGATCACACCATCGATGGTGCAGGCTTCATTCTCAATTTCAACCGGACTGATCCGGTTTCCGCGGTGCTTCAGAAGGTCATCGCTGCGTGCTGAAAAATGGATAAACCCTTCCGCGTCGACAGATCCGGAATCTCCGGTGAACAATTCGACCGCCGCTTCAGGTGCCTGTTTTCGAAATCGTTTTGCGGTCTCTTCTTCAGCACGCCAGTATCCATGCGCGACGTGACGACCTCTCACCGCCAGCTCACCGACCTCACCCGGAGGTAGCCGCTTCCCGTCAGTATCAACCGCATAGACTTCAGTTCCAGACAGTGCACGGCCCACGGAATCACTGTGTTTCGAAAACTCCGACGGCAACATAATCGAAACACGTTTGCACTCAGTGAGTCCGTACATCACAAAAACGTCGAGACCTTCGAACATGTTTCGGAGTTCCTCGATATAGGAAAGGGGCAAGCGTTCGCCAGTGTTGGTGATTGCCCGCATCGTCGGGATTTCAAAGGGACGCCTCCGGAAAAGAGTAATCAGCGCGGCATAGACCGAAGGAACGCCCGGTAATACGGAAATTCCTGCCGCCTTCATGATCATCGGAAGGCGTGGCCCGACTTGATCCGGATCTCCAATAAACAGTTTTGCCCCCGACTGAGCGGCGAGAAAAATCTGGTAAAGGCCGTAATCAAAAGCCAAAGGCAAAAAGCAGCCGACAACATCGTCGGTCCGATATCCCAGCCTGTCCTGAATCGCCCCCACTGCGTAGCAGATATTGTCATGGGAGAGCGTGACTCCGCGCGGGTCGCCGGTTGAGCCTGAAGTAAAAACAAGACAAGCAGGATCGACATCAAATCCCGGCCACGAAACTTCAATGGGCTCTCCACTAATCGCGTCAGACCAGGAAATCCATTCAGGCTCAGGGTTTTCTTCAGAAAGAAACACACAGATTGGAACGGAGTCTTTTTCTACGAAATTTTCGCGGGTCGTCTCATCGAGCAGGATCGCCTTCGGCTCTGCCTGTTTGAGAATCTTGGAAAGCCCTTTGGGTCGAAGCCTGGAGTTCAGAACAACATAAATCGCCCCAATATGGGCCGTTGCGTAAAGTGCGATCGCGATCTCTGCACGGTTGCTCAAATGAATGGCCACCCGATCACCACGCCGAACCCCGCGTTCCTGAAGGAATCCTGCCAGCCGCAAGGCTTCATCCCACGCCTCAGCATAGGAATAGGTGGTGCCGCTGCGATCCTCGAGGTAAGGAGCAGAAGGACTGACTTGTGCCGCGTGCCCCAGCAATCCGGAAACCCCGGAACCGGGACTCCAGCACTGTGCCAGGGAGGGAAGTCGACTCATAGTAAACTATAATTTATATTTACTATAAAAACAATAAATTATGCCCAATTGTTTTTGAATGCCAATGGCATCGAAACTTCGTCATTTTTCGCCGAAAAATGATCGCGCCGGTCCTCCCGGAACCTCACGCCAATTCCAGTCCGGGAAGCGTCCCGGATGTCCCGCCAAACTCTTCAACACCCAGGCCAAGCCGCTTCAGCATGCTCAAGTATAGCTTTGGCGCAGCCTCATTCTGCTCCGAATCAAAAGCCAAATGATTCCCGTGTCGAAATCCGCCCCCCGCGAGGATCAATGGAAGGTTTTCATTATTGTGAGAAGAGGCATTCCCCAGATTGGAACCAAAGAGAACCTGCGTCTGATCCAGCAAAGAAAACCCGTTCTCTTTCGTCGAAGCCATTCTAATAAGAAATCCGGCGAACGCTTTCATTTGAGCCAGCTCGATCACCGCCAACTCACTGATTTTTTCCTCATCTTTTCCGTGATGAGAAAGATTGTGATAATCCTGCGTCACCCCTTTGATCTTCGGCACCGCATTGATTCCATTTTTGAAAAATGTCAGAAAGCGGGTGGAGTCGGACTGCAGCGCCAGAAACATCATGTCGTACATGAGTTCAGCTTTCCCGATAATATCTGTCCTGTCGCTTAGATCGACCGGTTCTTTCAATTTTGTCACCGGCTTGGTCCGGTATTCCCATTCCTCCGCCTTCACCAATCGCTGTTCCGTTTCGCGAACCGCGGTAAAATATTCATCCAGCTTTTCCTTATCCCTTTGCGACAGTCGATGCTCCATCGTGCGGGAACGATCCATCACCACGTCCATGATACTTTGCCCATCCCTCAATCGCTGGATCTGGCGTTTCTTTTCTTCCGGCTTTCCTTCGAGAAAAAGTTTAGCAAACACATGAGACGGTCTGGTCTCCGAGGGGATCTCCACCCCGCTTCGCGACCACGACAAGCTTCGACCGGAAAGGCTCAAAGACATTGATCCAAAGCGAGTCTCTCCTCCCAGTTTCTCCGCCGCCAGCTGATCCAGCGAAATCGAATTTCGAAAGCTTTGTGATCCTGGATGCGGAGCACAAGTGAGGAAAGATTTCTCGGCGGAATGTCCTCCATCCACTCCCGGATGCGAGGTTCCTGAAATCACGGTGAATTGGTCCCGAAGATCCGCCAACTCCTTCAAATACGGAGTCAACTCGTAGTCTTTCCCTTTCGCCTTTGGGAAAAAGTTCCCGGCGTGGATTCCCAGGCCGACATTGATCGCCACCATCCGCCGCTTGATTCCCGTTCCGGCAGCGAAAGAACACGAAGGATCCAGCCCTTCCAAAAATGGAAGAGTCATGCTCACTCCTGAAGCTTTAAGAAATCGCCGTCGATCCATCAGAGGTAATTGCTATCAGATTTTCTCCCGTGAAGGAACTCCTGATTTACGGTTCACGGAAAACCGGGCTTTGCACCACCCGGTGAATCAAATCACGAAAACCCTTTTCCTCATTCACAATCGCTTCGATCGCCGCACGATCAGAAAATTCCATTCCCCTTCCCAGAGCATAGGTGAGCAGTTTTTTGGTGAGACACCTTGCGACCTGCTTCCGTTCCTTCAGTAAGGCCTTTTTAAACTCGCCGATTCCTGAAAAAGATTCCCCTCCAGGCAGTGTCCCCGAAGGATCGACCGGCAAGCCTTTGCGGTATTGCACATTGCGGTCGCTTTCGTAGAGCTTCGTTATCTTGAGATGCTCCCCCTCACCCAGACTTCGATAAAAATCGCGATGGCCGCCGATAACATCAAACTCCTCGAGGGCAAATCCGGGCGGATCGATCTTCACATGACAGGAAGCACAACTCTCGATATCCCGATGTTTCTCCAACTGATCACGAATTGTCGTCGTTCCCCGAATATCGGGCTCCACTCCCGGAACAGAAGGCGGAGGCGGCGGGGTCGGTTCACCATAGAAATTCTCGAGAAACCAGACCCCACGCAAAACGGGTGAAGTGTTGGTCCCGTTCGCCGTCACTTTGAGCAGGCTGGCCTGAGTCAGCACACCACCCCGGACGCTGTCATCAGGAAGTGAAACCATTTCAAAATCATGCCCCTTCACTCCGTCGATCCCGTAGTGCAGAGCCAGTCTTCGATTGAGGAAGGTCCAGTCCGAGTCGATGAATTGATCGATCGGCAAATCTTTTTCCAGCATCCGGCGGAAATACAATCTCGTCTCCTCCAGCATGGAGACCTTCAGAAGTTCATCAAAATCCGGGTACAGCTTTTTGTCAGGCTCGGTAAAATTGATTTCACGCAATCCCAGCCACTGGCCCGTAAAATTCTCCACAAACTGCTGCGACCGGTCATCTTTCAGCATCTGTCTCTTATACACATCTGACGCTGCCGACGAAGAG
>CAJXQE010000310.1 GCA_913058215.1 uncultured Verrucomicrobiales bacterium
GTCGGCAGCGTCAGATGTGTATAAGAGACAGCACGCGCGGTGATCACAGCGGCAGCGATTCAGAAATCACCGCCAAAGCCCGCATTTCCTCGCCCAATGGAGAACTTACCGAAGTAAAACTGCTCCTCAACGGCAAGTCCGTCGCTGCCGATTTCCGCGCATCCGGCAACACCCTCGCCTTCGAACGCACCATCGAACTCGTCCCGGGCGAAAACCGCCTCGCCCTTTACGCCGCCAACCAACACAGCGGCCACACCAGCGACGAGCGCGTCGTCTTTTTCCAGCCACCCAACACACCCGCCCCCACCAAAGCGGGAACGAAAAAGGTGAGCCTTGAAACTCTTCCGAAGGAGCTCATGCCCAATCTTTATTTCCTCGGCGTCGGCATTTCCGAATACGAAAACGCCAAGCTCAAACTCGACTTCTGCGACGACGACGCTAAAGCGATCGCGGAAGCCTTTCAAAAACAGGAAGGCAAGCTCTTCCGCAAAGTCGAAACCACCGTCCTCACCGACGCCGAAGCCACCCGCGCAGCTGTTCTCGACGGTCTCGGATGGCTGGAAAAAAACGCCACCCAGAAAGACATCGTCATCCTCTTCCTCGCCGCCCACGGAGCCAACGATGCGCGCGGCAATTACTACCTCCTCCCCACCGGAGGCGATTTCAAAAACCTCCGCTCCACCGGAGTCGCCTGGGACGATTTCGCCGACGTGCTCGGAAACCTGCCTTCGAAGACCCTGATGTTTCTCGACACTTGCCACAGCGGCCAACTCGGTGCCAACCTCATGACCTTCGCCAGTCGCGGCGATTCGGACGGCATCGACGACGCCACCGAAGCGATCCGCGAACTGACCAGTGACGAGAACGGAGTTGTCATCATGGCCGCCAGTACCGGCCGTGAAGACAGTGTCGAACATCCCGACTGGGGACACGGCGCCTTCACCATGGCCCTGCTCGAAGGCATTGGCGGCGGTGGGGCCGACTACTCCAAAGACGGCATCATCCACCTCCGCGAGCTCGACAATTTTGTCGCCGAAAAGGTCAAAGAACTCACCGGCGGCATCCAACATCCCACCACCGTGAAACCCAGCACGATCTCACGATTCCCGGTGGCGCGAGTGAAATAGGCTTTACCTGGGACGGCGCCTCCCGGCCCCCGAAGCCCCGTAAAGCCAGCCACAGGACCGACGCTAAGACGGCCTGGAAGGACCGTCCTACTTTGGTAAAACAAGGAAGGGAGACATTTCTGTCGCCCCCCCGGTAAGTGCAGATAGGCTTCGCAAGCGACAGGAATGTCGCGATTCCTTGTCATAGCCCTACCCCAATCCCGTCCCTACCTTTCCGCTGGCGGATACCGTAATTTCCGGTCCTTTGTGACGTATTCTAAGCACAACGGAAAGACTCCTATGAGATACCCTGCCTTACTCATTCTCACCCTCACTACTTCCATCGGCTTCTCTGCCGAAATGAAAAAGGAAGGAATCCCTGAAACGGTCAGTTATTACGAACACGTGCGGCCCGTTCTTCAGGCAAAATGTCAGGGCTGTCACCAGCCGGCCAAAGCCAAGTCGGACTACGTGATGACCGAAGTGCCCAAACTGATCAAGGGCGGTGACAATGGAGAAGCGGTGGTTCCCAATCATCCCGAAAAATCTTATCTCATCGAATTGGTTACCAAACAGGAAGGCGAAGACCGTCCCGAAATGCCACCAAAAGAGGAGCCGCTTACGGACTACGAACGTCAACTTGTCACCAAGTGGGTAGCTCAAGGTGCGAAGGATGACACTCCCGAAAATGCCAAACAACGATACTCTCTGGAAAACCCGCCACAGTATGCTGTCCCACCGGTAGTGACTTCACTCGACTATTCACCGGATGGAAAGCTGATCGCCGTCGCCGGGTTTCATGAAGTGCTCCTTCACAAAGCGGACGGCTCCGGTCTTGTGACTCGTCTCATCGGACTTTCTGAGCGTATCGAGTCGGTTAAGTTTTCACCGGACGGAAAGCGTCTCGCTGTTGCCGGCGGCCTTCCCGGACGCATGGGCGAAATTCAGGTTTGGGATCTCGAAAAGAAAGAGCTCAAGCTTTCCAAAATAGCTGGGTATGACACCGCCTACGGAGCCAGTTGGTCTCCTGATGGAAAATTGATCGCCTTCGGCCTTCCTGACAACACCGCACGGGCGATCGATGCCAACTCAGGCGAGCAGAAACTCTTCATGGGGAGTCACAGTGACTGGGTCCTCGCCACCGACTGGGGAACCAAAGGTGAATACCTCGTTTCACTCGGGCGTGACATGACCGCCAAACTGACGGAAGTGAAAACGGAACGCTTCGTCGACAACTTGACCTCAATTACTCCTGGTGCACTCAAAGGCGGGCTCAATGCTGTCCAAACGCACCCCACTCAGAACCACGTTCTCATTGGTGGATCTGATGGCGTGCCACAGATTTACCGAATGAAGCGGGAGACGGTCCGTAAGATCGGAGACAACGCGAATCTGATTCGCAAATACCCTGCCATGAAGGGTCGGATCTGGGATGTTGCCTTCCGACCGGACGGCAAGCAATTCGCCGCTGTTTCCAGCCTCAATGGCAATGGTGAAATCAGTCTCTACAAATCGGAGTACGACGCCACCATTTCGCCGGAACTGAAGAAACTATTCGAAACCGCTCGCCGTTCTCCAGATGCAGACAAAAATCGCGAGGCAAAAATCGAAGAATTTCAAACTAAAGGGGCTGAGCAGATCGCTAAAATCAATGTCGATGCCTCCGCGTTTTCCGTCGCCTTTTCACCGGATGGAAAAACCATCGCAGTCGGAACAGACGACGGGCAGATCCGGCTTCTCAACTCGGCGGACCTGAAGGAAAAACTCGCCTTCGCTCCGATTGAGATCAAAGGACAACTCGCCAGGCGAGAAGGAAAAGCGAATCCGGAGAACAATTCCAAAGGGAAACGTCATCCCATTAAGGAACAACTTCCCAAGGGTCGCAAAGTCATGAAAATTGCGATCACCCCCGCAAACATTGATCTTAGCGCACCCGATGCTTACAGCCAAATTCTCGTCACAGGAACGCTCGATACCGGCGAATCTGCTGACTTGACCCGACTCGTGAAATTTACGACGGATCCGAAAATCACCAGGATTTCCGATCGCGGAATCGCCCGCCCCGTTGGCGAGGGTGCAGCAAAAATCTCCGCCGCTTACGAAGGGCTTACTGCTGAGACGAATTTGAAAGTTTCAGGTCTCAAAGCCGAGTTTCATCCTGATTTCATTCGCGATGTGAATCCGGTTATTTCGCGTCTCGGTTGTAATATGGGAACCTGCCACGGCGCCAAGGATGGTAAAAACGGCTTCAAACTCAGCCTTCGCGGTTACGACCCGCTTTACGACGTTCGCGCGTTCGGAGATGATCACACCGCCCGTCGAGTCAATTACGCTTCGCCGGATGATTCGCTGATGTTACTGAAATCAACTGGTGCTGTTCCCCATGAAGGCGGAGTGGTAACCGAGATTGGTTCTGACTACTACAACACTCTCCGTCAGTGGATCGCAGACGGTGCGAACTTGAAAACGGACACTCCAAAAGTCTCCCGTATCGAACTGTTCCCGAAAAATCCGGTCATTCAAAACACTGGAGCCAAACAGCAACTTCGAGTTATCGCATACTGGGCGGACGGGAAAAGTCGCGACGTCACTCAGGAGTCCTTTATCGAATCCGGAAACTCAGAAGTCGCCGAGCATGACAGCTTCGGTCTGATGGCGACCATCCGCCGCGGCGAAGCTCCGATTCTTGCCCGCTACGAAGGTGCCTACGCTGCCACCACAATGACGGTCATGGGAGATCGCGAAGGCTTCACCTGGAAGCAGCCTGAGACCTGGGGCAAAATTGATGAACTCGTCGCTGCAAAATGGGAACGGATGAAAATCGAGCCGAGCGGACTTTGCAATGATGAGCAATTTGTCCGTCGCGTCCATCTCGACCTGATAGGCTTACCTCCCCGATCTGAGAAAGTGAAATCGTTTCTCGCCGACAAACGGCCGACTCGTGAAAAACGCGACGCACTGGTGGATGAACTGATCGGGTCCCCTTCCTTTGTTGATCACTGGACCAACAAATGGAGCGACATGCTTCAGGTAAATTCCAAATTTCTCGGCGGGGCAGGAGCCACCTCCTTCCGCGACTGGATCAAAAAAGAAATCGCGGCGAACACACCCTATGATGATTTCGCTTACAAGATTCTCACAGCAAGCGGATCCAACAAAGACAATCCCGCTGCGAGTTACTATAAGATTCTCCGCGGACCAACCGAGATCATGGAGAACACGACCCATCTGTTTCTCGCAACCCGCTTTAACTGCAACAAGTGTCACGATCACCCCTTCGAGCGCTGGACTCAGGACCAATACTACGAAACGGCCGCGTATTTTGCTCGAACCGGTTTGGACCGCGACACCAAAAATGCCCCGACCCAGAATATTGGTGGAAGCGCAGTCGAAGGAGCCAAGCCACTTTACGAAATAGTGAAAGACAATCCTGAAGGTGAGCTTAAGCACGAACGGACCGGCGAAATCCAGGTTCCGGTATTTCCTTTTGAAGCGCCCCTTGCCAAAGTGGCCTTCACCGACCCGAAAAAGCCCACTCGCCGCGAAGAACTTGCCGCCTGGATCACCAGTCCGAAAAACGAGTTTTTCGCATCCAGTTACGCCAACCGGATCTGGGGCTATATGCTCGGAACCGGGGTCATTATGCCGCTCGATGATATTCGCGCCGGCAATCCCCCATCGAACCCTGTGCTTCTCGACTACCTCGCGAGCCAATTCATTAAATCCGATTTTAATGCACACAAACTCTTCGCCGAGATCTGCAAATCCCGGACCTATCAGCTCTCGATCGAAACCAATAAGTGGAACGAAACCGACGAGATCAACTTTTCCCACGGCCTGGCGCGACGTCTCCCTGCTGAAGTGCTCTATGATTCAGTTTATTTTGTAACAGGAGCCACGCCCAATATTCCCGGAACTGCACCCGGCGTACGGGCCAGCCAGCTGTCCGATGCAAAACTCGATCTCAAGTCCGGTTTTCTTGCAAATCTCGGTCGGCCTGTTCGCGAGAGCGCCTGCGAATGTGAACGGAATGCCGATATGCAGATGAGCGCAGTGATGGCGTTTTTGTCAGGACCAGCGATTGCCGATGCGATCAGCGCGGAAAACAGTGAGCTGGCAAAACTTGTCGACACTCTGCCTGACAACAAAAAGCTGATCGAAGAGATCTACTATCGTGTTCTTTCCCGCTCTCCCAAGCCGGCAGAGACAGAAGCAGCACTGGGCCTGATTGCAGAAATCGAGAGCGATCACAAGGTGTTGACGGCAAGACTCTCCAAGTCTGAAGCTGACTGGGTCCCTTTGAAGAGCGATCGGGAGATCTCCCGCTTTCAGAAAATTAACAAAGCCGAATCCGTCCTTGCTGCATATATGCCTGAAGCCAATGCGAAAAAAGCGAAGGCCGCAGCCGATCAGAAAGCCCGGATTGCCGCCGCTGCAAAAGCGATCGCCGACTACAACGCTGCTCTGCCTGCGAAAGTCACTGAATGGGAAAAGGGTCTTAAGCTGGAACAGTTCTGGACGAGGTGGCACCCGCTTATCCCGACCACCGCTGTTGCGGATGCGAAAAGCAGTCTGAAGCTCGCGATTGAAAAGGACAATTCAATCATTGCGACCGGGCCGACCAAGGCAGTGAATTACACCATCACAATTCCCGTAAAAAATGCAGCGGAGCTTTCCGGATTCATGATCGAAGCCCTACCCGATGAAAGACTCGAAGGATACGGCCCCGGCGTAACCGCGAACGGAAACTTCGTGGTCAGTGAATTTGATGTTTCGTTTGTCCCCACAGGTGGAGATGCGAAGAAGCCTATGGAACTGGTGTTCAACGATGCTGTTTCAAATTTCATTCAGGGTGGATTCAATGTGAAGGCTGCCTACGACGGCAAGAAAGATCGCGGAGTCAAAGGCTGGGCCGTTGGAGGAAACGAACGCAAGCCCAACCGGGCTCGTTTCAAACTCGACAAACCTTTGGCAGTCGATGCAAAAGGCGGCACAATTACCGTGACGATTTATTGTCAGTACGGCGGTGGCGAATACCCGCTTGGGAAATTCCGCCTCTGGACAACCTCCTCACCCACTCCTCTGGATCTCGGACTACCGGGTCACATTGCAACACTTCTGCAAACTTCTCCCGCGGCCCGAACCGACGGTCAGAAATCGGTCGCCGGCCAATTCTACCGTGAACGTGCGGACGATTATCATGCTCTTGTTTTCAAACATCACACCGAGAAGAAACCACTTCCGGGTGATACCAAACTCGCAGGCCTTCAGGCTGCCGTGAAAACAGCGCAAAATCCGATTCAGGAAGATCCACATGTATTGCAACTCCGGCAGGATATGAGTTTCTCAACGAAACAGGCGGCAAACCGCAGACTCACTGCAGCGCAGGATCTCGCCTGGGCATTGATCAACAATCCATCGTTTTTGTTTAATCGCTAGACTGAAGGGGCGGCTAATCAGCGGTCAATTTTGACCCGGCACATTTCCGGGAAAACAAAAAACCAATTCCCATTCAGGGACTACGCCACATACTCGCGGAACAAACCACCAAACATGGCACCCATTTTCCAAATATTGCCACCGGATCCAAAACCGTTTTTCGAATAAACGACGATGGCATACGCGCTGCCACGATGCTTGAAAAAGAGTCCCTCGTGTTTGAATCCACCAGAAGTGCCGGTCTTTCCCCCAACATAAGTGATCGAGCGCGGAAGGTAATATCGCCCTGCTCCAAATTGACTCCTTCGCATGGCCTCAAGCAGGAGTTCACAGCCGTGATCGATTCGATAGTTCACACAGCGATGAAAGAACTCGGCATAAAAACGCGCAGATTGGGTATTGGCCCGGATCCCAACATTCGGCAATCGATACTTCTGCTCGAAACGCTGTTCATCAGAAGCATCGAAGCGCGAGAGCAAAGCCTTCCATGAGGCATTCACGCTGCGGTCACAGACATTGACGATGTGTTGAAATTCTTCACGGGTCAGATTCCCCTTTTTCTTTTCGAGCAGGCATCCGGCAACGGCAGGTTTGGGCATCGATCCACCATGCATTTGCAGATCGGCGTTATGAGCCACCTTATAGCCACCGGTCCTGAGATTTTTTACCGCGTAGCAGACGTCGGGATGCTTCTTAAAGGATTCATATCCCTGCTCCAGTTTATCGGTCCACGGACGACCATGAGCTCCGTGAGCGCCATATCGAAGCGATGCGCCGCTGGCGAGGAACTTCGTCTTAAATTCCTGTTTGGCCGACATTTGGCCTCCGGCTTCTGCAGTGGTGCTCCCGCCACAGATGATACCCAAAGGACTTGCTGCCAACAGGGCTGACTTCGTAAAACTTCTCCTACTTTTCATAGCGATTCCAAGATTGAACTACAATTGGAATCTACCGGAAATTTGACCGCAACGGAACTCTAAAAACAAGCTTTTCCGCGGAGCGAATACACCTCTATTCCACCTCATAAGGCCATTGCGCCTTCGTCCACAATCCACCATCGACATAGAGCGTCTGACCGGTCACAAATTCCGAGGCATCATCTGCAAAATAGACAACGGCTTTGGCAATGTCGCTTACATTCCCCACTCTCCCCATCGGAGTAATGGCACTCCAGGTTTTTGCGTAATTTGGATCTTCCTCCTGAGTCCGCTCAATCTCAATCGCCCCGGGTGCCACACAATTGACACGGACTTTGTATTTCCCCAACTCGCAGGCGCAAACCTGCGTCAATTGGTCCAAACCTCCCTTTGACGCACAGTAGTCAATCAGATTGAGAAAGGGCTGCTTGTTCGCGCCCGATCCGATATTGATAATCGAACCTCCATTCCCCTGCTCCTTCATGATCAGTCCCGCCTTTTGGCTGCAGAGAAAACTCCCTTTCAAGTTTGTCTTGATCGTTTTATCCCAATCCTCTTCTGCCAGCTCAAGCAGCGGGGCGAAAGTCTGACGACCGGCATTGTTTACGAGGCAATCGAGAGGTCCCAGCTCAGCCAGAACTTCTCCAAACATTCGCTCCACATCTTTTTTGACTCCAACATCTCCCTGCAAGGTGAGGCACTTTCTCCCGATTGACTCAACCTTCCGCGCAGTTTCTTCCGCGCCCTCAAGGTCTCCATGGTAATTGATTGCGAGATCCCAACCGGCCTCCGCCATTCCATAGGCGATTCCGCGCCCGACGCCTTTGCTTGCTCCCGTGATGAATGCGATTTTACTGCTCATATCTTGTCGTGAACCCTGAAGTGAACCCCTTGCAGCGGCAAGCGAAATTTCCCTGATCTACGGACTGGACTCACGCACTCCCATTCACCACAATGCCCCCACATGAATCAATCCGGACTGACCTTTATCGACTGGGCAATCATTGTCATCTACGCAGGTGGCACCATTTATCTGGGATGGTATTTCGGGAAAAAGCAATCCTCGACCAAAGAGTATTTTACGGGATCCGGACAGATGAATCCCATTCTCATTGGGGTTTCGCTCTTTGCCTCGCTGCTTAGCACCATCACCTATTTATCCCTTCCAGGTGAGGTGCTGGGGAAAGGCCCGGTCTACCTGACCAACTACATCGCCTATCCCATTATCTTCATTATTGTCGGATATTTGATGCTGCCGGTTTACATGAAGCTCCGGGTGACCAGTGCCTATGAATTGTTGGAGGAAAGACTGGGAATCAGCATCCGGATCCTGGGAGCCTCGATGTTCCTTATTCTCCGCCTCGTCTGGATGTCACTGCTCATTTACGCCGCAGCAAAGGCCTTCAGCTTTATTATTGATGTAGATGAGAAATGGATACCAGTCATTGTCATCATCACCGGATCAATCGCGCTCATTTACGCATCTCTCGGAGGAATGCGAGCTGTGGTTATTACCGACCTCATGCAGACAGTTCTGCTCTACGGAGGTGCCGTTCTCGTAATCGTCGTGGTCTCGGTAAAAATGGGAGGCTTCAGTTGGTTCCCAACCGTATGGCAGCCAAACTGGGATTCCCAGCCTCTGTTCAGCGCCGATCCGGGAACCCGGGTCACAATTGTCGGTACTTTTCTGTCTGTCCTTGTCTGGTATATCGCCACCTCAGGCGGTGATCAGGTTTCCGTTCAACGTTTCATGTCGACCAGCAATGCGAAGTCGGCCAGAAAGGCTATCGGGATTCAATTGATTGTCGGCCTCATCGTGGGAACTACCCTTGGGATCGCCGGCTTTGCGATGCTCGGATATTTCCAGGCGAACCTCGAC
>CAJXQE010000311.1 GCA_913058215.1 uncultured Verrucomicrobiales bacterium
GCTCGGAGATGTGTATAAGAGACAGACTCTCGACCGTCGCTCAAAATCACACGGGCGGATTTCTGGTCGATCTTTTCAGTTAAGACGAGAAAGCCATCTCCGCGCTCGGTCTCGAGAACTACCGGAACAGTTTCACAAGGGATTGACGCAAAGCGCAGAGAAAACATCTTTGCAGAAAAGCCAAATGCGCGGGCCTGCTTTTCACAGGCATTCGCCGAGAGTTTCTTATCAAGAGGAAGATTGCGAACAGACCTTGACGCATCGTCTCCATTGTTGAGAATTTTCAACAATCGAGTCAAAGGATGAGTTTCGGGTACGAAGCTAGAAGCTGGAGTATGGTGAGAATCCATATTTTCTGTAAATTATAGTGTGATTTATAATAAATACCATAAAAATTATAAATAAAGCCGGAATTTCTTAGAAATCGGATCATTTCCGAAATCTTCGAGTCTCTATCCCAATCTGATTGTTGGTTTTCTTTTGGGGAGCTTCCGTGATATTGGTTTCCCCGGCCTGCATTTCGGGCTCACTTCTCTTTCTTTTATGTCCGACTCCAACTCAACTTCCCGGGACTCAGGCACCGCTGATGTCAGCAACCGGCGGAACAGACCTTTCACCGACCTTGGGAGGAAACGCGGTCGCGCCCCCGTCTGGAGCCGGATGCGACGGAGCCTCACCAAACAAAAAGGCCCGCGCACGGAGCAGTCGATGCTCCCCATGCTGATTGAGGTGTTCGCCGGTTTCACAAAACTGGACGGCCAGGTCGTCGAGGCGGAGATTGACTCCATTCTCGGATTTCTGCGCTACGATTTCCCGGAAACGGTCTACACCGAATTGCGTGAGCATTTCATGAAAGCCCTCCGGCAACGGCAGGATCTCGACAGCATTGCAAAGAATCTGGCAGGTCAGCTGCCCCTTGAAGATAAAGTTCTCCTCGGCGTTCAGCTCTACGTTTTGATCAGCCGGGCGGGTCTCCCTAAAGAGAACCTGATCACTTTCTATCAGTTCATGACCACTCTCGGCGTTGCGTCGGAAGCGATCAATATCGTCTACCAGCTCAACACCAGTGAGCTGTCGGAAATGAAGCAAAACGCCGCCCAGAAGGGCGATGATTCGTCGGCCGGCGATTCCCCTCATCAACTGGAGTCTTTGGTTTTTGCCAATCGGGCGCCGTCGGATGTCATCATCGGGGATCCGGAAGACAACCACTCCGTTGCCGCTTTTCGGTTCCTGAATCTCGTTTTGGTAAAAAATCTCGGACCGGGACCGATTCTTGCACGGGGCCGCCAGGTAAATGCGGGCGAATTCTGCCGCGTCTATGAAGGTCAGCGAATCCTCATCGGAGAGGAAGTTCTTGGATTTGAAGACCTCATTTTCTATTTCAACTCCAAGAAAAACGTCTCTTCAGTTCAGCTTTATCTCGCTCAAGACAACAACGGCGCTCACTACATTGAGAAGACCAAAACCAAGCAAAGCTATCTGCGGGTTTCTTTCGGACTGAAAATCGTCGTCGAGGTTCTCAATAACACCCGGGCGCTCATCAACGAAGAATCGCTCACGAAAGGGTCCCGCTTCGAAGTGGCCTCCACCGAACGAATTAAATTTGTCGATCACACCGAAATTTCATTCGCTGATCTTCGCAAAAAAGCGCGGGAACTCGGCGGTCGTTTTTCCCTTCCACCAAACCGGTCCGAATACTTGATTTCCAACGACGCCAGCTTTCTCGAGCCCGGTGACATTCTTCTCACTCCGGGTGCATCAGGCCCGATCCTCTTAAGAATTCGCTGCGACTACCAGACGAAGACCGGTGTCCTCGAAATCCTTGAATCGAAACGCCCCATCGCGGTGGAAGGCAATCCTGTTCGCGGGATCGCCGACCTCAAAGATGATGCCGTCATTTCCCTGGGTGACGGGCAGTTTCTCCGTTGCCACTTTTCCGAAGGAATCATCGAAGAAGAGCGGAATGTCATCAATACCCTGAAAGTTCGCGACATCGGGCACTCCTTCGACCGCCGCACGGTTGCGCTGGAAGGGATTTCCTTCGCCGTTCAGCGAGGCGAAATGGTATGCGTGATGGGCCCGAGTGGTTGCGGAAAAAGCACACTTTTGAAGTCTCTCGGCGGACAGCTCAAACCCGATTCCGGACGAGTCGATCTCAATGGCGTCGATCTTTATGTCGAGCACGACAATCTGAAGTCCTACATCGCTTTCATTCCTCAGGAGGAAACCTTCGACCCTCTCCTGACAGTGGAGGAAAATCTGGATACCGCAGCGGCAATTCGCGCACCGCACTTCGCTCCCGCAGAGCGGAAACGCCGGGCTGACTCCAAGCTGATCGAACTCGGACTCAGCGAAATCCGTCACCGTCTCGCCGGTGATCACGAAACCAAAAATCTCAGTGGAGGTCAGCGCCGAAGGCTCAACGCCGGGATGGATATGATCGGGATTGCCGACGTCTACCTCTTCGATGAACCCACTTCAGGTCTTTCTTCCAAGGACTCCGAACACGTTCTTGAAATCATTCGTGGTCTGACTCACAACAAGATCACCCTTGTCTCCATTCACCAGCCGAGCACCCGTCTGTTTCAGATGTTCGACAAGGCCATCCTGCTCGACAACGGCGGAAAGCTCGCCTTCTTCGGCACTCCATCTCAAATGATGGATTACTTCAACGAAGCCCGGAAGCAGGAAGGAATCTACACTGCGGCGTATCCAAATACCGATGCCGATGTCAGCACCGCCGCGCTGCCACCCGATTTTGTCTTCGACGTTCTCGAAACTCCCCTGCGCGACCTTGGAGGGGATGTCATTTACGAACAGGATACGCGGGGAAATCTGATCCCGGCACGGAGGTTCAACTCCTCATTCTGGAGTGACCGCTTTCAAACTTACCGCCTTCTCGAAGAAGTGAATCTTCGGGAAATCGAAGCCGACGCCTCCCAGAGTGTTGCCCTTCAAAAAACGCCACAAAGCCCGCCGCGACGACTCAAACACGACTGGGTGCGCTTTTCCAACTACACCAAGCGGGCCTTTCTCAGCAAACTCCGCAACCGGGCAAACCTCGCGACCACTTTGCTGGAAGCCCCTACCCTCGCGATTCTTGTCGCCCTCGTCCTCCGCTATTCCGAGGAATCGATCTACAGCTTTTCGAATGCCTTTCACATTCCCGTCTACCTTTTCCTCAGCCTCGTCATCGCCCTCTTTCTCGGCCTGACCAACTCGGCAGAGGAAATTATCCGGGACCGGAATTTGCTTCAGCGGGAACGACACCACGGCTTCCGGGTCACCTCCTACATCATTGCGAAATCTCTTTCCCTCGGGTTTTTCTCACTGCTCCAATGCATCATCTATCTCCTGATCGGGAACGCTATTCTTGGAATCCGGGAGATGTTTTTCGAAAACCTTGTCTGGATGTTCTCCACATCGATCGTCGGATTCACCGCCGGACTGTTTATTTCAAGTGTCGTCAGCAGCCCGAAAACTGCGGCGAATATTATTCCGCTGGTCCTGATCCCGAACATCATTCTCGGCGGGGCTCTCATTAAATACGACGAGATGAACCGCGATCTTGACCTCGTCCAGGCAATGCGGCGCTGGAGCTCAAACGAAGATGAAGCCAACGAAGCCAGCCGTCTCAAGGTGCCGGCGATCTGTCATCTCATGCCGCTGCGCTGGAGTTATGAAGCCGTCATTATTGCTCATGCAGACTACAATCCTGCGAGTCAGCTGAACGATTTCATCAACAAAGAGATCCAGAAGTACAGCAAAATCCCCATCACTCAGAAACTGACCGACGAGCAGGACAAACGACTCCGGCAGGCGAAAAACGCGCTCGTCGTCGTTCACGGTCTCAAAGGCGAAACGCCCGGGGAAGTCGCCGATCAGATCAAGGAAATCCGAAAAAGCCTGGTGAGCGGAACCTTCGACGCGAAGCAATATTACAAGGATTTCGAAGAGGGCGAAACCTTCTACACTTCCGAACAGCTTTACCTGAACGGCAAGGTTCAGGATCTCTTCAACCGCGCTGAGGTGGAGCGGCAGGACTACCGGCTCGTCGACAATCCGCCGAACGTGTTTTTCGGAAAAGAACGCATCTACCGCTTCCCGGCCAAATCCAAAGAGCCCTGGTTTCAATTCTCCATCAGCACCCTGAAGCTCAACCTCATCGCCATGGGATTCTTCACCCTCGGCGCCTTCATTTTCCTCCACATCAGCCTGACAAAACGACTGCGGAGGGTCTGATCACCAAAGCCCCGAAGAGAAGTTGCGAAACAGCAGGATTCAGCGATAATTGCCGCGTCCCACTTTCGGGGCAAGCCATTTTCAAAAGCGCTCGTAGCTCAGCTGGATAGAGCAACGGACTTCTAATCCGTAGGTCCCGTGTTCGAATCACGGCGAGCGTGCTTTTGATTATAAACAAGTTACAAACAATCAAACCCTGACATATCACTCAGGTTTACCAGATAGTTACCAGATAACTCTTGTTTTGCGCCATATTTCGGGCTAGCTCTATTCCATGCAAGCAACTGCGCGGAAGACTCAAGGGACTGGCTATCGAAAGGGAAACAAGGTCACCATCAGCAAATGGAAACACCCCTCCTACTCTTGGCGGGCGCAGTTCATCGAGAACGGCAAAGCAAAGGACAAAGGATTCAAAACCAAGAAGGCAACAGAGGAATGGAGCGAGAAGCACGAAAAGGAAGCGCTCGCCCAAGGCACAGAAGACACTCTCACCGCTTCCGAACGATCCGCAGTGATCGACACTCGCCAACGATTAGAAGCGCTCAATCTTGATGTGCGGGCCGCTATCGAGTTTGCCGCTGAGCATTTCGAGGCCGCGATCAAATCCTGCACCGTTTCAGCCCTGAAAGAAAAGGTAATTGATGTGCGGGAAAAGGCGGGCGAGTCGGAACGCTACTTGCAAGATCTTCGCTCCCGCCTGGGCCGTTTTGAAAGGGATTTCGGAAATCGCGCAGTGACAACAATCACGACCGATGAAATTGGAGAATGGATTCACGGATTGAACCTTTCACCAGTGAGCCGGAATAATTACCGCCGCTGTTTAGTGGTTATGTTTACTGATGCCGTAGAAAGCGGATTCGCCACCAAGAACCCCGCCGCCAAAGTTAAGCCCGCCAAAGTGATCGAGGGAGAAGTGGGAATTCTGACACCGGCGGAAATCGAAAACCTTTTGAAGAAAGCGGGCGACGCCATTCTTCCCGCTATCGCTCTTGGCGCTTTTGCCGGTATCCGTGATGCCGAAATTAAACGGCTGGATTGGGCTGATGTTGATTTCAAGAAAGGACTGATCCGAATCCGCTCAGGGGTAGCCAAAAGCGCCCGCAATCGACTGATCCCCATTTCAAAGAATCTTTCCGCGTGGATTCAACCCTTAGCGAAATCATCGGGGAAAATCTGGCCTTCTAACGGAAGAAAACTTCATGATGCAGTACGGCGGTCCGCTGGATACGGAACAACGGAAACAGAAACGGAAAAGGAAAAGAAAGCAGGAGTGAAATTGACGCCATGGCCCGCCAATGCGCTGAGACATTCTTTCGCAAGTTACTGGCTCGCCCACCATCAAAACTCCTCTGAACTAGCCTTGCATATGGGACACCGTGGAACGGATCTGATCTTTACCAGTTACCGCGCACTGGTCACGCCGGAACAGGCTGAGACGTATTGGAGTATTTCACCTGATCAACCGGGCAACATCATTTCGATAGCTTCATAGGTGTCGAAATGATCAGTTTTTCTTTAATTTCATAGATGCCTAATAGTTAGCGTGTTGGGAGCGATTTCGTGCGCCAATTTCACGTTCCTACGCAGTCATCTGCTTGACCATCCGCCAATCCGAGTTTCTTTTCGTTAGCCACAGGCGTGTGGCCGTGAGGAGAACCCTCACACAGTTATCTCCATACCTCTGTTCTTTTTGAATTACGTATTATGAGAGAAAACAGACTGAAATCAAAAATCGAAATGGCTAAGATCATTTCGATATCGCCCCGTCTTTTAGACACCTTAGTTCAAGAGGGGCTGGTCCCGTCGATCAGGATTCGAAATCGAAGACTCTTTGAACCGGAAGAAGTTATTGCCGCACTCAAAGAGGGAAGCGCCGCACCCAAAAAGCGATAATTCTGAATCCAATTCCATTGTTCATGGAAGGTCCAGAGATTAGTAGGCAAGCCCTGATCGCCTTGAAGCGAGAAATCGCAGACGAAATTCCGAGCGTTGGAGTGTGCTGTATCTGCGAGAAAATCACCCACAACAATCAGTTGTTGGCAGGCGACGAGAGAGGAAGACAAACCTGTGAGGATTGCCTGTGTAGAGAACCCGAAGAAGAGAATTATGACAATACAGGAAGCGAAAGAGAGAATCAGAATCCCGGACCTGTGGAGGATACTGAATATCACTGGTAAAGCGCCCGCGCCGGTCGAAGTGGTTCGGTCGCCGTTCAGAGACGATACTCGGGAATCGTTCAGCATCTTTGCTGATGGGAAAATGTTCAAAGATCATGGCACCGGGGAAGGTGGGGACGCCATCAGTTTCTATGCGATGGCCCGAGGAATCGAAAATCGCGAAGCGGTGAAAGAGTTTGTAGCCATGGCCTCTCAATCCATATGAAAACACATTTCAATTGGAGCGACCGAATCTCAAAGCTTTCCCCTCAGAAAATTCAAGAGCTGGCAAAGTGGCGAGGCTATCGGCCGGAGTTTGTCCAATGGTTCAGCAATCAAGACCTGATCGGATGGAGTAGTTTCCGGGGCGGGCGATGGTGCTTTCCTGTTCGTGATAGCGGGGTCGTAGTTGCCTCGCATCAGATCCCCACGACGAAAGAGGAATCGCCCTCCTATTTTCCGGGAGGGAAAGGAACGCACCCGCTTATTGTCGGAGATCCTGAATCAGCTGCAATGATCGCCGTATTTGAGAGCCAGTGGGATATGATGGCCGCTCTCGATGCCGCAAACTTTCACACCAGTCAGAAGGGGGCATATATCGCAACAAGGGGAGCCGCGAACAAATTGCCGGACTCGATTCCAATTCCCGATGGAAAAACGATTTACGCCATCATGCAGAATGATCCTGTGAAGAACGGGAGAAGCCCGGCAGAGGAATGGCTTGGGAGAATAGAAGATCAAAACCGTTGGCCAGTTCAGCGCGTGGACATTGCGAAGCAGTTTGAAGACCCTCAGGACTGGCTTTTGAAAGCAGGATTTAAGACCTTTAAAACTGGCCTGAGAAACGCGTTTGAAACTGCGAAAGAGAATATCCGAAATGAAAAGGGGAGCCGGACTGATAAACCTGATAAACTGATTAACCCCTCCGAAACAGGGGGTATTTCAGGTAAATCAGGTAAATCAGATGGGGAGGGAGAAATATTTGAAAACGAAAGGACACCATTTCCAACGGAGAATTTGCCGCGCATTGCTCAACTTTTAGTCAGCGGTTTCGTGAAAATGACTGAAGGGAGGATGCCGTTCGCCCTCCCAAGTATTTGCTGTTTGGGTACCCTGTCGGCGGCAATCGGTCCTTTCGTTAGGATCCGGTCCACCTCAATGGGCGATACCACAGGCGCGAATCTATTTCTTCTCGCCGGGGCGGAAAGCTCAAGCGGGAAATCTATCCCATTTAAGAGAATCACGAAGCCTTTCTTTGATTTTGGGAGTGCCGCGAGAGATGCGTTTACGAAAGAAGTCTATCCTGGGCTTAAATCTGAAGCCGACCTTTTAGAGGCGAAGAAAAAGAGAATTCTGAATAGCGTAACAAGAGGCAAGGGAGAGCAGGGAGATTCTGAATCGCTGGTAGAAATAGAGACGCGGCTGAATGAGATAAAATTCAAACTCGACCCTCCGCGGCTTTTCTGTGGAGATTCGACCAGTCCGGCCATGATTCGATTGATGGCCCGGCAGCACGGGACAAGCCTTTCCTCAATGAGTGATGACGCCAGAATCATCATGGAGACGATTGAAGGGAAGCACAACAAGGGCAGTAATGCCGATGACGGTTTCTTCATCCAAGCGTGGACTGGAAACCCTTACGCATTCGACAGAGTGACCGATAAAGAAAACCTTGTGATTGATGCGCCTTGGCTAAGTGCAACGTGGTTTGTTCAGCCAGACAAACTCACTTCATTGTCAGGGAATGTTGAGACGTTTAGTTCAGGGTTCTTTCAACGATTACTGGTCTGCAATTCGGGAGCAACTCCATTGAGATTTTCAGAGCGGAAAGATTGCTTTCCTGTAGAGGTTGAGAGCGAATGGGAAAAGTTGGTGAAAACTCTGCTAACGTCATTTCGATGCAAGGAAGATGGAGAACTCCAAATCGTGGAACCGTCACCCGAAGCGGAAAAGCTATTGAGGGACTATCAGAACAGTTGCGTAGATTTACAGATTTCTACCTATTCCGATATTCCGACCATAGCGGGCAAGTGGGGAGAGAACGCCTGGCGAATCGCTCTCAACCTTCACATGGCGGAATACGGATTGAATGCAATTGAAGCACCATTGAGCCGGGAGATCGCAGAGAAGGCAATCAGGATAATGAAATGGTTTTCAAAGGAAGCCTTGAGATTGGTAGCGCCCGCCCGCGAGGAAAAGGAGAATGCGAGAGCCGCTCAATTAAAGGAGGTTATATCGCGACCAAAATACGACCGATCAACCGGAGTAACTCAAGGGACCCTTACGAACAATCATGGATTCCAGAGGGGAGAATTGGAAACTCTTTGTGAGCGATATTCGACAATGTTTGAAAAGGTGGAGAAAGATACAACTCAGAAGGGAGGGAAGCCGACCTTTTTTGTTAAACCCCGGAAATGTCCAAACTAGGCCCGTCCGAATCCGGTTGTTTTTTCTTGACCTATTCTAGCTGGTTTTCCTAATCTTCAGCAGGAATCGGCAGCGCCGCGATTGCTCGTAGAGGCTAGTATTGCTGATCAAACACTTTTTTCAGTTATAGACGACATGAGCAAACCGAAGCTAGCGCCCCTTGGTGGATTTATTGCCTCCTTCATATTGTCTTTCCAGATATGAATTCCCCCCTTTTTTTCTCGACGTTGCCTCGGAACAGGTTACCTGGACTTAATAATTGGTATAACCATTAATTTCTAAAAATATATCCTATGAGGCTCAAAATTGGCGGCTGTGCCTACACTATTCTTTTTATGCTTCTCTTTATGTTCATCCCTGTTGGGTGCTCAATCATGTTTTCCGGAGGCGCTCCGATACCTGGCAAGTATGGTGGCGGGCGAGTGGGAGGGAGCGAACCTGATATTGGGCTCGGCATGTTATCTGTCTCTTATACACATCTGACGCTGCCGACGAAGAGGATAGTG
>CAJXQE010000312.1 GCA_913058215.1 uncultured Verrucomicrobiales bacterium
TCAGCCTCGGTCTCGTGGGCTCGGAGATGTGTATAAGAGACAGGGTCAAGAGTCTGCGTTTTAGGAATGGCAACAGTCCCCCGTTGATTAGCCCAGCGAAGAACGACTTGTCCCGGAGTTTTTCCGTGTGCCGCACCAATATCCTGAACGACAGCGTCATCCAGAACTGACTCATTCGCTCCGGCCATATCGAGAGGAACATAAGAGCTCGCTCCGAATGGTGAAAACGCGGTTACAGCAATTTCCTGTTCCTGACAATAACGCAATAGATTCTGCTGAGTAAGGTAGGGGTGCATTTCCACCTGTTGGACGGACGGGCGAATTCTGCAACCGGCGAGAACGTCACGCAAGAGCGAGGTGCTCAGATTACACACTCCGATATTCTTCACCAGCCCGGCTTCAACCAGTTCCTCCATCGCGCCCCATGTATCGGCATAGGGAACGTCGATGTGCTTCATCGCAGGACTCGCTGACTCGGGGTCGTAAAGCCAACCGGGTGGATATCTTTCCTCAATGGGGATGTATGCGAGGGTCACCGGAAAGTGAACCAAATAAAGATCAAGCTCGTCCAGACCGAGATCACTGAGGGATTTTTCACAGGCTGCCCGGACATGTTGCGGCTCGTGATAGGTGTTCCAAAGCTTGGAAGTGATCCAGAGGTCATTGCGGCTGCACAAACCGGAACTGATGGTATCAGCGATTCCCTTCCCCACCGCTTCCTCATTTCCGTAATCACAGGCACAGTCAAAATGTCGATAACCAACCGAGACAGCGTCTTTCACCAAGCCGGGTAAAACTTCGTCGGGAATCTTCCAGGTCCCCAACCCGACGGAAGGAATTTCAGCTCCGGTTGAAGTGGTTACAGTCTGGGCGGCGGCGGCACTTGTATCACTCATCTTTTCAATTCTAAAAATTCTAGCTCCCTCTTTGTTCGCCATCCGGCAGAATTTATCAATCGTTTTTCATTTTCATTCGCGCCATTTTTCTCTATTCTCTGAATTTCCAACCCATCCTCAATCCCCTTGCCTATGAATCCTCCTTCTCATTACCGCGGGGCTATCGTCCTAACGATTGTCTCTCTCTTCATAACCAGTTTTCTCCCGAAAGCTTCCGCACAGGAAAGTATTATCGGAGGGAACGACGCCACCCCGGGAGATTATCCCTGGATGGTTGCTTTGGTTGATAAAGGACGATCTCCAGCCAGTGGACAAATTTGTGGTGGGTCTCTCATTGGAGAGCGCTGGGTTTTAACCGCTGCTCATTGTGTCACAAACGGCCAGGGGCAGACTGTCGGTCCGGGAAAATATGACTGCTGGATCAATCTCCACGATTTGACCGATACCACCAATGGCATTCAGCGCTCTATTTCGAAAATCGTAGTCCATCCCAACTTTCGCGAAGACCAGTTCGGGACTCTCTACAATGATGTCGCACTTCTATTTCTCGATACACCCGTGAACACTATCACCCCCATCGATATCGCAGTTGATGGAACCCACACCGCTGACGACGCGTTGGTTCGGGTGATCGGTTGGGGTGCAACGCGAAGGAACGGTAGCGGTTTTCCGGATATTCTGAAGGAAGCGGATGTAAATATCTTCAATTTCGGCAGAGCCAACCGAGCCTATTTCGGCGATCTTGTTCGAGGCCCTCATTTGCCAGCTGGAAAAGGCGACGGTTCAAAAGATTCCTGTCAGGGTGACAGCGGAGGACCTCTCTTCGCTACGAATGGAGGAAACCCTGTTCTTGTAGGAGTTGTCAGTTTCGGGAATGGATGCGCCCAAAGGGGTGAACCCGGAATCTACGCACGCGTTTCCACCTACGGAACATCTTGGATTCAGCCACATCTGGACCTCACTTTCGGCGATCCGGAATTGAATGTTCTGGGGCGTGGAATAGAAATCCCTAACGCCGATTCCAGCCCTTCCCGGGCAGACAACACCTTATTCGGAGTAACACGCCAAGGTCGTTCAAGCAACAAAAGCTACCACTTGGCAAACCTCAGCGGCGGGGCCCTTATTGTTAACGCCGTTGCCGCGAGAGGAAGAAGTTTTTCAGTTAAAAGAAAGCCACCTGTTTTTACGGCAGCAGGTGGCAGTTCTGCCTTTACCATTCAATTCAATCCCCGGTCACGAAGAAAAAGTGTTCGAACAAGAATTATTGTAGCAACGAACGATCCGACAACTCCGGTCCGGACCTTCATCGTAAGAGGCCGGGTTCGTCGCCGGTAGCAACCTTGATAGATTAGCCTCCTTCTGAGTGCTTCATTGCTGTGACTGGAATCTTTCTGCTAATCAGAGAGCCGCTCACAGCAATCGCAATATTCAGGACCAGGCCGAACAGCCCTGGACTGAATCCGGAGTTTTTAACCCATCCTGCGATTCCGCCGGCATCTCGTCCAATCCAGAAGAAACTCAGAGAAAAGATGAGCCCTACTGTCACACCGGCAAAGACGGGCCATCCCTGCATTCTCTTCCAGTGAATCCCAATCATAAACGCAGGAGCCAGCTGGATCAGCATTTCGAATTTCATCCCCAGTAGTTGAACGAGAGTAATTTTTTCTCCGAACCCGTTCAGATAAATTGCCAGCCAGGCAAGAACAATGACAAGGACAGCCGATATCGTTTTGCCAAGTCTGGTGAGTGATGCTTCGCTGGCCCCGGGCCGAATCAGGCCTGCATAGATATCCTTTGTCAGCATGCTCGATATGGAAAGCAACGCAGAGTCCCCCGTGGACATGATCGCTCCGAGAATCGCCGAAAATATCACCACAACGAGACAGTAGCCGAATACACTGCCCCCCTGGATCTGACGAAGCATCACCGTCAGGGCCGTGTCTGAACTTCCCCCCACCAGTTCGCCAGGAAGATGGGCTGCAACCGTGACCCCAACCAGCGTGGCGACGAGAGCCGAACACAAAGGCATGAATGACATCGCCGCGAGACCACGGCGCAGGGCCCTTTCTGATTTTGCCGCATAAATTCGCTGAATTGCCTGGGGATACAGGGCTGCTCCAATTCCCAGCAGAAAAATGTAATTGATCCAGCCTTTTAACAACGCCCCTTTTGGCGGAAGAGCCAGTTCCGGGGAATTCTCCAGCAGCTTCCGTGTCGTTTCTTCAGGAGATCCAAAGCGGGTGAATACCAAGACAAGTAATATCGCGAACCCGATCGCGAGAATTCCCCCTTGAATCACATCCGTCCAAGCCACTGCGCGAAAGCCTCCCAGAGTTTCGTAGACCAGCATAATTCCCGCAAGAAGGATCACCCCCCACATAAACGCTGTTTCTGGATCGACCGACGTGAGCCCCTCTACCGCTCGCCCCATCGCCGTAAGCTGCGCGAGAAAGAAATTTCCAAGGGCAGCAACCATGACGACCGTTGCCAAAACACTGAGCGGCCGATTGTTAAAACGGTGCGTGAGAAAATCCGTTGGCGTAATAAAAGAATACTTTCGGGAGAGGCGGTGGAGTTTCGGCGCGAACAGCAGGTAGCCGACCACGATCATGGTCATGAACTGAACCGAAGTAATCCAGGCAAACCCGATCTGAGAGGCCTTGCCGGTAAATCCGATAATCGTGTTCCCACTGTATTGTGTGGCAAACAGAGTCAGCCAGAGAATCAGAAAACCAACCCCCTGGCCACCCAGATAGAAATCCCGCATCGAATTCTCCTTGCTGGCGCGACGACCAAGAATCCCCACACCTATGAGAGAAAGCAAATACAGGAGAATGAAGGCAAGCGCGCCTCCACCGAAGGGCAATCCGTCAGAAAAAATCCCGTTCATTCCTCATCCTCCTCTGTCGGCCACCTTGTCATCAAAAGCCAGGCGGTGAAGCAGGAGATCACTGCAGAGCCGGCGACCGAGACCACCACCCACCTGGGAAAGCCAAACCACAAGACCATATCTTCAGCATTCCAATACCAGGGAATAGCCCCGGCAAAGAGTATGAAATACACAAGCCAGATCCAGGGGGAGAGATAGGATGACTTATTCATGAGAAAACTTCAATGGATGCGAGAACCTTTCACTACCGTCGACGGGAAAAATTACAAATGGGGAAATCCCGGCCACCAAACCTCCTCCGATTTTCGTTGTCTTTTTCGCCTAAAAGCATTTCCCTTTTCGTCTACCCCTTAAGTAACCCCTTATCCCCATGAAAAAACAAAGCAAAAGTATCATTGCAGCGATCGCTGTGTGTTTATCGATTTCCACGATCTCCTCCAATGCCGGGTCGAGAGAAAGTTTGATTCAACAAACCCACGTTTTGGAAAAATCAGTCGCGTCGCTTCGACAGGAATTTGGAACTCATTTCAACAGGACGCCTCAATTCCAATCTTTGATGGCCTGCCTCCGTCAAGTCGAGAGATCAACCACGCACATCCATGGCCTCACCCACGATCCACGCACGTTTGAATCCCCCAAATCTGTTGGCCATGTCAGCAACGATATCGACCAACTCGACAAGACCGTTCATGAACTTCACGAACTGGTCGACCGGGTCGAGAGAGGCAGATCCGGCCTTAGCGTGAAAGGAAAAACCGGCCATGTTCATCGAGACCTCGATGCCTTGAATAATACTCTTCATGCCATGAGGACATCATCCAATGCTCGTATTCTGAGAATGAGACAAGAGCAGTCCCACAGGCATAACCATCAACACGGTCAAAAGACGCAAAAGCCGGCACCCTTTCAGCGGTATCAAAAGCCTGTTCAGCGGAATCAAAAGCCGCAAAAGCCGGCAACTGTTCAGCGCTATCAACAACCGCCGTCGAATTCTTCCCGTGGAGACAACTACAATCCATCTTATCGCCAAAACTACAGCGGCGGCAACCAACAGGGCGCGGATATTCTACGATCGATCTTGCAACGCTTGAGCAGTGGTGGAGGCCGGTAGACTTGCTTATCAAGCCCATTCTCTTTCCTATAATTCCATCCAGCGGGCCTTTCTGTGAGAACAGAGGAGGAGTATTTCTCAAGTTTTTGAAAGAATACTCCTCCGAAATGGCGTAAAATTATACATGAAGAGAATTCTCGCCCTGTCTGCTCTGCTTGTACTCACAAGCTTGTTCACCCCCGGTTTGGAAGCCGGGCCATTCAAAAAAAACCCGGCCAAGCTGGACGAACGGATTCTCAAATCAGCAGATCGCCTTGCGGCAATGCAGGCCGATCCGAAAAAGCGAATTCCTGCCTCATTGCTCAATCAGGCTCGTGGAATCATTATTTTGCACAAGGTCAAAGCCGGTCTCGGCATCGGTGGGGAAGCCGGAAATGGTGTTGCCCTTGTTCGAGACGAAAAGACAAGGCAGTGGAGCGCCCCTGCCTTCATCTCCTCGGCGGAGGGAAGCTATGGACTCCAGTTCGGTGCCCAGGAATCAGATATGATTTTACTCCTAATGAATGACGCTGGCCTCAAGCCGCTCATGGGAGGAAATTTCAACATTGGTGTCGATGTCGAAGCTGCCGTTGGACCTGCTGACGGAGGTGCTGCCATCGACTCGTCCACTATCAACGCTCCTATTCTGGTGTATTCCAATTCAGGTGGTCTCTTTGCCGGAGCAGCGTTCAAAGGAGGCGGGATTCTTCCTGCAAAGAAGAACAATGAGGTTTACTACCGCACCCATCTTCCGCAGATCCTCTTCGAAAGAAAGATCAAACCCAGCCAGAGCGGGCAGACTCTGATCGAGACCATCAAACAGTTTTCCGGTGAAGGGCAGCAAACGAAGCCACAGACTTCCACCGGCTATTAGTAAATTTCTGGGCGTCCCCCTTTGGAAACCGTAGCCGTCCGTATTTGTCCATGAACACATCAATACGATGGGGAATCATCGGCGTTGGCCGATTTGGTTCGGTCCATGCCCGGGCAATTCGCGACCTTCCGGGAAGCGACCTTGTTGCCATCGCCAACCGGAACCCGGAAAGACTCTCGGCGGCGAAAGCAGAGTTCGGTGTCGAAAATTCCTACAGCGATTACCACGATCTGATCGCCGATTCTCAAGTCGACATTATCAGTATTACCACCCATTGGAGAGATCACTACGAAGTCGCAACAGCCGCCCTTGCCAGTGGCAAACACGTCTTCCTTGAGAAGCCGATGGCCTCATCCAGCGAAGAATGCCGCAAGCTTGCAGAATTGGCTGAATCCTCAGAGGGATTTCTCATGGTCGGGCACATCTGTCGGTTCGACCCGAGAGTCACCCTGGCAAAAGAAGCGATCAAATCCGGGAGAATCGGCCGAATCGTTTCCATGCATGCCCGGCGGAATCTACCGAAGGCGCCCGGCAGTATCCGCCTCGACAAAGTTTCCCCACTGATTGGAGACGGGATCCACGACGCTGACCTCATGCTTTGGTTTATGGATCGCTCGCCAACTGAAATATATGGCAGGAATGTCAGGGTAGAGAATTTCACCTATCCGGATCTGGGATGGGCGATGCTTCATTTTGGAGATGACGCCGTTGGAGTCGTGGAAACGATCTGGTGCCTCCCTGAAAACACCCCAACGACCATTGATGCCCGTTTCGAAGTCATCGGAACAGAGGGAACCATATCCATCGACGCGGCCAACACAGGACTCTCAATTCTCGACAGCAAGGGCTCAAAAATGTCTGACACCGTCTACTGGCCTAATCAGCACGGCAAACAGATCGGTGCACTTTCCAACGAGCTGGGCTACTTCGCCGACTGCGTCAGAGAAGGAAAATCTCCCGATGTCATTACGCCATTAGAAGCCGCGCGTGCCTTCGCTGCGATGGAAACTGCCGAGCGATCTTCTGATGAAAAAAGACCGCTCCCCTTTGACTTTGATTAATTCAAACAGTTCAGCTCAATCTTCCGGCCAATTCTCTTTACTCAGGAGTTTCCCAACCGTCAGCTTCCCGGGATCAACCACCATGTGTTTCACCTTCTGGCGCTTCCAGGTGTAGGTCATGTGAACGAGTCCATCCTTTGTTTGAATGATCGCCGGATAGGAAAACTCACCTTTTTCTTCTTTCTCAAGAATAGCCACGGCTTTCCATTGAATACCATCTTCGCTCATCGCCAGATTCAACATCCCCCGACGACCCCATCCTGTTTTCCCGGAACCGAGATGATTGTAAATCATCAGGAACCTTCCGTCATTCAGCGTCACCACTTCGATCCCTGAGTTGGGATTCGGCATATCAAGAGCTTTCAGTTTCGACCAGGTTTTCCCCTGGTCCTCCGAGAAACTGGACACAATCACCGATTCCTTTGTGCGACAGAGAACCTGCAGCTTTCCACCCTTATGCTGAAGGATTGTTGGCTGAATCGCATTGAATTTTGAAGCATCATTGATTGGACCTACCCGACGCCAGCTCTGGCCCAGATCGTCGGTCATTTCAAAATGCAGAGTCCATCCATCATATTCGGTGGAGGATCCCGCCAGCAGGGTCCCGCCATCCAACATCACCGGTTTGCAACGCACCGGGCCGTCGATTCCCTCAGGCAAACGGCGGCGATCGCGAAAAGAGCGGCCGGAATCGTAACTAAGCATCATTTCGCCCCACCACTCAGCCGGGTTCGGTCCAACTTTGAAAAACAACATCGTCGGTCCATCGCCCGGAGGCTGGAAAAGGACAGGGTTCCATGTCGGATGACGCTTTCCTTCATATTGAACCCCGTTGGCCCATTCTTTTGGTGCTGTCCACCCAGCCCCGTCGTTGTAGCTCGACCAGATTCCAACATCCGGATCCTTCTCTTTCGTTCCGCCAAACCAGGCAGCAACCAGGCCACGCGGAGTCTCGCAAAGCGTCGAAGCATGGCACTGAGGGAATGACGCCTTGCTGTAGATGAATTCCTCACTGACAAATCCGGGAAAGCGCGGCTTTGCTGGAGCCTTAGCTTCCCGGGCCTTCAAATCTTCAGCAGAAAACTGTACGCAGTCATCGTGAGCGATATGGTAGATCCTGCCATTTTCGGAGCCGACGAGAAGATCAAGTTTTCCATCTTTATCAAAATCACAAACCGATGGGCTCGAGGTATGTCCCGCCACGTTGCGCTTCGCGAGGTTCCCAATTTTCTTAAGAACCACTTTTCCGTCCCGCTCTTCGCAATTGCGATACCAGGTGGCGTTTTCACTGTTCACGATCACGTCATCCCGACCGTCACCATCCCAGTCGGCAACAACCAACTTCACCCTGCCGCTGCGTCCCGCCGTCTGCTTATTGAAACGCCATGGCTGATTATCTTCATCAACAAAAATACGCCCCTTATCCCCTTCCTTCAGCTTTCTCGATTGAAGACTCAAATATCCTTCCTGGTCCAGGATGACCAAATCCATCTTTCCATCCTGATCAAAATCAGTCGCCATCGGGGTTGTCCGCCACTGAGTTTGCAAACTCTCCGCCTTCGTCTGCCACCAATAAAACTTCGGTGGAGCTTCTTCACTCCAGAAATCGAGAGGCTTGTGTTTCATCGTGATCAGCTCATTCTTTCCTGTCTTTTCCAGAAGCGTCAGCTTCGGCCAGATCGAATTCACTACGACGTCATCAGAACCGTCCGCATTCCAGTCAGCAACAGACAAAGTCGTGTATCCCCACTTCGCTTCCGCGGGGCCCTGAATCGAACCATTCGGCCCTGCCAAAATACGAAAATCTTTTCCGTTAACTTGAAGGTTCTTTGGAGCCGCCCATTTGGGCAGTCCGGAATCGCCGGAGCCCAGGTTTTCAAAGAAGCCCACATAACCTGCCGTGTTCCCGCAAAGGATATCTTCGTCGCCATCACCATCCCAATCGTGGGCGAACGGCGTTGCCAGAGCTCCATATTTCAAGGTATCCGCTTCCTGTTGGAAGTAGACAGGTTGATGGAATGTCAGCTCTCCACCAGTTTCTGAAACATTTTCAACAAGAGCCACACGCCCGTCCTCGTCACCCGTGATCAAATCGAAATCACCATCACCATCCCAGTCAAACGCAGTCGGAGTGATCATTTGCAAATCCATCACCAAAGGGTTCCCGTCGGAACCTTTAAGCTTCAGACCTGTTGCGTAATCCGGCTTCGACCTTGTCCCAATATTTTGAAAATAGGTAAAGCCATCCAGAAACTCCCCACACAGGAGATCAAGATCTCCATCCCCGTCAAAATCCGAAAAGTTCGGTGACGGCCAGCCGTATACGTCGATCTCGCTTCCTGCCGCAGTGATTTTTACCGGATTGTCAGTGTATTTCCCGTCGACATTTTCTATCAAATAGACAAACCCGTGTAAGGGACCGTTTCGCCAACGCCCTTCCGCATCATAAGCCCTGTCTCTTATACACATCTGACGCTGCCGACGAAGAGGATAGTGTAG